>JBBROC010000013.1:0-56295 GCA_038229815.1 Steroidobacterales bacterium | reverse complement strand
GATGGGCGTTGCAATGCCGCGCTCTATCGTGAAGGGCTGCAGCAATTTCTGAAACTTGAAGCGCGACTTATCGGGAGGCAGCTGCGCGGTAGGTTCAGTTGGCGGTGTGGGGGATGTTTGCATTCAAAGCTCCGGCCTTCCGGCTCACCAGAAGAGCCCGGTATTATACGCCTGTTCAGGGACTTGCACGGAAATGACTCCGCCGCGATCAGGCGGTCTCGGCATCCGGCCAGAGGAGAACCCCTAGATGCTCGCAGGCCTCGATGAGGGCGGTGGCCGCCTCACGGGTGCTGGCATCCAGCCGTCTATCATGGGTTAATAGCCAGGTAAGCCGAGCGCGCCGTGAGCGGGCGGACGGCTCGCTGTCGAAGAGCGCCGGAAACAGCCCCAAGGCGTCGACGAATTCACGCATTGCGGCAGTGGACTGCGCGTTCGGCGGCGGGGTCAACAATAATTTGAGCCAAGTCACACAACGCTTTGCGAGACCGGCGCGGGTGATCCCCAAGCTGGTGCGGCGTCGCGATTCGCCGTCCGCCAAGGAGTCAGCCAGATTGCGATAGCGCTCGACCGCCGACTCATCCGCCGGGACAGCAGGGCTGGCATCGGACAACACCGAACGCAGCAAGTCTGCCAGCAGCAGAGCTAGCGACTCAGCCAAGAATCGCTGACACTGCTCCGTGTCCGGGCGTGCCATTTGTTCCCAAGACAGTGGACCACCAATTCTTCTGGCGTTCGGTGACTTTGACATGTCTCCCAGTGTAGCTGCTCCGCTGATCATCGCAACTATCTTGAAATGCGACCGAGGTCACTGACTCGCGAAATATTCGCAAAAACACGCGCGCCTAGAGTTTGTCCGCCGGCAGCGCGAAAAAATTTAATCAAAAAAGAAGAAATCGCCCAACCGTGCCGAAAGCCAGCCCTATCATATTCGCCATGACGCCCGTCGAGAAGCGCGTAACTCTGGCGCCCGGCATCCGCCGTATCGTCGCCGGCAATGCGGGCCTCATGACGGGCCCCGGTACCAACACCTACCTGCTCGGATCCCGCGAAGTTGCTGTGCTCGATCCGGGTCCCGCCGACGCACGGCACTTGAATGTTATTATGTCAGAGGCCGGGTCGGCCATTCGGTGGATCATCGTCACTCACACTCACCCGGATCATTCGCCGCTGGCGAGCCCCCTCGCCGAGCTCACCGGCGCCAAGCTCATCGGGTTGCCGCCTCCCGACTGCTGGAACGCGAGCGGCTGCTGTTCACCGGCGATCACGTGCTCGAAGGAGTGACGCCGGTGATCTTGCCGCCCGACGGCGACATGTCGGCATATTTGCAATCCTTGGACAGACTCGCATCGCATGACTTCGAGCGCATCGCCCCCGGACACGGCGGCGTCATGAAACGCGCGAAGGAGATCCTCGCCGCCTTGCGCGCGCATCGCCTCGCCCGCGAGGCTAAGGTACTGTGGGCCTTGGAGCGCCTCGGATCCGCCACTCTCGATGATCTCACGCGTGCCGTTTACGATGACGTGGCGGTCGAGCGGCATCGCTGGGCGCGCCTGACTTTGGAGGCGCATTTGATCAAACTGGCACGGGAGTGCCGCGCGAGCATAGCGAACGGCTGCTGGCGGGCCAGCCAAAGATGAAGGGCAAGCTCGCGATCTTGCTGCGCGCGGTGAGCGTGCGCCGCGGCGACAAATGGGTCTTGCGCAACGTCTCCTGGCGTCTGCGGCCCGGGGAGCGCTGGGCGCTGCTCGGCGACAACGGCGCCGGCAAGACGCAGCTGCTCAAGCTGCTGAGCGGCGACGTCTGGCCCACTCCTGCCGGTGCGGACCCGCCGCGAGACGGCGGCCGCAGTTATCGCAACGGCCTTCAAGAGATCGATCTGATCGACGCCAAGCGGCGGGTTGCGTACGTGGGCGCGGAACTTCAGGACAAATACGCGCGTTATGGTTGGAATCTGACCGTCCGCGATTTGGTCGCGACCGGATTGCATCGCACGGACCTGCTGCTCCTGCCTGTTACTGCGGCGCAGGCCAAACGCGTGACCGCTGCTTTGCGGATCGGCGGCATCGCCCGTCATGCAGCCCGTGAATTCCTGACCCTGTCGTATGGACAGAAGCGGCTCGCCTTGCTTGCACGCGCCCTCGTTCAGGATCCGGACTGGCTGTTGCTGGACGAGTTTTACAATGGGCTGGACGAGGTCTATCGGCGGCGCATCGACCGGGTGCTCCGTGCGGCATCGCGCCGCGGCCAGTCGTGGGTGGCAACCGCGCATAGAGCGATCGACGTGCCGCGCGGCACGCGCTGCATGCTGGAGCTGGCAGAGGGAGAGGTGCATGCGCTCGGGCGCTTGCGCGCATCCGATCTCAAGGGTCTCGCAAGGCGCGCGGGGGAGAGCACGCGGGGACATGGGCGGGCTCGAAAAGCGGCGGGCGCTTCGGTCCTGATCAAGATGTCTCGTGTCGATTTGTATCTCGATTACAGGTTGGTGCTGCGCGACCTGCATTGGCAGCTGCGAAAAGGCGAGCACTGGGCGGTATATGGGTCGAACGGCACCGGCAAATCGAGTTTTTTGAAGCTGCTGTATGGCGATTTGTCGCCTGCCCTGGGGGGGCACATCGAGCGAGCCGGTTTTCCCAAGGGCACATCGATCGCGGAATGGAAGCGGCAGATCGGTTACGTTTCTCCGGAGCTGCAAAGCGACTATGCCGTGAACGTCAGCGTCCTGGATCTGGTGGCAAGCGGCCGATACGCGAGTATCGGTCTCGTGGATCGCCCCACCGCGGAAGATCGCAGAGCCGCGACACATTGGCTGAGATTTTTCGGCCTCCAGTCGGTCGCCACGCATCGGCCGCGAGAGTTGTCGTACGGGCAACTGCGTCGCGCGCTCATCGCACGCGCGATGACCGCAGACGCGCGGATCTTGCTGCTGGATGAGCCGCTGACCGGCCTCGATCCTACTCAGCGAACCATCATGAAGCGATTGCTGGAACAGGTGATGCGGCGATCGACGTTGATCATGGCCGTGCATCATCCGGAAGATCTGCCGCGCGGCATGACGCACGGCTTACGTTTACATAATCGGCGCGCATACCCGCTAGATTTCCATTCTGCGACTTGAGTCTGCGGCAACGCCCTGCATTGGGGGCAAGACTTGAGACCCACGAAAACTAGAGACCAGGGTGCGAATTATGTTGCGTGTCACGGCAGTGGCGTCAGCGCTTGGAGTCCTCGCTTTGGCCGGCTGCGGGCATTCCGGTTACGCCGTTCGTTCGGTACCGAGTATCGCCGCTGAGAACGTCGGAAAACCGGTGAGCCGATTGCAGGAGGCGCTCGGCGAGCCGCGCAAGGTCGACCAATCGGCGACGAAGTGGGTGTATGTTTGGTTTCTTCCGCAAAAGCCGCCGGGCGCGCCGACCGGATTCCACGGCTGCGAAATGGAAGTCACCGTCGATGCGCGCTCTCAGCGCATTCTTGGATATTCCCTGTCGAATATCGGATGGTCCAACTGCCATCAAGTTGAGCGGCGGATCCGCGTAGCCGAGCGCTAGCTCGCACAGCCGCAAGGGCGGTTGCGATTCTCGCTACAATGCGGCATCCGGAGATAGCCGACCTTGTACCTCATTCCCATTCTGTCGATCGCCATCCAGGCCGGCTTGATCGTGCATGTGATCAAGACGGGGCGAAACATGCTGTGGATTTGGGCCATCGCGTTGTTACCGTTGGTCGGTTCCATCGCTTATGTCGTGGTGGAGGTTCTGCCGGAGGTTCTGGGGGGAAGAACGGCGCGGCGTGCGAAGAGCGGCGTACGGCGGATGATCGACCCGGACCGAGAACTGCGGCGCGCCAGTGCGGAGGTGGAAATTTCCGGCAACGTGGATGCGCGCCGCCGCCTTGCCGAAGAGCTGTTCGACCGCGGCCAATACGAGGCAGCGGTCGAGGTCTACCAAGGCGGATTGAAGGGCATTTTCGAGCACGATCCGACGTTGCTGTTGGGGGCGGCACGCGCGCAATTCAACAAACAGGATTACCCCGCAGCGCGCGCGGCGCTCGAACGGTTGACCTTTTACAATCCCGAATTCAAATCCGCAGATGCAACCCTATTATATGCACGAACTCTCGAGGCGCAGGACGCGCTGGACGAAGCGGAACGCGTCTATGCAAGCCTCGCACCGGTATATCCGGGCGCTGAAGCGCGTCTGCGCTATGGGTTGCTGCTCAAGCGGCGCGGGAACTTGGCGGCAGCGAACCGGGAGCTCAAGGATTTGCTGGACGGTGCGAAGTTGGGCCCACCGCACTATCGCCGCGCGCAGGCCGAGTGGCTGGAGCTTGCAAGACGCGAATTGAGCTAGAATCCGCGCGTGTGTTGCGCGACCCAGTCACCAGGAGAGGAGATCCCCATGCAATTCGCTGCCCACCGATTCGCTCGATACGCCCTCATTTCGGCGGCGGCGATCATGCTCGCTGCATGCTCCAGCCAGAAGGAACCTGCAAACAAAATCATCGGCGACATCGAGACGGCGATAGCTGCCGCGTCCGCCGAGTCCGCAAAGTACATTCCCGATCGATTGGCTGACGTGCAAGGCAAGCTCGATGCCCTCAAGGCATCGTTCGCGAAGCAAGACTATGCTGCAGTGGTGACGGGAGGACCGGCCGTGCTGGACGAGGCGCAGGAGCTGGCGAGGGCAGCGGCCGCCAAGAAGGACCAAATCCTGAAAGCTCTCAACGATGAGTGGACCGCCCTATCCGCCGCGTTGCCAGCCGATCTCATTGCTATTCAAAACCGCCTCGACCTGCTCGGCAAGAAATCCAGCAAGAAAGCGGCCGCGGGAATCGATGTCGCGGCGGCGAACAGCGGCCGCGCCGAGGCAAGCTCCCTGTGGTCCAAGGCGCAGGCCGCGTTTGCCGCGGGCAACCTGGAGGAGGCGGTCAATACGGCCAAGGACGTGAAGGCGAAGGTCGAAGCCCTGGCGAGCCCCCTGAAGATGGATTTGCCTGCGGCCGCAGGATAGCCGCGCTGCCTGGAGCGTGCGCCCAGGCCAATTGGCTTTGTAAAAGCTTGACGCTTTGACGTTTCGGAGGCTGCCGAAGCGTCAAAGCGGCACCGTTTTTTCATGGGGCCAATGTGCCTTCGCTGACGATAACCGCATTGCCGCCGATATGCGCGGCCACAAAGCTCCCCTGATCGACCTCGAGCTTCACGCTGACCTGTCCCGGCCGTTTCATCTGGCGGCCTTGGCGGCCGATGAAGGTTGTAGAGTATTTGCCAAATTGGCCAAGGTCCCAAAGGTAAGCCGCAAGCATGGCGTGTGCGTTGCCGCTGACCGGATCCTCAGGGATGCCCAGAGCCGGACAGAACATGCGCGAGTCGGTCGACCACTCATCAGCCTTTCGATTCAACGCAAACACAAAAAAGCCCTCCGCTCCGAGTTCGTTGCCGAGCGACAAGAGCGTTTCGGAATTCGGTGCGAGGAGGTCCAATTGGCGGGGGTCTGCAATAGGCACGATCAGCCGCGTGCTGCCCTTGCGGGCGATTCGCGCCGGCATTACCTCATGCAGCTGCGTCGCCGGAAGACGCAGGGCCTCGGCAATGCGCAGCGTCGTTTTGAACGGCAGAGGAGAGTCCAGTTCAGCGGCGGACTGGCGAAATTCGATGAGTGGTCCCGGAGCCGCCCCGGGCGATTCGAGATGAGCGGTGACCTCAATGATGCCGGTGCCCGAATGCTGGCGGTACGCGCCGCCGCCGCGCCTGCCCAAGGCGAGCAATACCGCATGTGCCGCCACGGTCGCGTGTCCGACGAAGGGCATCTCCTTGCGGGCGTTGAAGAAACGCAGCCGAACATCGTAGTCGGGGCCGGTCGCTGCGAACACGAAGGCAACTTCAGAGTGTGAGAACTCCCGTGCGACCGCGAGCAAAGTAGCATCGCTTTGGCCATCCGCGTCGAGCACCACGGTCGCCGGATTGCCGGTGAAGCGTTCTGCCGTAAAAGCGTCTACCTGAAAAATCCGCAATGTTGTCTCCGCCGCGTATCGCATGAGTTTTGCACGCATCCGAGCGTCAGGCTACACTTCCTGCGAACCTTGGGGTGGTCTTAAGAGGCCTGAGACGCGGGAAATCGAATACTCGGTTGCCCTGCGAACCCGTTGAACCTGACCCGGTTAATGCCGGCGTAGGGAGTGGGTGAATCATCAAATGCGTTCGGCCGTAGAAATTAGCATGTATCCGTTGACCGGCGATTTCCGGCCGCCCATCCAGGCCTTCATCGACCGGTTGAACACCCACCCGGCTTTGAGCGTGCATACCAATGCGCTGGCGACCCAGATTTGGGGTCCGCTCGAGCAGGTCATGGCGATTCTGACGGAAGAGATGACCCGCTCCGCAAGTGCTGCGGGCGCCCCGCAAATCGTGTTCGTCATCAAGGTGCTTCCGGGCTTGGACCCGCCCGGTTCGTGAGTACATGGCGCGACACGAGTTGGGTCGAATTTTTTGCTGCAGCGCTCGCGGTGGCCTATCTGGTGCTGGCAATCCGCCAAAAGATCACCTGTTGGATCGCCGCTTTCGTCAGTTCCTGTCTTTATGTGTGGGTGCTTTTCGGTGCGCACTTGTATATGGAATCCGCATTGAACGCCTTTTACTCGGCGATGGCAGTCTACGGATTCTGGCAATGGCGAGATGGGAAAGGCGCGGGCGCTCTTGCCGTGAGCCGCTGGCCGCTAGCGCGCCATGCGGCCGCTTTAGCGAGCGTTGTCGCGCTGTCGATAATCAGCTGGTATTTTCTGCGACGACTCACTCCGGCCGCATGGCCCCTCGTCGATTCGCTCGTGACCTGGTCAAGCGTGTTCGCGACCTATCTGGTCGCGCGCAAAGTGTATGAGAACTGGCATTGGTGGCTGGTGATCGATGCCGTCAGCATGTGCCTTTATCTCTCGCGCCGGTTGTATCTCACCATGCTGCTGTTCGGCCTGTACCTGGTGTTGATCGTGATCGGCATGCGGCAGTGGCGCCGTACCTTGCCGCTGCCGGCATATGCAGCCGGATGAGCTCGAGGCGGTGGCCGCGCGCCATGTTCCCGGCGCGGGGAAAATCGATATACGTCGTGTTAGCAGCGGGCTGGTGAACGAGACCTATAGAGTGCAGCGCGCCGGAAACGCCTATGCCTTGCGAGTGTCGGGTTCGAATCCCTGTATTCTTGGGCTCGACCGTGCCTGGGAGGCGCGGGTGCTCGAGAGCGCCGTCCTCGGCGGCCTGGCGCCGGTGTTGGAGTACTGCGATCCGCAGCGTGGGATTCTCATTTCGCGTTGGGTCGAGGGTCGGTCATGGAATTCCGCCGAAGTGCGGCTCCAATCGAGCATCGCCCGGATGGCCGAGCTTGCTCGTCGAATCCACGCATTGCCGATGCCCGCGCAGGGCCGGCTGATGGGTCCGAGAGCTTGGATCGATTATTACTCTGCAGCGGCGTCCGGTAATGCAGCGGATTCCGGCAACGCAGCGGCGTCCGGCAGCTCCGCGGTCACTCTGCGAACCGGGGCGCGCATGCGCTTGGCCGCTCTGGAGGCGCTTCCGTCCGGCGCTGTAGCCGTTTGCCACAGCGACTTGCATACGTTCAATCTGATCGAAAGCGGCCGCACCCTGGTGTTGCTCGACTGGGAGTACTCCCACGCCGCCGATCCGTTGTGGGATTTGGCGGGTTGGAGCGCCAACAACGATTTGGAGCACGAGTTGCGGCAGGAACTCTTGGCGAGCTACATGGGCCGGCCTCCCACGCCGCATGAAAAGCTGCGCCTGCAGCTGTTGGGATGGCTGTACGACTACATCTCCTTGTTGTGGTGCGATCTTTACTTGAATCTGCATGGCGACGACCGGCAGGGCACCATGGCAGGACGCGGACAGAACCTCGCGGCCCGGCTCATTGCAACCGCAAGTGGTCGCGCCGATTAAGTTCCGGCACACTACGCAGCCTAGGCGAGGAACCCCGCCGGGGATATCAACGGAGAGCTCAATGGCGCGGATGATCGTAGTGGACCGGGACGGTAAAGAGCATGACATCGAGGCAAAGCCCGGTTTGAAGGTCATGGAAATTCTACGCGAGCTCGATTACGGAGTTGCCGCGATTTGCGGCGGCCTTTGCTCTTGCGCGACCTGTCACGTGTACGTCGATGAAAACTGGGCCGGCCGCTTGCCCAAGCCGCAAAGCGACGAGCTGGAATTACTCAAGGAATTACCTGATTTTCGCGAGGCTGCCTCGCGCTTGTCGTGCCAGGTCGATTTCACCGACGCGTTGTCGGGTCTCAAGCTCGCCATCGCGCCCGATTCCTGATCGCGCGCGGCCAGCCTGCGCCAACGAACCGCCCGGACAAACAGCGTCATTTTTTCTCCGCTTGCCGGCGAACGGCCTCTTGCGCCGCGGCAATAGCCTGCGGATCACCCAGGAATCGGCGGCCCTGAGGCTGGAGTTGCTCATCCAATTCGTAGAGTATCGGGACACCGGTCGGGATGTTGAACTCCACGATATCGCTCTCGGACATCATGTCGAGCATCTTGACCAAGGCGCGCAGTGAATTTCCATGCGCGACGATGAGCACGTTCTTGCCGGCACGAAGCTCCGGGACTACTCGCGATTCCCAATACGGCAGAACGCGCGCCAGCGTGTCCTTGAGCGATTCCGTCGCGGGCAGCGACGCCAAATCGACATCTGCGTAGCGAGGGTCGAATCGCGGATGCCGGGGGTCGTCCAACCCGAGAGCCGGCGGCGGAATGTCGTAACTGCGGCGCCAGATCTTGACCTGCGCTTCGCCGTGTTCCTGCACTGTCTGCGCCTTGTTCAGGCCTTCCAATGCGCCGTAATGGCGCTCGTTGAGGCGCCAACTACGCTCCACCGGCATCCACATGCGGTCGGTGACGTCCAGAATCAGCCACAGCGTTCGAATCGCGCGTTTAAGCACGGAGGTAAAGGCAATCTGCGGCTCGAGTTTTTCGCGCTGTAATTCGCGACCCGCCTGCGCAGCTTCCTCGCGTCCCTGATCGCTTAGATCCACGTCACGCCAGCCGGTAAAGAGATTTTGGACGTTCCATACACTCTGTCCGTGGCGGACCAAGATTAATTTTCCGGGCAAGATGCCTCCCGTTGATGTAGGGCCGCGGCAAACACGCCCTCGAACAGCGTGGCCAGGGTCTCCTCGTAAACTATCTCCACGCGCAATCGAATGCGGCCCCGGCCTGCACGCTGCAGCATTTTACGAAACCTGTCGATCTGCGCCGCGGGTGGCGCGGCGACGCTGGCCCGCAACTCGCCTTTTACCGGGCAGAGAAAATGCACGTTTGATTCTTGGATCACGGCATCCGCCGACAATCCCCGCGCTTCGAGATAGCGGGTGACCCAGGCCCAGCCGGTCAGCACCGCCAGCGAGTACAAGCTGCCGCCGAAAGCGGTCCCCATGTAATTGGCATTGGGAGCAAGCGGAGCGCGCATCACGACGCCGCTGTCGTCGGCCGACTCGACCACGATCCCGATATGCCTCGCCAGCATGAATTCTCCCGCGATCCGTTTTTGCAGATAATCCCGGCCGAAATGCGTCGCGCTCGAAGCCATTGATCAATCCTGCGCCAGCCGCCTGACCGCTTGCAGGGCGACGGACAGCGTAGCGAAGTCCGGCGGCGATCCGGTGCGCAAATCGACGACGACGCGCTTGAGCGTTTCCACCGAAGGCAGGTGACGTGCAATCCAATGATCGACCCGCGCCTCGGCATCCCGGCCCTTGCATGCAAGGACCGCTCCGGTGATTTTGCGTTGCAGCTGGAACAGGTTGTCCCGCAAGCTACCGCGCGCCACGGCCTGCCAATGACCCTCCGCAGCCAGACTTTCGATCTGGTCCTTGATCCAGGTCAAGCCGATGCGATCGCCGAGTTCGAAGTACGCCTTGGCCGCATAGCCAATGCTTGCGCGCGCCTTCATGGCAACCTCTACAAGGTCCAAAGCGCAATGCAAAACCTCGAGGGAGGCGATCCGTGCAGCGAGCTCTTCGGGTACGTGCTGATCGATGAGCTGAGAACGCAGCACGTTCAGTCTGGCCTGCTCGGTCGCGCTCAAAACACCGGACAGCTCATGGAACAGTTCCCCAACCTTGGAGGCGTAACGCAGCACGCCGCGCTCGATGTCCAGATCGTCCCTCCGGTTCTCGAGCAGCCAGTAGGTCATATGCCGCAGCAAGCGCGTCGTTTGCGCCATCGCCGTGTACTGAACCGCAGCCGGGATCTTGGTATCGAGCGCTTCGATTTGCATCCAGAGGTAGCGCGCGGCAAACACTTCGCGCGCAATGCTGTAGGCGCGCGCAATGGCGGCCGGATCGGCTCCGGTATCATCTTGCGCGCGCACGGGAAATGCCGGCCCCATTCGATTGATCAAGCTATTGGTGATCGCGGTCGCGATGATCTCGCGTCGCAGCCGATGCCGCTTCAACCGCGCCGCGAAGCGCTTCTGCACCGGGATCGGGAAGTATCGCTTGAGTTCCGCCGACAGGTACGGATCCTCCGGAACATTGGATTGGATGAGAGCCCGGTACAGCCAAATCTTGCCGTAACTAAGCGTGATTGCGAGTTCCGGGCGCGTGAGCCCCTCCCCAGCCTTGCGCCGCTCCGCGATTTCCTCCTCGGTCGGCAGGTACTCGAGCGAGCGGTTCAGATCCGAGGAACGTTCCAGCGCCCGGATCACATACGCGCTTTCGCTCAAACGCTCCTTCGCCTGGAACTCGCTGGTGCTGATAGCTTGACTCTGAAGGTAGTTATTGCGCAGAACCAGGCCCGCGACCTCGTCCGTCATTTGCACCAGCAACCGATTGCGTGCCGCGAGCGTGATTTCCTTGGAGCGCACGGCGCCGTTCAGGAGAATCTTCAAATTGACTTCGACGTCGGAGCAGTTGACGCCGGCGGAATTGTCGATGAAATCGGTATTGAGTTTGCCGCCGCGCCGCGCGAACTCGATTCGTCCCAGCTGCGACACGCCCAGATTGCCGCCTTCGCCGATGACCTTGCAATTCAATTCGCGCGCGTCGATCCGCACCGCATCGTTGCTGCGGTCGCCGACATCGCTGTGGCTCTCGAAGGTGGACTTTACATACGTGCCGATGCCGCCGTTCCAGAACAGGTCGACGTGCGCTTTGAGAATTGCCTTGATGACTTCGTTGGGCGTGACCTGTGCCGGGAGCTCCAGCAGTTCCTGCGCCTCGCGCGACAGCGTCAGGCTTTTGGCCGATCTCGAGAATACCCCGCCGCCCTTTGAAATCGCATTGCGTGAATAATCCTCCCAGGTCGAACGCGGCATCTTGAACAGCCGTTCGCGTTCGCGGAACGAGCGAGCCGGTTCGGGCTGCGGATCGATGAAGATGTGCTGATGATTGAAGGCCGCGACCAGGCGGATGTGAGTCGAGCGCAGCATCCCATTGCCGAATACGTCTCCAGCCATGTCGCCGATTCCGGCGACCGTGAAGTTCTGGCTCTGGATATCGATGCTCATCTCGCGGAAGTGGCGTTTGACGCACTCCCAGGCGCCGCGTGCGGTGATCGCCATTTTCTTGTGGTCGTAGCCGGCCGAGCCGCCGGAGGCAAAAGCGTCCCCGAGCCAGAAACCGTATTCCGCGGAGATCGCATTCGCGATGTCGGAAAAAGTGGCGGTGCCTTTGTCGGCGGCGACGACCAGGTAGGCGTCATCCTTGTCGTGGCGGACCACCAGAGGAGGCCCGCTGATCTGGTCGTCGACGAAATTGTCGGTGATGTCCAAGAGCCCTCTGATGAGGGTTTGGTAGCACGCGATCACTTCGGCCTGTTGTGCTTCGCGCTCGGCGGGCAGGCGCTTTACGACGAATCCGCCCTTGGCGCCGACGGGAACGATCACCGTGTTCTTCACGTGTTGCGCCTTCATCAGGCCGAGCACTTCGGTGCGGAAGTCCTCGCGCCGATCGGACCAGCGAATACCGCCGCGCGCGACGTAGCCCATGCGCAAGTGCACGCCCTCCATGCGCGGCGAGAACACGAAGATCTCGAACAGCGGTTTCGGCAGGGGCAGCTCACGCAGCTGCTGGCTTTCGAGCTTGAAGGAGAGATACTCCTTGAGCTGACCTTCGGGGCCGGTTTGATACGCGTTCGTGCGCACGGTCGCGGACATGGCGTTCCACAAGGCCCGCAGGATTCGATCCTCATCGGAGCGCGTGACCTCCTCGAGCGCCGCACGGACGCGCTGATCGAGCCGTGCGAGCGCACTGTGCCGCGCGCTGTGGGACATTGCCGGGTTGAAGCGGGCCACGAACAAATCGGCCAGTAGCTTTGCGATCGCCGCATTATTCACCAAGACCTGCGCGATGTAGCCCTGGCTGAACGGCAGACCGGTTTGCAGCAAATACCGGCAATAGGCACGCATGACGATCAGGAGGCGCCACGGTATGCCGGCGGACAGCGTCAATTGGTTGAAGCTGTCGTTATCCATCCGGCCGGTCCAAACGGCAGCGAAAGCACTCTTTATTTCGCGCTCCAACGCCTCGAAGCTGGTCACCGCGGAAGACTGCATCACCAGTTCCAGGTCCTGAATCCAGGCGAGGCGGCCGCCGGGAAACTCAAGCTCGTAGGGCCTCTCGGCGATCACTTTGAGTCCCATGTTCTCCAACATGGGCAAAAGGTCCGAGATCGGAATGGCATCTTGATTGCGGAAGATCTTGAGGAACAACTTATCCTTGCGTCTCGGTTCCGGCCGATAGATATCCAGATGCAGCCGCGCCGGCTCCTTCTCCACGGCTTCGAGAAACGAGACGTCCAAGGCGGCTGGATCGCCGCCAAAGTCCTCCGTATAGGCCGCGGGGAAGGCCTGGGCGTACTTCTCGAAAAGCTGCAATGCATACGCCTCATCGAGGCGCGCCAGCAATGCGGTCTTGAAGCCGTCCAGCCACGACCGAACCGCTGCAGCCACGCGCCGCTCCAATGCGTCCGCGTCGACTCGTGGTTCATCGCTGGGACTGGTCCGCGCGACGATGTGAATGCGCGCGAGGTTGGACTCCGCAATCTGCACCTGCGATTCCATGCTGAAAGCCGAGAATGCCTCGCCTATGACTTTTTCAATGCGTTGGCGAACCTGCGTGTTGTACTTCTCGCGCGGCACGTACACCAGGCAGGAATAAAACCGGCGAAACGCGTCGCGGCGCAGCAGCAGGCGGACTCTCGGGCGCTCTTGCAGTCCGAAGATGCCGGTAACGATGCGGTTGAGTTCCGCGACGCTCGCCTGGAACAATTCGTCCCTCGGAAAGGACTCGAGAATGTGTTGCAGCGCCTTGCCGTCGTGGCTGTCGGGAGCGAGGGCGAAGTGTTCGATTACCTGTGCGACTTTGTCGCGCAGGACGGGAATTTCTTTTGGATTGCTGCTGTATGCCGAGGAGGTCCACAGTCCCAAGAATCGTTTCTCGCCGATCAATCGCCCCTTGGCGTCGAAATTCTTGACGCCGACATAGTCAAGATAGCCCGACCTGTGGACGGTCGATTCAAAGTTCGCCTTCGTGACCAGCACGAGATCGTGGGAGCGGCTCTGGCGCCGGATATCGCTCGACAGAGTACGGTTCGTGTTTGCCGGCTGCTTGTGGCCGGGCCGCAGAATTCCGAGGCCCGTTGCTGCGATCGGCCGCAACGCCTCGCGTCCTTTACGGCCGTGCAGCCGGTATTCACGGTAGCCCAAAAAAGTAAAATGGCGATCCTTCATCCATGTGAGGAGCGCGACTGCTTCGGTCGAAGCGCCGGGGTCTAGCCGCGCGCTCAAGGAACTCAGATCCACCGCCGCTTGCTGCGCGGCGTCCTGCATCCTCAGCCAATCGGCGCACGCGACCCGGACGTCGCGCATGCTGCGCTCAATCTGCGCGGCTAGCGCATGCAATGCGGCGGGATCGACGATTCGATCCACTTCGATGTGTTGAAACGATTCCAGCCGGGTCTTCTTGTCCGCCGGCTGCTCGTTGCCCTTGGACGGATCGTTCCGCTCCCGCAGCGAGATCAAGGTTCCCGAGCCGTCGCGAACCACCGCGAAGACCGGATGAGTCAGAAAATGCAAAGTGAGCGATCGTTGAGTCAACGCCAAGCCGATCGAATCGACGAGGAAGGGCATGTCGTCGTTGACCATTTCGATGATGGTGTGCGGCGAGGTAAATCCATGCTCCCGCATCGTCGGATTGAACACCCGGACCAGGGCGGATCTTCGCCGCTGGCGGGCGAAAATCAGGTGCGAGAGAGCTGCGCCGGCGAGCTCGGCCGGCTCGCGGGCGGCGATATCTTCCGCATCGACGTTGGCGTAATAAGCCTGCAAAAAGCGCGGCCAATCCAAGTTGCGCATGGATTTGGGCGGGCGAACCGCGGACCGCACGATGGCGGACACGATCTTGCGATGTTGTTCCGTTGAAGCCTGGTACATGCTTGATCCTTAATCCGGTCTTTCAAGGTCGTTGATGACTGCAGCCAAGAAGCGGCACGCCTCGCCGCCGGTGATGCAACGGTGATCGAAGCTCAAGGACAGGGGCATTCGCCGACGGGCCTGCACCGCACCTGAGATGACCACGGCATCCTCACGCACTTTGCCCGCTCCCAGAATCGCGACTGCCGGCGGCACCACCAAAGGGATGCCGTAGCGGCCGGCGAGAGTTCCGAAGTTCGAGAGCATCAGCGTAAAGCCGCGCAGGTCCGAAGGCGCAGTACTGCGCTGGTGTGCCGCTTCCTTCTGCCGGGCGACGGCTGCGCGCAATTCCTCCGGGGATTTATTCTCGACATTTCGCACCACCGGGACGATGAGCCCGCCGGGAGTATCGACGGCTATTCCCAGGTCGATGTGCCCGACGAGAAATCGCGACTGAGCGACCGGATCGTACCAGGCGTTCAGAGCAGGCTCCACGCGCCACGCATGGACCATGGCGCGCATGAGCCGCAACATGTAGTCGCCGCGGTGCGCCCATCGATGGATGTCGGCGTCATCGCACACTGTGCTGCCCGCCACTTGATCCCGCGATTGCGACATGCTCTGCGCCATCGCGCGCCGCACGCCGCGCAATGCTTCGACTGCGCCGTCGCCCGGAGCGGCCGCGGCGATCGCGCGCGCTGCAGGTGAGAGCGTGCCGTCCGCGGCGCTGTTCGTCGCGGGTAGGTTGGCTTGCTGCAGGACATCGTCGACCGTGATGAGGCCGGCGCGGCCGCCGCCTTGGATCGCCGCGAGGTCCACCCCCAAGCTCTTGGCGAGCGCACGAGCGGCAGGTACGGCGCGGCCGCGCGCATTGGTACCGGGGCTGCGCGCGCTGCCGGCCGCGACGGACTCCACGTAATCCTCGTCGCTGGTCGCCGGCATGCTGCCGACGACGGTTCCGGAATCGAAATCGATCAGCGGCGCGCCGGTGGGCACGATGTCGCCGGGCGCGCCGCGCAGGGCGGTGACGATGCCGCCAAAGGGCGCCGGCACTTCGACAACCGCCTTCGCTGTTTCCACGGAGACCATCGGTTGGTCTACCCGCACGTGATCGCCTACCTTTACGTGCCACGCGACGATTTCGGCCTCGGCCAAACCTTCCCCCAAATCCGGTAGCCTGAATGTGCTCATGCGAGATTCCTAGTCGCCGAAGGTAAGTTCTACGGCGTCGATGATCCGCTGCACGCTTGGGATGTAATCGTGCTCGAGTTTGAACAGCGGCATGATGGTGTCGAAACCGGTGACCCGCCGGACGGGCGCCTGTAAATCGTAAAGCCCGTGTTCCGCGACTAGCGCGGCAATTTCGGCTCCGACACCGACGTTGCGGGCGGCCTCGTGCACGATGACGAGCCGACCGGTTTTCGCCACCGAGGCGAGAATCGTCTCCATGTCGATCGGGCTCAAGGTAGCAAGATCGAGTACCTCGGCGCTAATCCCGCGCTTCGCGAGTTCATCGACCGCGCGCAGTGTTTCCATGGTCATTGCACCCCAGGTGACGATGGTCACGTCGCACCCTTCGCGCAGGGTGAAGCAAGAGTCGAGCGGCAGGGCCCGACCATCGTCGGTCACATCCTGTCGCATCGCCCGATACAAGCGTACCGGTTCCAAAAACATCACCGGATCCGGATCGCGGATGGCCGCGAGCAACAGGCCGTAGGCGCGCGCCGGCGAAGAGGGGCATACGACGCGGATTCCCGGAATGTGACAGAGAATGGATTCCGTGCTTTCCGAATGGTGCTCGGGGGCATGTATGCCGCCGCCGTGGGGCGTGCGAATCACCACCGGGCAACTCAGACGGCCGCGGGTCCGGTTACGCATTCGCGACATGTGATTGACGATTTGGTCCAACGCGGGATACAGGAACCCCATGAACTGAATTTCCGCAACGGGCTTCAGACCATGGGTCGCCATCCCAACCGACATGCCGGCGATGGTGGCCTCGGCCAGCGGCGTATCTTGCACCCGCTCCTTGCCGAAGCGTTCCTGAAGGCCCGCCGTTGCGCGGAACACCCCGCCGTTCACGCCTACATCCTGTCCCAGCACGACCACGCTGTCGTCGTGCTGCATTTCCCATCCATGCGCCAATGCTATGGCTTCAACCATGGTTATTTTCGCCAATTCAATGACCGCTGGATTTCGAACCGTATTTGCGGGCGGCGAGGCGTTGCCGGTGCAGGTGCGCTGGTAGGACGGCGAACAGATGATCGAACATCGCGTCGGTCGCTGGTTTCGCCCGCGCCAGGTAGTCGGCAACCGCGGCATCGACGTTTCGCGCGCACTCTTCCAGAAACGCGCGTTCCTTGGCGGCATCCCAGAGTCCGGCATCGACTAAAAATGCCCGTATGCGGAGCAAAGGTTCAAGCGCCCACGCATCCTTGACTTCTCGGGCGGAACGATAGCGGCTCGCATCATCCGCGGTCGTGTGATCGCTCAGACGGTACGTCAGTGCCTCGATCAAACTCGGTCCCGCGCCCCGCCGTGCGGCCTCGAGCGCTTCGGCAACTACCGCGCGGACCGCAAACACGTCGTTGCCGTCGACCTGCACACCCGGAATACCCGCCGCGATCGCCTTTTGCGCCAAGGTTTGCGCAGCGGTTTGCGACTTCGTCGGAACGGAAATTGCCCAGCCATTGTTGACGATGACGAATACCACGGGGAGGTCTCTGGACCCAGCCAAGTTGAGCGCCTCGTAGAAGGCGCCTTCGGATGTGCCGCCATCGCCGATGTAGGCGAGGGCGCAGCGAGGCTCCTTGCGCACTTTGAACGCCATGGCTGCGCCGGCTGCATGCAAGGTCTGCGTGGCGATCGGGACACACCAAGCGAAGTCCTGCCGAGGAACGGCAAAGTCATTGCCGCTTTCATCCCCGCCCCAGTACGTCAATATCTCAGTCATGGTCACGCCACGCCAAAGCTGGGTGCCAAATTCGCGATACACCGGCGCCAGCACGTCTTCCGGCCGCATCGCAGCGCCGACACCGATATGGGCGCCCTCATGGCCGAGGCACGAGGGATAGGTCCCGAGCTGGCCGGTGCGCTGGAGGTTCACGGCTTTGGCATCGAAAACACGCACCAGCGTCATGGCTTGGTACATGCGCAGCACCTCGGCGGCGTCGTTCGCGAACTTCGGCAACGGCGCCACGACCTGGCCTCCTGGCCCCAAGATCTGCCTGTAGTGAATTTTGAATTCAGCAACCATTCTCATGCGCGAATTATGCCAGGGCTTGGCGAGGCTTGCGTTATGGACGATGTTGGCCGGCAAGATAATGCGGTGTCTGCATCTCGATGAGCCGGCTCGCGGCGCGCCGAAACTCGAGCGAGAGTCGTTCGCCGCCATACAGCGCGGCCGGCGGCGCTGCCGCTGAAACGACGATCTTGACGCCGCGATCGTAGAATTCGTCGATCAACATGATGAAGCGGCGCGCGGCATTCTCGTCGGGCTCGGTGAATGCAGGGACATTAGAAATGAAAATGGTATGGTACGAGCGCGCGAGCTCGATGTAGTCGTTCTGGCTGCGCGGTCCTTCGCAGAGGTCGCTGAATTCGAACCACGCCATCCCGGCACCGGCGGCGAGCGCGGAGATTTTGCGGTCTTCGATCGACAGCATCGCGGGTCCCGCCATGGACTCGCCCGCGAGCGCCGCAAAGCGCTGCCGTAGCCGCGACGGCGTCTGCGCGTCCGCCGAATCGAGGTAAATGGGTGCCTGCCCGAGCCGCCGCAGGCGATAGTCGATGCCGCCATCCAAGTGCACCGCATCCACATGGCTTTGTATGAGTTCTATGGCGGGCTGAAACCGTTCGCGTTGCAGACCGTCCTTGTAGAGGTCCTGAAGCGCTATATTTGACGTGGCGACGAGAGTCACTCCGCGGCGGAATAACCCCTCGAACAGACCGGCAAGGATCATCGCATCGGCGATGTCCGCGACGAAAAACTCGTCGAGGCAGATGACGCGCGTCCGTTGTGCGAGACGCTGGGCAACGCGTTCGAGCGGTTGCGCGCGGCGCGCGGCGCTGAGCAGCTCCGCATGCACCTTACGCATGAAACGATAGTAGTGATCGCGCTCGCGGCGGGCAAAGGGCAGCGATTGGTAGAACCAATTCATCAACATTGTTTTGCCGCGCCCGACGCCGCCCCACAAATAGAGGCCTCGCTGGGGCGCGATCGAGGGGACCGGCAGCCAGCGCACGCGCGCGCGCAGCCGGGCGCCTGCGGATCGAGACTCGTCACCAAGGGTCGCGGCGAGGCGGTCGAGCCGAACGGCAACGTCTAGTTGCGCCGCATCGAATTCGAGCCGTCCGGCCGCGAACTCCGCGTTGAGGTGCGACTCAACCGAATGCGGCAAACCTGTGGCTCCTGGAGCGGTGATTCTAAAGGCTCTGGTAGTTGGGACCGGAACCGCCCTCCGGGGTCACCCAAGTGATCTGCCCCGCATAAGGTTCCTTGATGTCGCAGGCCTTGCAATGCACGCAGTTGGAAGCATTGATCTGCAGTCTCTTCCCGCCATGGCCGTCTGCGATCATTTCGTAGACGTTTGCCGGGCAGAAGTTTGTGCAAGGATTGCCGAACTCCGTCACGCACCGTGTCGCGCACAACGTGGTATCCGCCACATGCAGATGCACCGGTTGATTCTCGTCGTGTGTCGTCGCGGCGAAAAATACGAAGGCAAGCCGGTCGCGAGGCGGCAGTTCGCGGTCGCCCCAGCCGCGATCCGGCGACTCGTACTCATCAAGCCGCTTGAGCGCGGTGTCGTCGGCATGGTTCGCGAGCGTCCACGGAACTTTCCCCATCGTCACGGTTTCAAACGCCGCGTTGGCGAGCCCTAGCCACAGACCGCGACGGAATCCGGGCCGTATGTTGCGTACCTTGTGGAGTTCTCTGCCGCCCTTCGATTCGCGCCATCGCTTATCGAAGCCCAAGCTGGTGCCGTGCTCCACGAAATGCGCGGCAGCGGTCATTCCAGAGCGGATCGCCTGGTGGATGCCTTTGATCTTGGGCGTGTTGAGCGTTCCGCCGGCATCGCCGACCAGCATCGCCCCCGGCATTTCGAGAGTCGGCATCGATTGATAACCGCCTTCGATGACCGTGCGGGCGCCGCCGGCGACGATTTCACCGCCCTTCAATAGGCTCTTGATGTCAGGATGATTCTTGTACTGCTGGAAAGCCTCAAACGGCCGAAAGCGCGGATCCTCGTAATCCAATCCGACGACGAACCCCACATACACGCGGTCATTGTCGAGGTGGTAAAGAAAACTCCCGCCGTAGGTCTTCGAATCGAGCGGCCACCCCACGGTATGCTGAATGAGGCCGGGCTGGACGCGGCCGGAGGGCAGTTGCCAGAGTTCCTTGAATCCCAATCCGTAGGTTTGTGGCGACTTGCCGGCATCCAGATTGAACCGGCGTATCAATTGCTTTGATACGCTGCCGCGGCAACCTTCACAAAAAATGGTGACTTTGGCGTGAATCTCGGGACCCGGCGTGAAATTCGGTCCCGGCGTGCCATCTTTTTCGAGTCCCATATCTCCGATCCGCACGCCCTTGACCGCCCCAGAGTCATCGAACACGGCCTCCGCCGCCGCATATCCAGCGAACACATCGACCCCGAGCTTTTCGGCTTCTTGGCCCAGGATCGGCACCAACTGTCCCAGGGAAATGATGAAGTTACCGTGATTCGCCATCTGCGGGGGGGTCGGCAGCCGTCGACGTTTGCGGCGGGTCATAAACATGAATTCATCGCGCGCGGCGGGTACGCAGATGGCGGCCGCGTGGGCGCGCCATTCCGGCAACAACTCATCGAGCGGCCCGGGTTCCATGACTGCCCCCGAGAGCGAATGCGCACCCAAGCTTGCGGCCTTTTCGAGCAGGCAGATGTTCAGGGCGGGATTGAGTTGTCTGAGTCGAATCGCGCATGCCAGCCCGGCGGGGCCGGCACCGACGATCGCAACCTCGTACTCCATGACATCGCGAGGGGTTTCGCTCATCAAATCACCTAAATCGAGTTTCGGCCTACACGTGCCCCGAAAAGGGGCGGATAGTAGACCATAAACACGCATTAGCGGGGGCACATCCATCCAGTGGACATGCTGTGAGGGGAATTAGGCAGCGACGTCGCTTTGATGATTGGGGACACCCATGTAAACAGGCCAGGGATGCCGGCTTCCAGGACGGCCAAGGGATTTGGGCATGGTTGGGGCAAGGACGCCCGCCCCGCTGCCCGGTCAGTCCTGACGCCAACCCGCTTTGCGCTTGGCAAAGAAGGCGTTGAATCCCTCCTGCGCCTCGGCCTGAACGCGCAAACTCGCGAGCCGTGCAGCCGCAGCCATGGATGCCGATGCGCGGTTCGGCGCAGCCGCATGCGCCATGTCGCGGATGAGTATCTTGGCCGCGGCCAGGGCCTGAGGAGCACCTGTTAGCAAGGCTTCGATGACACGCGCGCACGTGGCGTCAAGTAAATCGAAAGGCACCGCTTCATGGACCAGTCCCAATTCCTTGAGCGTTGCAGCCGTCAGCGTCTCCGCGGTCAAAAAATAGCGCCGCGCAGCACTCTCACCGATCTTTGCGAGCACAAACGGCGAAATCACCGCGGGAATGATGCCGAGGCGCACCTCGGTGAACGCAAACTTTGCTTCGTCCACCGCCACCACGATATCACAGGCGCCCAACACACCGAGGGCGCCGCCATAGCCGTCCCCGTTGACCCGAGCCAATGTCGGTTTCGGCATCGAATCCATCACCGCTAGCATCGTCGCCAGCTGCTCGGCATCCGCCAGGTTGGCCTGTGGACCTGCATGGGCTTGACCTTGCATTTCGGTAAGGTCGGCGCCCGCGCAGAAGACCTTGCCCGTCCCGGTGATTTGCACTACCCGCACCGCGGGGTCGGCCGCGCACCGCTCCAACTCCTCGGTGAGCAGAGCGATCGTCGCGCGATCCAAGGCGTTGCGCTTCTCGGGACGGTTGAGCGTGATCCGCGCAACCCCTGCGGTGATTGCAATCAGCACCGGCGCGCTGGGAGGCGCGCTCACATCAGTTCGATGGCAATCGCCGTCGCTTCGCCGCCGCCGATGCACAGGCTCGCGATACCGCGCTGCTTGCCGCGTGCACGCAGCGCGTACAGAAGCGTGGTCATGAGGCGTGCGCCTGTGGCGCCGATCGGATGCCCGAGCGCGCAAGCGCCGCCGTTGACGTTTACGCGGGCGGCATCCAGGCCCAAATCCTTTATCGCAGCCATCGGCACCGCGGCAAACGCCTCGTTGATCTCGTACAGATCGACATCCTTGGCCTGCCAATTCAATTGTTTCAGCAATTTCTGCATCGCGCCTACCGGTGCCAGCGTGAACCATTCCGGCTCGCGCGCGAAGCTGGCGTAGCCGAGAATGCGCGCCAACGGCTTGAGGTCCTGCGACGCCGCGAAGGATTCCCGCGCCAAGACAAGGGCAGCTGCGCCGTCGGAAATCCCCGAGGAGCTCGCGGCAGTCACGGTGCCGTCCTTCTTGAACGCGGGCTTGAGCGTGGGGATCTTGGCGATATCCAGCGTAAAGGGCGTTTCATCCTTGTCCACGACGACTTCACCCTTGCGAGACTTGGCCGTTACCGGCGCGATCTCGGCCGCGAACGCGCCGTCATTCGAAGCAGCCACGGCGCGCCGCACTGACTCGGCCGCGAAATCGT
The DNA here is from genome assembly GCA_038229815.1 of Steroidobacterales bacterium. GTDB lineage: Bacteria > Pseudomonadota > Gammaproteobacteria > Steroidobacterales > Steroidobacteraceae > Bog-1198. The sequence continues at coordinate 34,164 of JBBROC010000013.1, read as the reverse complement.
CTTGGGCCCTGCGGCTGAACTCGTACTTGGCCGAGGTGGCCTCGGCAAAACACCCCATGAGTTGTCCGTCCCACGGACTTTGCAGGCCGTCGCAGAACATGTGATCCAGCACTTCTTGATTCCCCATGCGGTAGCCGGCACGTGCCTTCGGCAGGAGATACGGTGCATTGGTCATGGACTCGATTCCGCCGGCCACGATCGCTTTGGCGGAGCCGGCCAGGATCTGGTCGGCCGCGAGCATCACCGCGCGCATCGCCGAGCCGCACATCTTGTTGACCGTGGTGGCCGGGATGCTCGGCGGAAAGCCTGCACCCAAGGCGGCTTGGCGGGCGGGCGCCTGACCGATACCGGCGGACAAGACGCAGCCCATGATGACTTCATCGATTTCCGAGGCGGCCACTCCAGAATCCGCGAGCGCCGCCTTGATCGCGACCGAGCCTAGTTGCGGGGCGGTGACGTTGGCGAAAACACCCTGGAAGGCCCCCACCGGAGTGCGGCGGGCGGACAAGATAACGACCGGATCACGACTCATAAAGGATTTCCGTGGTTAGCGCGGTGGTGCCTAGTATAACCGCGACGCAATCGCCTAGCGCATGCTCCACCTAATCTGGCGTGCGGCGAGCCTTACTGCGAAGCCTACGGCGCCAGAGGCTCACCGACGGCATGGGCGATGAGCTGGCGGCTGCGCTGCCTGGCGTCGCTTGGACTCAAGATTTCGAGGATTTCGACCCGGATCGGCAGGCGATGGATGACGAAGCCTACCGGTGGCAAAACCTCCCGTGTGCCGTGAATGGCCATGGCCACCACCGGCATGCCGGAGCGTGCAGCCGTGGCAAAGGCCCCGCCGAGGAAGCTGCCGATTTGGCGTACCTCTGTAAAGGTGCCTTCGGGAAAGAACACCAAAGACTGTCCGGTGGCGGCGAGCTTCAGTACACGGCGCGTATCGACCCCGCCTTTGTGCCGATTGAATCGTTCGACGAACTGCGAGCCCAAGCGCCGGAGCAGCAAGCTCGCGAGCGGGACGCGCGCCATTTCCTTCTTGATCACGAAGGCGAAATCCGGCGGCAGCGCGGCGGCCGCGACCAAACCGTCGATATAACTGGCGTGATTCGCCACCACCACGCACGGCATCTTCGGCAGGCGGTCCAGTCCCTCGACTGCAAACGGAATGCCGGCGGCGCGCAAGAAGATTCGCGAGAACAACCCAGCCACCAAGCGGCGGCGGCGCAGGTTGGGCAGGAACAGATTGATGACCAGCACGGTCAACGCCAACCCCGAGAACAGCACCAGGCAATAGCCTGTATAGAGCGGCTGCGCCGCCGCCAGGCCGATCCGCATGTTTACTGTGATCTGGTTCTCCTTATGTTAATACTTAACTGTACTGTGATTCTGGTCACGCCGACCCGATCCCACCCCTCGCATACTGGATCCGGCGCTACGTACAGCGTCGTTTGGTGCGAACGCAGAAGACTATGGTGACGGCTCTCAAACGGACGGTTTATACACGCACCTCCGGCGAAGCGGTACCGGCTGTCCGCGAACCGGCAGATCCCGCGCTGCAGCGCTTCCTCGATGCAGTGTGGTTGGAACGCGGGCTATCCGCGAATACTTTAGCGGCTTACCGCGCCGATTTGTCCGCATTGGCGCGCTGGCTCGAGGAGCGCGACAGCGCACTGCTCAAGGCGACGCGGATCGAGCTGCTCGGCTTCATCGCCGCGCGGGTCGAAGGCGGATCCCGGCCGCGATCGACGGCCCGGCAGCTGTCGAGCTTTCGGCGCTTTTTCCGATTCATGGTGCGCGAGGGTTTGATCGAGCTCGATCCTACCGCGCAAATTGCCATGCCCAAGATCGGCCGGTCGCTGCCGAAATCTCTGACCGAGGCCGAAGTCGATTCGCTGCTCGAGGCGCCGACCGTGTCGGACCCGCTCGGGCATCGCGATCGCACCATGCTCGAAGTGCTGTACGCCACGGGTCTTCGTGTTTCGGAACTCGTCAGTTTGAAACACAATCAAGTCAATCTCAATCAGGGCGTCATGCGCGTGGTCGGAAAGGGCAACCGCGAACGCTTGATACCGCTGGGCGAGGAAGCCGTAAATTGGCTGCAGCAATTCATGCAAGGCCCGCGAATCGAGATCTTGCTGGAACGCCAGACGGAATATTTGTTTCCGACGCGCCGCGGAGACCGCATGACGCGCCAGGCGTTTTGGCACATCATCAAGCGCTATTCGAAGAAAGCAGGCGTCGAGAAGGAACTCTCGCCGCACACCTTGCGGCATGCTTTTGCGACACATTTGTTGAACCACGGCGCGGATCTGCGTGTCGTGCAAATGCTTCTGGGGCACAGCGACCTGTCGACGACTCAGATCTACACTCATGTAGCCCGCGAGCGTATGAAGGAACTGCATTCTCTGCATCATCCGCGCGGCTAGTCCTGGTATCCCGCAACGCCTGGCGGATTCCCTCTGCTAGAATTGCTTGAACCTCCGGATGGCCGCAGGGTCGAACGATTGAGTCCCCGCCGGAGCCCATTGATATGAGAATCCTCACCGCCCTCGCTCTGCTGGCTTGCAGCGCGGTTTTGCTCGCCAGCAATGCAGGCGTTACGGCGAACGCGGCCGAAGCCAATCAAGCCGCGGACCCGCGCGCGCCGCTGCTGAAACTCTTGCCGGCCGGATCGAAGTTGGAGGATTTGCAGCCGTCGCCGATCCCGGGAATCTACCAATTCATGCAGGGAGCGGACGTCAGTTACGTGACCGCGGACGGCAAGTTTTTCATCGACGGCAATCTCTACGATATGGCATCGCGTGAAAATTTGTCCGAAACTCTGCGTGCCCGCGCGCGCGTGGCGATGATAAATGCGGTTCCCGAATCGCAGATGTTGATTTTCGGTCCGAAGGCACCGCTCTACACCATCACCGTATTCACGGATGTCGATTGCGGCTATTGCCGCAAGCTGCACAGCGAAATGGCCGAGTTGAATCGCCTGGGTGTACGCGTTCGCTACATGTTTTTCCCCCGCAGCGGACCCAACACGGAAAGCTGGAAGAAAGCCGAAGTAGTGTGGTGCTCGGCGGACCGGAACGAGGCGTTGACCCGCGCTAAATCCGGTATTGCGCTGGATTTGCGCAAGACCTGCGACGCGACGCCGGTCGCCCGTGAATACGCCTTGGGTCAGAGCATCGGAGTGCGCGGCACCCCCGCGATCATCACGGAATCAGGCGAGTACATTTCAGGGTACATGGCGCCGGGCGAACTGGTGCAACAAATCAGGCCGCAGGTTGCGAAGCGCTAGCGCTCCAGGAGCTTGAGCTTCTCGGGCACGCCTTCCCATTGCTTGGCATCCGCCGGCGCGGCTTTTTTCTCGCTGATCACCGGCCACTCCTTGGCCAGTTCCGCGTTCAATTTGAGAAAGCTTTGCTGGCCGTCCGGAATCTCTTCTTCAGAAAAAATAGCCTCCACCGGACATTCCGGCTCGCACAGCGTGCAGTCGATGCATTCATCCGGGTCGATGACCAGAAAATTGGGGCCTTCGTGAAAGCAATCGACCGGGCATACCTCCACGCAATCCATGTATTTGCATTTGATGCAGGTTTCGGTGACCACGAATGCCATGTCTTACCCTTCTAGATGACGGTTAGTAGTTGACGGTTAGCGTAAAATACCATTCTGCCACAGCCGCAAACACGGATTCCAAACGCCGCGATATGCGCCGGCGTCAGGATCCGAGCCGGCGGTTCAGCTCGACGAAATGATGATCCTCGCGCTTGGCGGCGCGATCCTCGAAGAATTTGCGCAATGTGAATTCGCCGCTTGGAAAGGCCAGTTGCGTCCAAGGAATCTCGGCTTCGTCGTACAAGCGAACCTCCAGGCTCTCCGGTCCCGGCGCGAACTCGGGTTTGAGTAATTTGGCCCGAAACATCACGTGCACCTGATTGGCCCCCGTCACGCTCGCTACCGCCAGCAGAGAGCCGATCTCGACCTTAGCCAGCGCCTCTTCGTAGCATTCGCGTGCCGCCGCCGCTTGCAGGGTTTCACCGTTTTCCATGAAGCCTGCAGGCACCGTCCAAAATCCCAACCGCGGTTCGATGGCGCGGCGGCACAGCAGGATCTTGCCCTGCCACTCGGGCACGCAGCCGAGAACCAACAGCGGGTTCTTGTAGTGAACCATGCCGCAGCTCGAGCATACGAAGCGCGGCAAATGGTCCCCGGCGGGGACCTTGGATTCGACGGGGGAGCCGCAGTTGCTGCAGAAATTCAAAGCACATCCAATATATAAAATTCTGGTGCCCGGAGAGGGAATCGAACCCACACGGTGTCACCACCACCGGATTTTGAGTCCGGCGCGTCTACCAGTTCCGCCATCCGGGCATGCCAGACCGGGCAGTATAAGCGATCGGCGCTCTTGGTAGAATGCTTAACTCAAATGCGGCGCACGGACTTTCACTTCGAGCTCCCTGCGGAGCTCATCGCTCAGCGGCCCGCCGCTACGCGATCTGCGAGCCGGATGATGATGCTCGACGGCGCAGCCGGACTGCGGCAAGACCTGTTATTCCGCGATTTTCCCTCGCTGCTCTGCCCGGCGGATCTGCTCGTGTTCAATGATACCCGGGTGATCCCGGCGCGGGTTTTCGGCGTCAAGGAGAGCGGCGGACGGGTCGAGATCCTGCTCGAGCGGGCGCTGACGCCGGACACCGCGCTCGTACAACTCAAAGCAAGCAAAGGTCTGAAGACCGGTGCGACCGTGAAACTGCCCGGCGGCGTCGAAGCGAGCATGCTCGGGCGGCAGGGCGATTTGTTTCATTTGCGGTTTTCACGCGATGTCGCAGCTTTCTTCGAAATGCATGGCGAAATTCCCCTGCCCCCTTACATCACCCGGACCGCAGAAGACGCGGATCGCGAACGCTATCAGACCATATATGCGCGTATCCCCGGCGCGATCGCGGCGCCCACGGCGGGTTTGCATTTCGACACAGATATTTTTGCCGAGCTGGAGAAGCGGCGGATACCCCACGCCTTCGTCACCTTGCACGTCGGCGCCGGCACGTTCCAGCCGGTGCGGGCAGAGGACATCGCGGGACATGAGATCCACGAGGAGTACATGGCGGTGCCGCAGGCTACTTGCGATGCGATCAACGCGGCCCGCGCCGCCGGCGGCCGAGTGATAGCCGTGGGCACGACGGTAGTGAGAAGCCTTGAGACTGCGGCGCACGCGGCCGGGACTCGCTCGAACGGCCGATGCATCGCTCCATACCGCGGTGCCACGCGCATTTTCATCAAACCGGGCCACAAGTTTCGCGCGCTGGATGCCATGGTCACCAATTTTCACTTGCCGGAGTCGACGCTACTGATGCTTTGCTCGGCCTTCGTCGGGCGAGAGGCGCTGTTGGCAGCCTATGCCCACGCGGTGCGCGCGCGATACCGCTTTTTCAGCTACGGTGATGCGATGTTCTTGATACCCGTAACCTCGGCGTTGGGGCGCGCGTGAGCGCATCGCACGGGGCCGAGGCACCGGGGCAAGGGAATGCGATGCATTTCGAGCTGCTCGCGCGAGATGGCGCAGCGCGGCGCGGCCGACTCGAATTCCCGCGCGGCAGCGTGGAGACGCCGGCATTCATGCCGGTCGGAACCTACGGCACGGTCAAGGCGATCACGCCGGAGGATCTCGAAGGGATCGGCACCGAAATCGTTCTCGGCAACACCTTTCACCTGTACCTAAGGCCTGGGCTCGAGGTCATTGCGGCGCATCGCGGATTGCATGGCTTCATGCATTGGCAGCGGCCGATCCTCACGGACTCCGGCGGTTTTCAGGTGTGGAGCTTGGCGGAGATGCGGAAAATCACCGAAGACGGAGCGCGCTTTCGCTCGCCCGTCGACGGTGCGGAGGTTTTCCTCTCGCCGGAGGAATCCATGCGGATTCAGCGCATTCTGGCCTCGGATGTCGCCATGAGCTTCGATGAATGTACGCCGTATCCGGCAACCGAGGCTGAGGCGCGCGCCTCCATGGAGCTTTCGATGCGCTGGGCGTCGCGCGGCTTTCGAGAGTACTACCGCACCGAGCCTCCCGGCACCCTGTTCGGCATCGTTCAGGGCGGCGTGTACCGGCATTTGCGTTTGGCTTCCCTGGACGCTCTAGAGGCAATCGGCTTCGCCGGTCTTGCCGTCGGGGGACTTGCGGTGGGGGAGAGCGAGGCAGAACGCGAACTCGTTCTCGAGGAGCTATTGCCCCACATGCCGCTTCGCAAACCGCGTTATCTCATGGGGGTGGGGCGTCCGGAGGACATCCTCGAGGCGGTGCGGCGCGGCATCGATATGTTCGACTGCGTAATGCCGACGCGGCACGCGCGCAATGCGCACCTTTTCACGCGCACCGGCGTCGTCAATATCCGCAACGCCGCTCATCGCAAGGACACGGGACCGATCGAAGAGGGGTGTGCCTGCTACACCTGCCGCAACTACAGCCGCAGCTATTTGCGGCATCTGGATAAGTGCGGCGAAATATTGGGTGCTCATTTGAACACCGTTCATAATCTCTATTTCTACCAACGCTTGATGAGGGAGATCCGAGAGGCGATCGAGGGGGGGCGGTTGGACTCCTATCGTGCGGAGTTCTATGCCTTGAGGGCCATGGCTCGCCTGCGTTAAATTTGGGCTTCGGCTCCTGTATACTACGCGGCTTTGTCCTGGCGTCCGCTGCAAAAAAAGAGTGTAACACTATGGATTTCTTCATAAATACGGCAAATGCGCAGGCCGCCGGCGCGGGCGGTCAAAGCATGCTGAGTGCGCTATTGCTCCCCATGCTGCTTCTGGTCGTGTTTTACTTTTTGCTCATCCGGCCGCAAAACAAGCGTGCCAAAGAACAGCGCGAGATGCTCTCCAAAGTCGCCGTGGGAGATGAGGTGGCGACCACCGGCGGTATTCTGGGCAAGGTAGCCGAGGTGGGCGAGCAGTACCTGACGGTGGAAATCGCCCCCGGCGTCAGCGTCAAGCTGCAGAAATTTCAAGTCGCGCAGGTGTTGCCCAAGGGCACGGTCAAGAGCGCATGATCTCATATCCGCGCTGGAAGATCGTGTTGGTCACGGTCGTTCTACTGGTTGGGATATTCCTGGCGTTGCCTAATTTGTTCGGCGAGGAAAATGCCCTGCAGCTGGCACGCGATCGGGCCGCGGTGACAGATGCCGATCGCACCGCGGTCGAGCAAATCCTCAAGGAAAAAGGCGTCACTCCGAACGGCGCATTTCTCGATCAGGGACGCCTGACCTTGCGCTTCGGCAGCAAGCAGGACCAGCTGAAGGCGCGCGATCTGATAACCGAAGCGCGCCCGAATCAATTTACCATCGCGCTCTCGCAGGCATCGCGCGTCCCGGAGTGGATGCGTAATCTCGGCTTGAGCCCGCTGAAGCTCGGCCTGGATCTGCGCGGCGGCGTGTACCTGGTGTATCAGGTCGACGTGCAGGGCGCCGTGAAGCAGCTGCTCGATCGGCACGAGCAGGAATTTCGCGCGTCGCTGCGCAATGCACACGTGCCGTACCAGGACGTCGTCGTCGATTACCCCACCTACCGCGTGCGGATCTTGTTTCGCGATTCGGACAGCCTGGCCAAGGGCAAAGCGTCAATCATTGCGGACAGCCGAAACTTGAATTTGACTGAGACGACGGTCGACGGCGCGCCCGCCTTGGAGCTGAAACTGACGCCGCAAGAAATCAAAGAGCGCCAGGATTACGCGGTCCAGCAAAACATCGTAATCCTGCGCAATCGCCTCAACAGTCCGGAACTCGCGGTGTCGGAGCCGCAGGTCGCCCGCCAGGGCGTGGACCGAATTGCCATTCAATTGCCGGGACTGCAGAACTCGGCAGAGGTGAAGAAGATCCTCGGCAAGACGGCAACCTTGGAATTTCGCATGGTAGATGAGGCCAACAATCCGCTCGAAGCGGCCGGCACGGGGCGCGTGCCGCTGGGCTCCAAGCTCTACTACTCCCGCGATAAGCAGCCGGTGCTGTTGAAGCGCGAAGTGGTGGTCACCGGCGATCAGCTGACCGATGCCTCGTTCCAACCGAATACCCAGGACGGCGCCGCGGTCTCGGTGAGCCTGGATAGCCGCGGCGCCGCGAAGATGCTGAAGAACACCCAGGAGAATCTCGGCCACCTGATGGCGGTGGTATTCATCGATCGTTCGCGTGAAAAGAATGCCGAAGGCGTGGTCGTCGACCGCACCACCGAAGAGGTCATCAATCGGGCGACCATACGCGGCGTGTTCAGCAATAACTTCCAGATAACCGGCGTCAATCCGATAGAAGGCCGCGAGCTCGCGCTCCTGCTGCGCGCCGGCGGTCTGGCGGCGCCGCTGTCCCCGGTGGAAGAGCGCGCAGTCGGTCCAAGTTTGGGCCAGGACAACATCGACAAGGGCGTGCGCGCCATGGTCTTCGGCATGTTGGCTGCGTTCTTATTCATGGCGATTTACTACAAGGTATTCGGCTTGATCGCGGACCTCACTCTGGCGGCGAACGTGATATTGCTCACGGCGCTCTTGTCCCTGCTCGGTGCGGCGTTGACCTTGCCCGGAATCGCGGCGGTGGTATTGACGGTCGGCATGGCGGTTGATGCGAACATATTGATTTACGAGCGCATCCGCGAAGAATTGCGCAACGGCGTGTCGCCGCGCGCGGCGATCACGGCCGGATTCGAACGCGCGTTCTCGGCGATCTTCGATTCCAACATCACCGCCTTCATAGCGGGCCTGGTGCTGTGGTTGTTCGGCGCCGGCGCAGTCCGCGGCTTCGCCGTGGTGCTCATGCTTGGTATCGGCACGTCGATGTTCACCGCGGTGATGGGCAGCCGCGCACTCGTGCAGCTCATTTACGGCGGAAAACGCAAGGTCGATCACCTGTCGATCTAGATCAAGGATCCGACCCGAGGTTCATCACATGGAATTTTTTCATAAGGTAACGCGCTTCCCGTTCATGAACACCCGCAAGGTGTGGTACGGGCTATCGGCGGTACTGATCGCCGCGTCCATCGGGCTGGTGGCCTTTCGCGGATTGAATCTGGGCGTGGATTTCACCGGCGGCGTCACCGTGGAGACCAGTTTCCCCCAGGCGCCGAACATCGAGGCGCTGCGCACGGCCTTGGCGAAGGCGGGCGTTGCTAACGCTCAGGTTCAGGCATTCGGCAGCTCGCGCGACATCTTGGTTCGGCTGCCGCCCGACCCCAATGTCAAGGGCGAGCAGATCGGCGCGCGCATACTCGAAGTATTCGAAACGGCACAGTCCGGCGTGAAGCTGCAAAGCGTCGATGTGGTCGGTCCGCAAGTGGGGCAGGAACTTTTCGTCAAGGGCGGTTATGCGCTGTTCGCCACCTTGGTCTTGATCCTGATATACGTTTTGTTCCGCTTCACGCTCAAGCTCGCTCTCGGCGCGATCTTGGCCGTGCTGCACGATCCCATCTGCGTCCTCGGGTTCTTCGCGTTGACCCAGATGACCTTCGACCTCACGGCCATCGCGGCGATCCTGGCGGTCATCGGCTATTCGTTGAACGATACGGTCATCGTGTTCGACCGCATCCGGGAGCGTGCCCGCACGGCGAGAAAACTGAGCATCGCGCAGGTCATCGACGAATCCATCAACCAAACGCTATCGCGAACGATAATGACGAAGCTCGTGACCCTGTTGGTCGTCCTGTCGCTGCTATTCTTCGGCGGCGAGACGCTGCATGCGTTTTCCGCGGCGTTGGTAATCGGTATTCTCGCGGGCACCTATTCGTCGATTTATATCTCCTCGGCGATCGCCTTGGACTTCGGCTTGCGGACCGAGGACTTGCTGGAGCGCAAGCTAACGAAGCCCGAGGAGATCGACGGCCTGCCCTAACGCCTTCGGATCTGCTCAGGTTTGTTCGGCGAGTTGGCTGTGACTGCGTGAATAAAAGAAATAGGCCATCAGTCCGATTGCGGACCAGATGAAGAAGGCCTCCCACGTTATCGCCGGCAGGCCGGCCATGAGGAAGGCACAGAAACCCATGCCCAGCAGCGGCACCAGCGGCACCAGCGGCGTGCGGAATGGGCGCTTCAGCTCCGGCCGGGTTTTTCGCAATATGATGACGCTGGCGCAAACCATGAAGAAGGCGGCGAGCGTCCCCAGATTGACCAGTTGAGCCACTTTGCCGATCGGCGACAGGCCGGCGATAAGCGCGATGACAACACCGGCACCTAGGATCAAATGCACCGGCGTCTGCGTTTTCGGATTGACCGCGGCCATGGCCTTCGGCAGCAGGCCGTCCCGCGACATTGCCAGCACTACCCGGGTCAGGCCGAAGTAGAGCACCAACATCACGGTGGTGATGCCGGCCAAAGCTCCGATCGAGATCAGCGCTTCGGCCCAACCGATGCCGAGCTGTTTGAGCGCATCGGCGATGGGTGCCTTGACATCGATCTGGTCGTAATGCACCACGCCGGTGAGAATGCCGGAAACGACTATATAAAGAATTGTGCAAATTACCAGCGAGGCGATTATCCCTATGGGTAGGTTGCGCTGCGGATTAACCGTTTCCTCCGCCGCGGTGGAAACCGCGTCGAAGCCGATGTAAGCGAAGAAAATCAGCGACGCGCCGGTGAGGACGCCGCCGTAGCCAAAATGGGACTGGCCATTGGCGTCGATGATTTGCGGCGGGACGAAGGGATGCCAATTGGCCGTATTGACGTGCGGTGCGGCGACCAGAATGAAGATGACGACGGCGGCAAGCTTGACCAGCACCATGACCGTGTTGAACCGGGCCGATTCGCGAACACCGATCGACAGCAGCACCGACAGGAGCAATACGATGACCATCGCCGGCACATTGGCGATGCCGCCGTCGAGCGGGGCGTTGGTCAGCGCAGGCGGCAAATGCAGTCCGAGCAGCTCCATGATCTTGCCGAAGTAGCCGGACCACCCGATCGCTACGGTGGAGGTGGCGATGGCATATTCCAGGATCAGGTCCCAGCCTATGATCCAGGCGATCAGCTCGCCGATTCCGGAGTAAGCATAGCCATAGGCGCTGCCCGCGCCGCCGATGGCGCCCGCAAGCTCCGCATACGACAGCGCCGCGAAGGCACAGGCGGTGCCGGACAGGATGAACGACAGCACGATGGCCGGACCGGAATGCTCGACCGCGACCACGCCGGTGAGAACGAAGATGCCGGTGCCGATGATGCAGCCGATGCCCAGCATGGTCAGGTCAAAAGCGCCAAGGCAGCGTTTCAGGCCCGTGTCAGCATTGACATCAATCGGTTTGGTGCGGAACAGACTCATGCGTTCTCCCGGTTCGAGGCCTGCCTGGTGCGGGGAGTATGCCTGTGAGGGACGCGCCCGCCTAGCCGCGCAAGCGATCCGCGCGTGCTTTATGCGCGCAGGGCGGCCGGTGTAAGCGGTCCCAGCGCTGCGAGCAGCGCTTCATAGACTTTCGGGTTGCCGGCAATGACGTTGGGGCCCAGGGCGTATTCGGATCCAGCGGGCGTCCCGACGCGGCCGCCGGCCTCTTGAATCAGAAGAGTTCCGGCCGCGGTGTCCCAGGGAGACAAGCCGAATTCCCAAAACCCATCGATCCGTCCGGCAGCCACATAGGCGAGGTCGAGCGATGCTGCGCCCGGCCGGCGTACACCGGCGGCCGTGGACATGATCACTTTGAGCATGGCTAGATAGTCGTCGACATAGGTCGCGCCGGCACGAAACGGAAAACCTGTCCCGATCAGGGAGCCTTCCAAGGTGCGCTGCGTGCTCACCCGAATTTTCTTCCCTTCGAGCTGTGCGCCATCGCCGCGCGAAGCGGTAAAGAACTCTTGCCGCATGGGATCGTAGACGACGGCATGCTGCAGGCGGCCTTTGTGCTCGAGCGCGATCGAGACCGCAAAGGTCGGAAAACCGTGCAGGAAGTTCGTCGTGCCATCGAGGGGGTCGATGATCCACACGAATTCGTTGTCGCCGGCGCGGCCGCTTTCCTCGGCCAGAAACGCGTGCTGCGGGTGACTGCGGCGAATCGTGGCGATGATGTCGGCTTCGGCCTTGCGGTCGATGTCGGTCACGAAATCATTGCGGCCCTTGCTGTCGATCTTCAGGGAATCGAGCCGCGAAAGGCTGCGCACGATCAGATCACCGGCGCGGCGAGCGGCACGCATGCCGATATTAAGGAGTGGCTGCATAGGGTGGCGCTAGAATATCACCATGACGGGCCTCGTTCGCATTGTCCTGATCGATCCCAGCCATCCCGGCAACATCGGCTCGGTTGCGCGCGCCATGAAAAACATGGCGCTGACCGATTTGGTGCTGGTCCGCCCGCGCTCGTTCCCGCATGCGGAAGCGAATGCTCTGGCGGCGGGCGCGGACGATATATTGAGCCAAGCCCGCATCGTGGCGAGCGTCGCGGAAGCGATCAGCGACTGCGGATTCATCGCCGGCACCACGTCGCGTCCGCGTTCCTATTACTGGGAATTCACGACGCCGCGCGACGTGGCCGCACGCGTCGTCGGTCTGCCCGAGCAAAATCGCGCGGCTCTCCTGTTCGGCTCCGAGCGCTACGGCCTCGGCACCGAAGACTTGAACCACTGCAATGTGTTGGTGCGGATTCCTGCCAATCCGGAGTACTGCTCGCTCAATTTGGCGATGTCGGTGCAGCTCTTGGCTTATGAGATCTTCATGTCGCGCGAGCAGCCCCAATCACGCACCCAACTGGAATTGCCGCTGGCTCCCTCGGGAGAGGTTGAGTATTTTTACGCGCACCTGCGCGAAGTGCTCCACGAAATCGATTTCGATGATCGTACCGGCCACCTCATGGAGCGCCTGCGCCGCCTGTTCAATCGAGCTCAGCTCGACCGCAATGAACTCAACATACTGCGCGGCATCTTGAGCGCGGTGCAGGGCAGACGGGGACAGTCGTCGCCGCGGCCGCGTGAATGAAACGGCCCGTGTACCTGGACCATGCGGCTTCCACACCCGTCGATCTGCGGGTGGCCGCGGCCATGGCGCAGTGCCTCACCCTCGACGGCGAGTTCGGCAATCCGGCGTCCGCGAGCCACGATTACGGCGAGGCCGCGAAGAGGCTGGTGGAGAGCGCGCGCGTTCAGGTTGCGGAATGCGTGGGAGCGTCGCCGGAGGAGGTCATTTGGACGTCGGGCGCCACGGAAGCCAATAATTTGGCGATTTTCGGGGTCGCCGAATATTACCGGAAATATGGACGGCACATCGTCACCGCCCGCACCGAGCACAAGGCGGTGCTCGATCCCTGCCGTGAACTCGAACGGCGCGGCTGGCGCGTCACGTACCTGGCGCCGGATGCGGCCGGTGTGTTGCATCCCGATCAAGTCGCCGCAGCGCTGCAAGCGGACACGGTGCTGGTGTCGATCATGCACGTCAACAACGAGATCGGCGTCATCCAGGATATCGAAGGCATCGGCGGGCTCTGCGCGAAGCACGGCGGCGCACGGCTGCATGTGGATGCGGCGCAGAGCGTCGGAAAATGCGCCGTCGACTTCCACCGCTGGGGCGTCGACCTGATGTCGCTGTCGGCGCACAAAGCGTACGGCCCGAAGGGCGTTGGTGCTTTGCTGGCGCGGCGCGGCCGTGCCTCGCCCGTGCATCTTGCGCCGTTACAATTCGGCGGCGGACAAGAGCGGGGCCTGCGGGCGGGAACGGTGGCTACCCATCAAGTCGTGGGCATGGGGTTGGCGTTCGCTCTGGCGAATGCCGCGCTCGAATCCGAGGCCGAACGCATCGCGATGTTGCGGGAACGTCTTTGGCAGGGGTTGTCATCGCTTGGCGGCACTTGGCGCAACGGCGATGCGGAGCAGTCGGTACCGCACATTCTTAATATGTCATTCGAAGGAGTCCAAGGAGAGAGCCTGCTTGCCGCCGTGCGTAGAGACCTTGCGGTCTCGGCCGGCTCGGCCTGCACCTCGACGCTGCAGGAGCCTTCGTATGTGCTGCGAGCGCTGGGCCGCGACGACGTCTTGAGCGAGAGCAGCCTGCGGTTCGGCTTGGGCCGATTCACGAGCGAGCTCGACATCGATACGGCGGTGAGCGTCGTAGCTCAAGCGGTGTCGCACCTGCGGCGCGTGAGCGGGGCATGAGCGGCGCATGAATTACAGCGCCCTGACGCTGCAGTATTTCGAGACCGCTCCCGGTGCGGGAGTGCTCGGCGGTTCCGGAGTTTACCGCGGCGCCGCCGGCGGCCGCGGTCAGGGCACCTGGGTGCAATTCGACCTGCAGGTAGACGCGGGAATGATCCGCGCGGCGCGCTTCCTGGTCTTCGGGTGTCCGCACACCATTGCTGTGTCGGCGTGGATCGCAGAACACGCGGTCGGGCATGAGGTCGGCGCGAGCCTGCCGGAGAGCGTGCAGAGCTTGAGCGAGCGCTTCGCAGTGCCGGTCGAGAAGCGTGGACGGCTGCTGCTCATCGAAGACGCCTGGCTTACCGCGCTGACAGCCGCGTTGCAGCGCCCATTGAGTAACCTGCCCGCAGACCCCATGTAGTAAGGGCTTGAAAAAACGCGCCCTGGTTCCGTGCGCAGAGGTCACCGGCGTGTTATCTATACCGCACGGCCGCTTGGCTGTAACTTGAGGGCAGCGCAGTATGGCCATATTGTTGACAGAATCCGCGGCCGATCGGGTCAAATCTCATTTGGCGCAACGCGGAGCCGGATTGGGCTTGCGCGTCGGCATCAAAAAGACCGGCTGCTCGGGCTTCGCATATGTCGTGAATTATGCTGATGAAATCCGTCCGGAGGATGCCGTTTTTGAGGCGCGCGGCGTGAAGGTAGTGGTCGATCCGCAAAGCCTGCCGCTCATAGACGGAACCCTGGTGGATTTCGTCAAACAAGGTCTGAACGAGGCCTTTAAATTCCAGAATCCGAAAGCCAAAGGCGAATGCGGCTGCGGCGAGAGTTTCAACGTCTGAGAGACGGCGCTCGACGCTAGCTCCGGCGCGCCCGTCGCGTCCGGTCGTGAATACGGGTTTTTCCAGGTAATACAGGCACTTCGGTTGCCGTTCCTGTTTGCCTGAAGGCATCCGCTCAAGTACACTTGGGGGTCTTTGTCCCGAGGTCGACATGCCAATCGAGCGTACCCTTTCCATCGTCAAGCCCGACGGCGTGGGCCGTAATCTCATCGGCGAGGTCTATCGCCGTTTCGAGCAGGCGGGCTTGTGTGTGGTAGCCGCGCGCATGATGAGCCTTTCGCACGCGGAAGCGGAGGGCTTTTACGCCGTACATCGCGAGCGCCCATTCTTCAAGGACCTGGTGCGCTTCATGACGTCGGGTCCCGTGATGGTGCAGGTGTTGGAGGGTGAGGGGGCGATCGCCAGGAACCGCGAGGTGATGGGCGCAACCGATCCCAAGAAAGCCGCCAAAGGCACCATCCGCGCCGACCTTGCAAGCAGCATCGATGAGAACATCGTCCACGGTTCCGACGCGCCGGATACTGCGGCGCGGGAGATTGCCTACTTTTTCCGGGAAATTGAGCTCAGCCCGCGTACGCGCTAGCGTACGGGCAAGGAACACGGGGAGAACCAGTTGGCCGGCGAACGCGTGAATTTACTCGGCTTGCCGCGCTCGGAACTCGAGACATTCGTGGCCCAGCGTCTCGGCGCGAAGCCGTTCCGCGCCCGCCAGCTAATGAAGTGGATTTACCGCCGGGGGGCGGCGGATTTCGCGGCAATGACCGATCTCGCGCAGGACTTTCGTTCGGCCCTCTGCGAGGTCGCCCGAATCTCGGTTCCGGAAATCGTCACCAGTCAATTATCAGCAGACGGCACGCGCAAGTGGATGTTGCGCATGGACGAGGTGCAGGGCATCGAGACTGTATATATACCCGAGCCGGATCGGGGCACGCTGTGCATCTCGAGTCAAGTGGGTTGCGCCATGGATTGTTCCTTCTGCTCGACCGCGCAGCAGGGATTCAATCGCAATCTCAGCGTCGCGGAAATCGTCGGGCAGGTGTGGCTGGCGCACCGTGAATTGGCCGAATCGCGGCCCGGCCACGGCGACGGCCGCAGCGGCGACGCCCGGGCGAACATCACCAATATCGTATTCATGGGCATGGGCGAACCGCTCGCCAACTATCGCAATGTCGTGCCGGCGATGCGCATATTTCTCGACGATTTGGGGTACGACTTGTCGCGGCGCCGGGTGACGCTGAGCACCTCGGGGCTCGTTCCGCAGATCTACAAATTGGCGGAAGAATGCAACGTCGCTCTGGCGGTGTCGCTGCATGCGCCGAACGATGCGCTGCGCAACGACCTCGTGCCCATCAACCGAAAGCATCCGATCGACGAATTGCTGGCGGCGTGCTGGCACTACATCGACGTGCAGAACGGCCGCAGCGTCACGTTCGAATACGTCATGCTCGACGGAGTGAACGACATGCCCGCGCACGCTCGCCAACTTGCCGGTTTGCTCAAGGGTCGGCCGGCCAAGCTCAATCTGATTCCATTCAACGTGTTTCCCGGCACGCGCTACCGGCGGTCCCCGCCCGCGGCCATCTTGAAGTTTCGCGACATTCTCAACGATCATGGTGTCATTGCCACCATCCGCCGGACGCGCGGCGACGACATCGATGCGGCCTGCGGCCAACTGGCGGGGCGCGTCACTGATCGGACCTCGGCGCGGCTCGGCACGAAACTTACGCCCGCGACACGCATCCCGGCGGAAATTCGATGAGAGCGAGCATGGTGAAGATGCTGGGCGCGATCCTCGGCTGCTGTTTGGCTGCCTGTTCTAGCAACACGGATTTTAAAAAGGCCTCGCCGGCGGTGACCGCGGCCACCAATGTGCAGCTCGCGATCGAATACCTGAAGCTCGGCAAATTGGCGAACTCGCGCGATTTCATCGATCGTGCGCTCAGCGAGGACCCGGGAAGCGCGGATGTGCAAATGACGGCGGGCCTCGTCTACGAACGGCTGAACGACATGCCGAAGGCTGAGCGCGCCTATTCGGCCGGCTATCGCTTGGGCAAGGCGGACCCGAATATTCAAAACACCTACGCCGGCTTTCTGTGCCGGACCGGCAAAGCCGTTGCGGGCGAAAAGCTCTTTGCAGAGATCGCGCGCAACCCGCTGTATCAAACTCCGGAAGTGGCGCTGATCAACGCCGGTGTTTGCTTGCGAGGCACAGGCGATGTGGTCGATGCAGAGCGGTATTTCAATCGGGCGCTCGCCATCCGGCCGAATCTTCCCGAGGCCATGCTGCAGCTGGGGAATATCGCATTCGATCGAGGCGATGCCGCGGAGGCGCTCGATATCGTGCAACGCTATCTGGCGGTGAACCCTCCGACCGCCGAGGTCCTCTGGCTGGGGTTTCGTGCGCAACGCAAGCTGGGTGACGCCACGGCCGCGGCGGGCTACGCGCGGCGCGTGCAGACCGAGTTTCCCAACTCGGAGCAAGCCCAGACGATGCGTGCCGGCGTCGATCGATGACCGATCTTGCCGCATCGCCCGGTCCGCGGCTCAAGGCGGAGCGGGAGCGCCGGGGATTAAGTTCGCAAAAGGTGGCCGATGAACTGCATCTCGACGGCTGGGTTGTCGATGCGCTCGAAGCTGAAGATTACGAGCGAATCGGCCCATCGGTGTACGCCAAGGGGCATTTGAGGCGATACGCAGCAATGTTGGGGCTGCCGCATGCCGAAATCATGGCGGGTTACGAGGCCCGTGCACAGATACCGAAGTTACCATCCTCGCAGCCCGCCAACGTGCGGCTGCCCGCCGACTCGGCGGATATGAGCAATCTGCCTTGGCCGCAGATCATTGGTTCGCTTGCCGCCGTGTTGCTGGTCCTCGGCGTGCTCTGGTGGAAGCCATGGCATCAGCGGGTGGAGGCGCCGATGGCTCGAGAGCCGGTCGCAGCCACTCCAAGTACGGGACGCGCGGACCGCGCTGCCGGCCCTGCAGCGCAGGCCCTCGCAGCAGCCGCCCCGTCTCCTACGGCAGCGCCGGCACCGTCGCCGCAGGCGGCGCCCCTTTTGCCGCCGCCGGCCGCAGCCGCGGTGACCCCGGTCCAGACGGCGGAGACCAATGCGACCGCAGGGATGGGGCGTGCTCGCCTTCGCTTGCGCTTTTCCGCGGACTCGTGGGTGGATGTGCGTGATGCGGAGGGACGCCGCGCCTTCGCAGGCAACGGCCGGGCCAACAGCGTGAGGACCATCGCGGGCATCGCGCCCATGCGCGTTTACTTGCGCTCCGCGAGCGGTGTGCAATTGGAAATCAACAACCGAGCGGTCGCGATCGGACCCCAATTCGTGGCCGGAGATGCGGCGCGCTTTGAAGCCGGAGCCGATGGCGTCCTGCGGCGCGATTCTCACAGCGTACCCGCGCCGCCGCCGCGCAACGCGCGTCCAACTGGCTGATCGGAGAGGCTCTTGAGCAAGATTATCGAGCCTCTGCGCGGCGTGCATGATGTATTGCCTGCGCAAATCGCGGCCTGGCAATACCTGGAGCGCATCACGCGAGAAGTTTTCGCGTCTTATAGCTACGAAGAATTCCGCGTTCCCGTGATCGAGCAGACGCAATTGTTCAAGCGTTCGATCGGCGACTTTACGGATATCGTCGAGAAGGAGATGTTTAGCTTCGTCGATCAGGGCGAGGACCACATCACGCTGCGTCCGGAAGCGACAGCCGGCATCGTCCGCGCAGTCATCTCGAATGGAATGCTGCGCGAGGGGCGCCTGCGCGTGTGGTGCATGGGACCGATGTTCCGGCGCGAACGGCCGCAGGCGGGGCGCTACCGCCAATTTCACCAGATCGATGCGGAAGCGTTCGGCTTCCAGGGACCTGATGTCGATGCCGAGCTCATTGTGCTGTCCGCGCGGTTGCTACGGCGGCTTGGATTGACCCGAACCAAGCTCTTGATCAATTCGCTGGGCACGCCAGCCTCGCGGGCAGCCTATCGCGAGCAGCTTGCCGCCTATTTCGGCGCGCACGAGGCCGCGCTCGACGAGGACAGCAAGCGGCGGCTCAAAGGCAATCCGCTGCGAATTCTCGACAGCAAGAATCCGGACATGCAGCGCATCATCGCCGGCGCTCCGCTGGTGCTCGATTCCCTGGATGCGGAGTCGCTGGAGCATTTCGAGACCTTGTGCGCTTACCTGCGCAGCGCCGGCATCGAGTATCATGTCGAGCCCCACCTGGTCCGCGGGCTCGACTATTACACCCGCACGGTTTTCGAATGGACGACGGATGCGCTTGGTTCGCAAAGCACGATCTGTGCGGGAGGGCGCTACGACGGATTGGTGGCCCAACTGGGTGGGCCCAGCACCCCGGGGATCGGCTGGGCCATGGGACAGGAGCGGGTCGTCATGCTGCTCGAGAAGCAGGGCTTGGGCGTGCAGCGCGACCGGCCGCAAGTTTATTTAGTGCTGGCAGGGGAACGCACGCGCATCCCGGGTTTCAAACTGGCGGAGCAATTGCGCGATGCGTGGCCGGATCTGGCTTTGCAAGTCAATCTCGGCGATGGAAGTTTCAAGACGCAATTCAAGCGTGCGGATAAGAGCGGCGCGGAATATGCACTTGTCCTGGGGGATGATGAGGCAGCCCGAAGCGTGGTCGCCGTAAAGGCTCTGCGCCGGGAAATGGCGCAGGAGGAATGCCCCATCGATCAAATCAGTGAACGCTTGGGCGTGTTGTTGGGTCTCAAGGGGCGGTAGCGGAGAAGCCATGGCAGAAGAATATTTGACCGATGACGAACAATTGGAAGCCGTTAAACACGCGTTCGTGGAATACGCTCCGTGGATAATCGGCGGAGTGCTGATAGGCGCCGGCCTGTTGTTCGGCTACCGGTACTATCAGAGCTACACCAATGAACGCGCATTGAAGGCTGCCGCGCAGTTCAGCGCCATGACCGCCGCCCTCCAGGCGGAGGACCACGCGAAATCCCGGCAACTTGCCGAGGGGCTCGTCAAGGACTTCGCGGGCTCGCCCTATGCCGATCAGGCACAGCTTACGTTGGCGCGGCTCGACGTCGACGAGGGCCATGAAAGCAATGCCGTAGCGCCGCTCACCCAGGTGATGAACGATTCCAAAGACAATCAATTGCGGCAGATCGCGCGGCTGCGCATTGCGCGAATTTTGACCGATCAGGGTAAATCCGACGAAGCGATCAAGACGCTCTCCGAGCCGATGCCGGCCGCCTTTGCGGGCCCCTATCACGAGGTACGCGGTGATGCCTATTTGGCGAAAAAAGACATCGCCGACGCCCTCAACGAGTACCGTGCTTCGCTGGTTGCCGCAGCGGAGAGCGGCATCAATCCTGCCTTGCTGGAATTGAAGATTCAGGATCTGGGGACGACTCCTGCAACGCCCGTGACGAAAACCGAATCCGCGGACACTCAGAATAAGGCTGAACGCTGATGCGCCTATTGCTTCCTGTGAGCCTTGCGGCGCTGCTGATCGCGGCCGGTTGCAGCAAAGATAAAGACGTCGAGCCGCCGGCGGCCCTGGTCAAATTTCCGGCGACGCTACCGGTCAAAAAGCTTTGGGGCGAAGGCGTCGGCGGCGGGAAGAAACAGAGGGTTCTGCGCCTCGGGTTGGGCCCCGCGATCGACAACGGCGTGGTTTTCGCAGCATCGCACAAGGGCGAAGTGATCGCCGTGTCGCTCGATAGCGGCCGCCGCGTCTGGATCAAGAATCTAAAGATGCCGTTATCGGCAGGCCCGAGCGCCGGCGCAGGGATTGTCGTCGTAGGCAGCAGCAAGGGTGCACTTTTGGCATTGGATGGAGCCAGCGGACGCGAGCTGTGGCGCTCGCGCGTGAATTCCGAGCTCTTATCCGCCGCGGCCATCAGCGAGCAAGTCGTCGTCATCCGGTCGGTCGACGGCCGGCTCCACGGACTCGATTCACGCAATGGCAAGGAACTATGGTCGGTCGAGCAACAGGTACCTCGATTGAGTCTCCGCGGCACGGCGACGCCGATCATTGCCAAAGAAGTTGCGATCAGCGGCTTCGATAACGGCAAGGTGATGGCGGTGTCGCTGCATACCGGCGATACCGTTTGGGACACGGCGCTGGCCTCGCCTCACGGACGCACGGAGCTCGACCGCCTGGTCGATATCGATTCGGCAGTCCGCACCGTGGGCGACAACGTGTTCGCAACTGGATTCCAAGGACGCACTGCGATGCTTGCGCTCGATTCCGGGCAGATCTGGTGGGCGCATGACATGTCGAGTTATCGCGGATTGACGGTCGATTCCGAGAATCTGTATGTCACACAGTCCGACGGCATCGTAGTGGCGCTGCGCCAGCGGGACGGTTCCGAGCTGTGGCGCAATCAGAAATTGAAGCTCCGACGCTTGAGCGCGCCGGTATTGACGAGCACCGCGATCGTGGTAGCGGACTTCCAGGGCTACGTGCATTGGCTGGACAAGAAGACAGGCGAACTGGTCGCGCGCGAGCGCATCGCCAAAGAACGCGTAACGAACTCACCCGCGGCGGCCGGCGATACGGTCGTCGTACTCACCGATGGCGGCAAGATGGCCGCATACCGTGCGGCGCCGGCGCCGGCCATGGCCGCTACCCCCACGAATGCGCCGACGGCGGCGCCCGCCGCGGAGCCGGTTTCGCCAGCCTCTGCGCCGGCGGTTCCCGACACGGAGCCCGTTGCGCCCGCCGCGACTTCTCCGCCGACGCCATAGGCCTTCAGGCTCATGCTGCCGGTGATCGCACTGATCGGTCGACCGAACGTGGGAAAATCGACCCTGTTCAATGCGATGACGGGCACACGCGACGCATTGGTGGCGGACCTGCCGGGACTGACTCGAGATCGGCAATATGGCTTCGCGCGGCGCACGGAGGTTCCTTGCATCGTGGTCGATACGGGCGGCCTGGTCGAAAATGCGGATGTCATTGAAGGGTTGATGATCGCGCAGACCGAACGCGCCATCGCCGAGGCGGATCGACTCATCGTGCTCGTTGACGGCCGCGCAGGCGTGACTCCCCGGGATCAATTCGTGGCGCAGCTGGCGCGCCGCAGCGGCAAGCCTCTTTTCCTCGCAGTCAACAAAACCGAGGGGTTCGACCACGACATCGCCGTCGCCGATTTCCACCAGCTCGGATTGGGCGAGCCGCATCCGATTGCGGCTGCGCACGACCAAGGCGTAATTTCGCTGCTTGAGGCGGCTCTCGCAGGATTGACGCCGGACCCGCAGGACGGCCCTGAAATGACCGGCATCAAAGTGGCCGTCATCGGTCGTCCGAATGTCGGCAAAAGCACCTTGGTCAATCGGCTGCTCGGCGAGAACCGCATGGTAGCGTTCGATCAGCCGGGCACCACGCGTGACGCCGTGCTGGTGCCGTTCGAAAGGGACGGCGAGCGCTACACCCTGATCGACACAGCCGGCCTGCGGCGCCGCTCGCGCGTGGAAGAGGCAGTCGAGAAATTCAGTGTCATCAAAACGCTTCAGGCGATTGAGACTGCTCACGTCGTCGTCGTGGTGATGGATGCGCAAGACAATGTCGCAGAGCAGGACGCGAGCCTCTTGGGCACGGTCATCGAAGAAGGCCGCGCCCTGATCTTGGCGGTCAATAAATGGGACAACATTCCCACGGAGCAGCGCGACCTCATCCGCCAGCAGATCGAACAGCGCCTGCAGTTCGCCGATTTTGCGCCCTTGCATTTCATCTCGGCGCGCCACGGTAGCGGTGTCGGCGAGCTGTTCGCCGCGGTGCGCAACGTATATGCCGCCGCCACTCGCAACATGACCACGCCGGAATTGACCCGGGTGCTCGAGGCCGCCATCGAAAGCCACCAGCCGCCGCTGGTGAGCGGCCGCCGCATCAAGCTTCGTTATGCACATCAGGGCGGCCGCAACCCGCCCGTCGTCGTCATTCACGGCAATCAAACCGATCACGTGCCGGATGCCTACCGCCGTTATCTGGTCAACGTCTACCGCAAGGCATTCGATCTCACGGGAACACCCGTGCGCATCGCGTTCCGCGGCGACGAGAATCCCTTCGCAGGCAAGCGAAATCCGCTCACGCCTCGTCAGGTGCGCAAGCGCAAGCGGCTGATCCAGCGAAACAAGCGCTAGGGTAAATTCTTGCTAGACTGACGTCCGGCGCCAATCTCGGGACGTGCTGTGCTGCAAGTTGTTAAAACAAAAGCCTTGCTGATTGCAGCGGTGGTGATGTTGCTGGTGGCGCTGTATGCGCTTGCCGGGTTCGTGGTCGCTCCCAGGATATTGCGCTCGTCGATGTTGAAGGACATCCCGCAGAGCCTGGGTGCGACGCCGACAGTGGGTGAGATCCGGTTCAATCCTTTTCTGTTCCATCTCGAGATCAAGGATTTTTCGCTGGCAACGCCAAGTGGCGAGAAGCTGCTTGGTTTCCGTCGGTTATTCGTCGGCTTCGAGTTGTCGTCGATCTGGCATCTCGCGTATTCGTTCGCCAACATCGAAATCGATGCGCCTTTCGTGAATGCGCTTGTCGCGCCCGATGGAAGCCTCAATTTGCTGCTGCTGAGGCCTAGGGCCGCCGCGGCAAGATCTCAAGACAAAAACACCTCGTTGCCGAGGATTCGCATCGATTCGTTCAAAGTAAGCGACGGACTGGTTGCATACGAAGATCGCAGCCGACCGTCGCCGTTCACTGCGCGGCTGGAACCGATTAATTTTGAATTGGTCAGGTTCATCACCGGCGTCGAGGGTGGCCGATTTACCTTCAGCGGGTCTTCCAAGCTCGGCGAGCGAGTCGAATGGCACGGACATGTGTCGGTGCAACCGATCGAATCGGACGGCGAGTTTCAAATCGATGGCTTGCGCGCGCACACGCTTTGGGAATATCTCGAGGACCGTCTGAGTTTCCTGGTGAAATCCGGCACCATTGATCTTTATTCGACCTACGAGTTTTCGATGCAGGATCCCGTGGATTTCAAGGCAACGGTATCGAAGATCGCCGTGAACGAGCTTGTCATCCGGCCCAAGGAATCGGACGTCGATTGGGTCACGGTGCCTTCGCTCGTGCTGAGCGGAGCCACGATGGATCTAAGGAAGGAAGAGGCCCGTGCCGACGCGCTGACGATTACCGGGTTAAAGCTGGCTACGTGGCTGGAGCCCGACGGGAAGTTCAATTTACTCAAGCTGATGGAGTCGCCACCCGCGCCGAGCTCGACGCCGGCCGCGGCGCGGTCGTCAGCGGCGAACGGAGTGAAGGCATCTGCGGCCACCGGAGTGCCGGCCACCGGAGTGCCGGCCGTCGAAACTTCACGATGGAAATTCCAATTGGGCGAGTTTGCGCTGCGGGACGCCAGTATTTCGGCCGAGGACCGCACCACGACGCCCGCCGCGAAACTGCTGTTGGCGCCTTTGTCCGCCAAGATCGAAGGCGCAAGCTTGGAGCTTGGCAAGCCTCTGGCCGTGAGTCTCGAATCGCGTGTCAACGCGACTGGCTCCTTGAGTGCGAGCGGCGATCTGACGCCTCAACCTCTGTCGGCGAAGCTGACATTGAAGTTCGAGGGCATCGAACTCACGGCGGCGCAGCCGTATATCTTACAGCGCACCTCGATGAATCTGCTCGGCGGGCGCCTGAGCGGCGACGCCAAGGTGCGCTACGGCGCAAATAAACCTGCGCTGCAAATAGCCTCCAATTTCACCATCGTCGGACTGCATACGGTCGACAACGCGCTGCACGACGACTTCATCAATTGGGACCGCTTGGATGTGTCGGGGATGAACTTCCAGCAGAACCCCGACCGGCTCGACGTTGATCTCGTGACGGCGCGCAAATTGTACGCTCGCGTCATCATCGAGCCGGATAGCACCCTGAATGTGAAGCGGGTACTGGCGGGGCCCGGCGCGACGGTGGTCGCGCCGGCAACTCCGCGCGGCGCACCCGTCGCGATGACTGACCCCGTTGCTGCCGAGCCCGCGCGAAACCAGCGGGCTTCAGTTCGGAGTGCGCCGGACAAGCAGCCGGGGGCGCAGCCGACATCTCAGCCCATGCCGATGACCATCAAGAAAATCGCTCTGCACACGAGCCAGGCAAATTTTACCGATTTGACCGTGCAGCCGAATTTCTCCGCAGGTATTCAGAACCTTGAGGGGACGGTCCTGGGGCTGTCGTCCAAGGAAAACTCGCGGGCTAAGGTGGATATCCATGGCGCAGTCGACGCATTTTCGCCGGTGGCCATTACGGGTGATGCCAATCTGCTGAGCGCGACTCTCTACACGGATTTAACGATGAGTTTTCGCAACATGGAACTGAGCACCTTCAATCCTTATTCCGGAAAATTTGCCGGCTACAACATCACCAAGGGCAAGCTCACCACCGAAATGCACTACAAGGTGGTCGGCGACAAGCTCGATGCCCAGCATCACATCATCATCGAGCAGCTCGAGTTCGGCGAAAAGACCGAGAGCAAGGACGCGGTGTCCTTGCCCATCAAATTGGCGGTCGGGCTGCTCAAAGACCGCAACGGCGTGATCACCTTGGATCTTCCCGTCACCGGTACGCTCCGCGATCCGGCATTTCAGTTGGGCAAGGTGATCTGGAAAGTTTTTGTGAACGCGATCGAAAAGGCGGTCACCGCACCGTTCGCGTTGCTCGGCGCAATGTTCGGCAAGGGCCCGGAGCTGCAATTCGTCGACTTCCGGTCGAGTAGCGCGGATCTGGATTCCGTCGCAGTTGAAAAGGTCCGAACGATTGCCAAGGCAATGAACGAGCGGCCGCAACTCAAAATCGAAGTGCCGATCGGTTGGGTCGCCGATCTTGATCGCCCGGCGCTGGCCGAGGCGAAGTTCTCGTCCGAGGTCCGCGGGATACAGTCGGAGCAAGCTGGACGCAAGAAATCGTCCGCGGCTACCGAATTTGATCAGCTGGACGCTGCCGCAAAGGTAGAGATATTGACGCAGCTTTATGTGAAGAATTTTGGCAGTAAACCGAAATTGCCGGATTCCGTCACGAGCCTCAACACCAAGCCCGAACTGGCGGAGGCGCAGGCGAATTTCCTGAGCCAGGCGCTTCACCAGCGCATTGCGGTCTCCGATGCTGAACTCACTGACTTGGGGCAGCACAGAGCTGCGGCAATACAGCAGGCCCTGCTGACGGACACGCAGCTAGATCCGGACAGAGTGTTCCTGGCCGCGAATGGCAAGGCAAAAAATCAGGACGCCATGGTCCGTCTCGAATTGTCGTTGAAATGACCGCCCCCTAACGTCGCCGCCGGCGAGCCGTTCGCTGCGCCCTGAGGGGCCGTGCGCTTTTGCGACATCCGCGATGCATCAATTTACAGCGCAAGCAAATCGTGATCAAAGTCTCACTTTGAAATCGATTATGCCAGGTAGTCTCCGGATGCCGTCCCTGCGTCCGTCAACGGAGATCTGTGAATGAGCAACCCTTACAACAGCGCGACCGAGCGTGCTTCGATCCTGGGCCCTACGCTTTATTTCAAGGGTGACCTGAGCGCCGACGAGGACCTCTTGATTCAGGGCCGGGTCGAGGGCTCTATCACGCATACCCAGCGTTTGACCATCGGGCCCCAAGGAACGGTGAAGGCAAATATTCGTGCGCAGCTCATCATCGTAGAAGGAACGGTCGATGGCGACTTGCAGGCGGAAAAATCCGTATTCGTGAAAGAGACTGCGAGAGTTTGCGGCAATATTTTTGCGCCCACCGTCAGCATCATGGAGGGCGCCAGTTTCAGCGGCAGCATCGACACGGAAGGCAGGAAAGCGGGCCAGCAGCCCGCGAAGCAGGATCTCGCGGGCACACGAACGGTCAAAGTTTCCGGTAGTGCTGCCTGACAATGTCCTGGTTCAAGAAACCCATCGACGGAGATGATTCCATGATAAACACCAACCAGAGCGGCCGGCCTGCCGCACCCGAACCCTCAACGACGCGTCCCGAACCTCGTGAGCCGCGGATCGAGCCGCGTTCGACACAACCGCGGGCAGCCGAGCCGCGCGCGCCGGAGGCTCGAGCGCCCGAAGCTCGAGTGCCCGAAGTCCGAGTGCCTGAAGGCCGAGCGCCCGAGGCGGCTGCGCGCGCCTCTGTGCTTGGCCCGACGCTGCGATTCCGCGGAGAATTATCGGCGCAGGAGGATTTGGTCGTTCAGGGCAGCGTAGAGGGTTCAATTACACACACGCAGAATCTGACGGTGGGGACCGATGGCTCCATGAAGGGAGACATCCGCGCCCGGGTGATCGTGGTCGACGGAAAGGTCGAAGGGGACCTGTATGCGACTGAGTCTGTGACTATCCGCGGTACCGCGAAGGTAAAGGGCAACGTCTTTGCACCGCGTGTCGGAATCACCGAAGGCGCGTTTTTCCAGGGGCAAATCGAGATGCAGCCGTCCGGCGCGGCGGTGCAGGAGCACAGTGCGCGGCTCCGCCAGGCAGCCTTAACGGCGCCGTTGGAGGGAGCCTCGGTCGATCAAATGTTGGGAGCAAGTTGATGGGCAACCCCATGCTCAGGGCAGAAACAACTCGGGATCGACCCAGGCGCGGTTGAGGCTCAAGCCCCAGTGCAGATGGGGTCCGGTCGCGCGCCCGGTCATGCCGACGGTTCCGATTCGAGTCCCCTTGCTTACGCGTTGTCCGGGTATTACATCGACCGAACTCAAGTGGCAGTACATGCTGATCATGCCGCGGCCGTGGTCGAGAAACACGGTGTTGCCATTGAAAAAATACCCGCCCGTGTCTGCCACCGTGCCTGCGATGGGGGCAAGGACGGGGGTGCCGCTCGGCGCCGCAATGTCCATGCCGCTGTGCGGGTTGCGGGATTCGCCGTTGAAGATTCTGCGTGAGCCGAACGAACTGCTGCGCGGGCCGGGCACCGGCGGAGGTAAGCGCAGGCTCTCGGGCGCCGCTTCCGTCCAGCGGCTCATCGCATGATCGATGCGGATTTTCTCCTGAGCGACCCGCGCGAGGTCCGCGGCCGATAGATTGACCTGACGTGGCGCGACCTTGAGGGATTGGCTCGCGTAATGCTTGTTGCCTACCGCAAAATCGAGTTCCTGTCTGCCGCCGGTCTCACGCACGATTACCTGGTGCGTTCCGAGCGGGGCCGATAGCGGAATGCCGATCAGCGCCCACCATGTCGAGCCATCCTCAATCACCAGTGCGCGGTGCCCGTCAAATTCTACATAGGGAGGCGTCGTTCCGGTCGAATCCAGCCGCAGGAGCTTGATGCCGCCGGGCACGGCGTTTTCGCGCGGCAAGTCAACTCCTTGGCCCCATACTAGGCTCGAGACGACGAACGCGCCGGCGGCGAACAGCGTTCGCGTCATGACGCGCCCTCGATCTTCGCGCGAACACTGCCTCGTGCGAGTCTCGCTTCGATGATCGTACCTGGCTTTGCCTCAGCGGCATTTCGCAGTATTGCGCCGCCTTCGACGCTGACGATGGCATAGCCGCGTTCCAAGGTCGCTAGCGGACTCACGGCGTTCAGGGTACGGGTCAGGGGCAGCAGCATCTCCCATCTCGAGTTCAGTGCGCGCCGGCACGCGCGAGTGAGCTGGGCATCGAGATTGCTCAGCCGAATAAGTTGCTGCGCCAGTCGTGCAGACGGACTTACGATCGCGGCGCGTCCGGCCATCCAGCGCAGGCGTTCCCGATGCTCCTGCAGTTGCCGGCGTACAGCTCGCACCAGGCATTGCTCGAGTTCATCCAATCGTTGCGCCTGGGCGCCCAGGCGCGCGACCGGACTCACGAGCGCCGCACGTCCGGTCAACCAGCTTAGACGCTCTCGGTGCTCCTCGAGCCGACGGCGCAAACACCGCTGCAGACGTACGCCGTACGCGGCGAAGGCATTGAGCCATTCTTGTGCATCGGGAACCACCATCTCTGCGGCCGCGGATGGCGTGGGTGCGCGCACGTCCGCCGCAAAATCGGCAATGGTGAAATCGATCTCATGACCAATGCCGGTGATCACCGGAATCCGGGAAGCCACGATGGCGCGGGCCAAGCGTTCGTCATTGAACGCCCACAAATCTTCCAAAGATCCCCCGCCGCGCGCCAAGATCAAAACATCGCATTCGCCTCGGCGGTCCGCCGCCTGAAGAGCCGATATGATTTCCCCCGCCGCCTGCGCGCCTTGGACAGAGACCGGGTATATCAGCACGGCCGTCGCAGGAAAGCGTCGCGCGAGCACATGCAGGATGTCGCGGACTGCAGCGCCGGTCGGCGAAGTAATGATGCCGATGCGTTTCGGAAAACTCGGCAAGCGGCGCTTGCGCTCCGCCGCAAAAAGCCCTTCCCGCTCGAGTCTTGTGCTTAGCTCTTCGAAAAGCCGTTTCAAGGCGCCGAGCCCGGCGTCTTCCATATAATCGATGATGAGCTGATACTCGCCGCGCGGCTCGTACAGCCCGATGCGGGCCCGTACCAGGACTTTTTGTCCATCCCTGGCAGTGAAGGCGCACAACATATTTCGCTGCCGGAACATTGCGCATCGAACCTGCGCAGCAGCGTCTTTGAGGGAAAAGTACCAATGCCCGGAGCTTGGCTTCGAGAAATTCGAGATTTCCGCCTCAAGCCAGAGGCTGCCCAATCCGCGCTCCAGCAGCACCCGGACCTCGCGATTGAGCCGCGAAACGCTGTAAATATCCCGGTCGGGGCGTGCGGGGAGGATCGTGTCTGCAGCGAATTCCATGGGTAAATGATAGCGGTTTACCGCGCAGCACGCGCAAGGTACAATGCGCCGCCTCTTGGATGAACCTGTGACGCTCCCCTATGCGTATTCTTGAAGAGGCACTCACTTTCGACGACGTCCTGCTCGTGCCGGCATATTCTGAAGTTTTGCCCCGCGAAGTGTCGTTGGCAAGCAAGCTAACCCGCGAAATCGAAGTTAATCTGCCGGTGGTGTCCGCCGCAATGGACACTGTCACGGAGGCTCGCCTGGCAATCACAATTGCTCAAGAGGGCGGCATCGGCATCATCCACAAAAATATGTCCATCGACAATCAAGCCCGGCAGGTCGACCGAGTTAAAAAGTTCGAAAGCGGAGTCATCAGTGATCCAATCACGGTGAACCCGGACATGACCATTCGCCAAGTGCTCGAGCTCACGCGAGCGAAGAATATATCCGGCGTGCCGGTGGTGCTCGGAACGAAAGTGGTCGGCATAGTCACGCATCGCGACCTGCGGTTCGAAACGAAACTCGATGCTCCGGTTTCCTCCGTGATGACGCCCAAGGAACGCCTTATCACGGTGCGAGAGAACGCACCCAAGGAACAGGTGCTCGCGCTGCTGCATAAGCATCGTATCGAAAAAGTGTTGGTGATTGCCGGAGACCATGAGCTCAAAGGCATGATCACGGTGAAAGATTTTCAAAAGGCCACCGAATTTCCGAATGCGTGCAAAGACAGTGTGGGCAGCCTGCGCGTTGGCGCGGCCGTCGGCACGGCGCCGGATACCCTGGACCGGGTCGCGGCGTTGCGCGAAGCGGGGGTCGACGTTGTCGTCGTCGACACCTCGCACGGCCACTCCCGCGGGGTATTGGAGACGGTGGCGAGAATCAAGGAAAAATATCCGGATATACAAGTGATCGGTGGCAATATCGTGACCGCCGAAGCAGCTCTCGACCTCGTCAAGTACGGAGCCGACGCAGTCAAAGTAGGTATCGGGCCTGGCTCGATCTGCACCACACGGGTGATCGCAGGTGTCGGCGTGCCGCAAATCAGCGCGATAGCGCGCGTTGCGAAGGCGTTGGAGGGCACGGGGGTACCGGTCATCGGCGACGGCGGAATAAGGTACTCGGGCGATATTGCCAAGGCATTGGCGGCGGGAGCGCACTGCGTGATGATTGGCGGCATGTTCGCCGGCACCGAGGAGTCTCCAGGCGACGTGGAACTCTACCAAGGTGGGTCGTACAAGGCCTATCGCGGCATGGGATCCTTGGGCGCGATGGCCCAAGCTCACGGCTCCAGCGATCGATATTTTCAAGACACCACGACGGAGCTTGAAAAACTCGTGCCCGAAGGTATCGAGGGACGTGTCCCTTACAAGGGCAGTCTCGTTGCCATTTTGCACCAGCTATCGGGCGGTTTGCGCGCGGCAATGGGGTACACCGGCAGCGGCAGCATCGAGGAAATGCGCACGCGGCCGCAATTCGTACGCATCACCAGCGCCGGCGTCCGCGAAAGTCACGTTCATGACGTGACCATCACCAAAGAAGCGCCAAACTACCGGATCGGTTGATGCCGGATATCCACTCGGACCGGATCCTCATTATCGATTTCGGCGCCCAGTACACCCAGCTGATTGCGCGCCGAGTGCGCGAACTCGGTGTTTACTCGGAAATTTACCCTTGCGATGTCGAAGCGGAACAAATCATGCGATTTGCGCCGAATGCGATCATTCTTTCCGGCGGACCCGAATCGGTGTACGACGTCAAGGGTCCCGAGGCACCGCGCGAGGTATTTTCATTGGGTGTTCCGGTGCTCGGCATATGCTACGGCATGCAGACCATGGCCGCGCAGCTAGGCGGGCAGGTCGAATCGTCCAGCCATCGCGAGTTTGGAGCCGCGCAAGTCCTGCCTGCTGCAGGGTCGCGGCTGCTCGATGGGCTCGAAGACAATCGCGACGCTCGTGGGCGCCGAGTTCTCGACGTATGGATGAGCCATGGCGATCGTGTCGTGGCGGTACCCCCGGGATTCAAGATCATCGGGTCGAGCGACAACGCACCGCTCGCGGCGATCGCCGACGAGTCGCGGCGGTTCTATGGGGTGCAGTTTCACCCCGAAGTCACACACACGCTTCAGGGCGCCGAGATATTGCGGCGATTTGTCCGCGAGATTGCAGGCTGTGCGGCGAATTGGGCGACCGGCAATATCATCGAAGCCAGCGTTGCGCGAATTCGTGCACAAGTCGGAGACGATAAGGTGCTGCTCGGGCTGTCGGGCGGCGTGGACTCTTCGGTCCTGGCGGCGCTGCTACATCGCGCCATCGGTGCGCAGCTCATTTGCGTGTTCGTGGATCACGGTCTCTTGCGCCTTGGAGAGGGCGATCAAGTGATGGCGACCTTCGCCGAGCACATGGGCGTGCGCGTCGTTCGCGTCGATGCGGAGCAAAGGTTCCTGGCGGCTCTTGCCGGCGAGGCGGATCCGGAAAGGAAGCGCAAGATCATCGGGCGCATGTTCGTGGAAGTTTTCGATGAGGAAGCGGCGAAGCTCAAAGACGTGAAATGGCTCGCGCAGGGTACGATTTATCCGGACGTGATCGAGTCGGCCGGCGGCAAGGCAGGCAAAGCGCATGTGATCAAGTCGCATCACAACGTCGGCGGGCTGCCGCAGCACATGAAGCTCGAGCTTCTGGAGCCGTTGCGCGAACTGTTCAAGGATGAGGTGCGCAAACTGGGGGCAGAGCTTGGATTGCCCAAGGACATGGTGCAACGGCATCCCTTTCCCGGTCCAGGGCTCGGCGTGCGCATTTTGGGCGAGATACACAAGGCCCATGCGGATCTGCTGCGCCGCGCGGATGCCATTTTCATCGAGGAGCTGCGCCGTCACGAGCTCTACGACAAGGTCAGCCAGGCTTTCGCGGTCTTCCTGCCGGTGCGCTCCGTCGGGGTCATGGGCGATGGGCGACGCTACGATTACGTGATCGCGCTACGCGCGGTAGAAACCATTGATTTCATGACGGCGCGCTGGGCGCGGTTGCCCTACGAATTCCTTGACCGCGTCGTGCATCGCGTGATCAACGAGGTGCCCGGAATTTCGCGTGTCGTGTACGACATTTCCGGGAAGCCGCCGACGACGATCGAGTGGGAGTGACAGGGAACTGCCTACAGAGTCTGCCACGGGTCGCATTCAATTGGGAACCCCGGAAACTAGGGCAAAACTGGCAAAAACTCGATTCGCATGCAAGCCGGGCCCGCGCACATTGCCACCGACTCTCGGGCACCTACCGGGTGCCCGAGAGTGGTTTCTCTAATCAAGCGGCGGTCCTTCGCGCGTGATCCGGCAGGCCAATATCCTCAGTCAGCAACTTAAACAGGCTTTCGCCGACATGGAAGTTCCATCCTGCTTTGCACGCTTCGAAGCATTCCACTGCAGGCGTAAGGCCCGCGTGCGTCATGGTGACGATGGTCGTGCCATTCTTCGTCGTCAAATCCCAAATGACGCGGGTGCCTTTCCATTCCGTGGCATCCTTAACAAAATGTAAATGACAGTCAGTCACGTGCCAAACCATTCTCCTACTCGGAATGGCTTCGACTACCTTAAAGTCGACCCAGGTCTGGCCAAAGTCGACTCTGAAACAATCTCCGAGCTTCTGAGTGTCGCCCTTCGATCGTTGATTCCACCAGTCCGAGACACGCGCGACCTTGCGATAGGCATCCTCGGCGGAAACTTTTGCGTTCAATATCGATTGGTAATCCTGCAACATAAAAGACTCCTACCCGATGTTGGATTTAAAGGGCTGCCTACCAGCGCATCGGGCCGGCCGGAGGAAGCGTCAATAACTTGAATCAAATGGCGTCTGTCGTCCTGCACGATCACGCCTGATCGGAAACATTCCCGTGCGCAGCCTTGCTCAGTGATATCTCCGGGAATACTTCGTGCGTAAAGCCGTGTTTCAGGCCGGGAGATCGTTTGGCCAGCGCGACTGCGTGATCTAAACTGTCGGCCTCGTAAACGATTGCGCCGCCCACATCCCCACAATATTGCGCAACATTGTCGGCCGTAACAGTTGACCCACCCCTGATGGGCATTGCCAAAGTGGGCTTGAGCAAGGCGATCCACTCGCCCATCTCCTGTAGATTCTGGTCTCGTTCGTTTTCAGGAATCTCTGCGCCGTTGGTGTGTCGTGAAATCAAGAGAAATTTCATAGTCGCGATCCTTTTGGTTCGTTTGCCTTTGCGTTGACAAGTAATGTGATGGCTTTTGTTGACTCAGGCGACGCCGGATTTCGCCAACTGGCTCTGAAAGCCGTCCAAGAAGAAGTTCCATCCCTTTTGGTGGGACCGGCCGCCGTCGGTATCGGGAAGGCCAGAATGCACGAGCGTCATGAGCGTGTCCTTTCCCTTCGCCTTGAAGGTCACTGTCACCGTCGACTCCAAGCCTGAAGTATTGGGGGACATCCAGGTATGTTGAATGCGAGCGGCCCTTTCCACCGCGGTGAAGCGCCCGTAATGCGGGGTTCCTTTGATAGCCCAGTAAAAGAATCCGTCGACTGTTGGATTCAACAGGAGCTTGTCAGCCATATTCCAGGGAGTGCCTGGGATCTTCGGGTT
>JBBROC010000012.1:0-58549 GCA_038229815.1 Steroidobacterales bacterium | reverse complement strand
GTCCTTCGGTGATGCATCAGCCGTTTCAGCGATTCGAACATCCGCGGTTCGACGAGCCGCCGAACGATGCACCAATGTCGCCGAATCAACTGCGCTGGGATCCCTTGCCCCTACCCGCAGTGCCGGCAGACTTCATCGATGGCCTGGTGCCGGTCGCTGGAAACGGATCGCCGGATGCTCACACCGGATGCACGATCTATTTGTATGCGGCCAACCGGCCGATGCGGCGTTTCTTTTACGATGCCGACGGCGAAATGCTCATCGTGCCGCAGCTGGGCGCACTTACCCTCGATACCGAACTCGGACGGCTGCATGTCGAACCCCAGGAAATTGCCGTCATCCCGCGCGGTTTGAGATTTCGAGTCGGATCAGCCTCGGACGTCGCGCGCGGTTATATCTGCGAGAATTTCGGCGCGCCATTCAAGCTCCCTGATCTCGGGCCCATCGGATCGAACGGGCTCGCCAACCCCCGCGATTTCTTGACGCCCCGCGCTCGCTACGAAGATCTCGATGTGGGGTGCGAGTTGGTGGGGAAATTCTTGGGCCGGCTTTGGATCTCGCACTTGGACCACTCGCCCCTCGATGTAGTCGCGTGGCACGGAAACCATGCTCCCTACAAATATGACTTGCGTCGATTCAACGCCATGGGCTCGATTTCGTACGACCATCCGGACCCGTCGATTTTTTTGGTGCTACATGCACCGAGCGAGATCGTGGGCACGAGCAACATCGATTTCGTTGTTTTTCCACCCCGCTGGCTCACCATGGAGAACACCTTCCGGCCGCCGTGGTTTCATCGCAATGTCGCTAATGAATTCATGGGCTTGATATCGGGAGTGTATGACGCCAAGAGTACCGGGTTCGTACCGGGCGGCGCCTCCTTGCACAGCTGCATGACCGGGCATGGCCCGGATGCGGCGACTTTCGAGAAGGCAATCGCCGCTGATACCTCGGTGCCGGCCCATATCACCGACTCGATGGCGTTCATGTTCGAGAGTCGGCAGCCACTCAAACCGACGCGCGGCGCGCTGCACGGAATGCCGCCGCTGCAGCGCGACTACATGTCTCATTGGCTCGATCTCAAGAAGCGATTTGATCCGGGCCGGCCGTGACCGATCTCCCCCGACTGGACGAGACGCACGATCCGCAGGCGCGCAGCTGGCTGGATTCGGCCAATCGGAGCGGCGGCGATTTCCCGATCCAAAATTTGCCCTTCGCCGTGTTTCGCCGGGCCCAATCCTCGGAGGAATTTCGCGGTGGCGTTGCGATCGGCGATCAGATCGTCGATCTCGCCGCTGTGGCGAAGCTGGGTCTGTTCGGTTTGCAAGCCGGCGAAGGCATTCGCGCCGGGGCAACATGCTCCCTCAACGCTCTGATGGAACTCGGGCAAGAGATTTCGACCGCAGTGCGCCGCGCGCTCTTCGAAGGCCTGCTGAGAGGCTCGCACCTGCAAGCAAGCTTGCAGAGCTGTCTGGTGGCGCAAAGCCACGCGCAATTTTCATTGCCGGCGCAAATCGGCGACTACACCGATTTCTACACCTCGATCTATCATGCAACCGCGGTCGGCCGAATGATGCGGCCGGACAATCCCCTGCTGCCCAACTATAGGTGGGTTCCGATCGGATATCACGGCCGCAGTTCGTCGATCGGGGTTTCGGGCCAGGCCTTCCCCCGGCCCCACGGGCAACGGCTGCCGCCCGGTGCAACGGATCCGGTCGTGGGTCCTAGCAATCGGCTCGATTATGAACTCGAACTCGGAATCTTCATCGGTCGTGGTAACAGGAGAGGCGCGCCGATTCAGCTCGCCGATGCCGAATCCCATATCTTTGGGATGTGTTTGCTCAACGACTGGTCGGCGCGCGATCTGCAAGCCTGGGAATACCAACCGCTTGGTCCATTCCTGGCGAAAAATTTCGCCACAACGATCTCGCCCTGGGTCGTCACGCTGCAGGCATTGGCGCCGTTCCGCGTGCCTTTCGCGCGGCCCGAAGGCGCGCCGCCCCCCCTGCCCTATCTAGATTCCTCGGAAAACCGCAATGCCGGCGCGATCGATATCCGCCTCGACGCTCTGATTGAAAGTGCAGCCATGCGCGAACGGCAGGAACCGCCGCACCGCCTGTCCTCGACCAACTACCGACATGCATTCTGGACGCCGGCCCAACTCGTCGCGCATCACACGATCAACGGCTGCGATTTGCGCGCGGGCGATCTGCTCGGAACTGGAACCGTATCGGGGCCCACTCCGGGTGAAGCGGGCTCGTTATTGGAACTCAGCGCGGGCGGGACCCGGAAGCTTGAAATCAGCCCGCACGAAACTCGCGGCTTTCTCCAAGACGGGGACAGTGTAATTTTTCGCGCTTGGTGCGAAAAGCCGTATGCCGCCCGGATCGGCTTCGGCGAGGTGCATGGCCAAGTACTCCCGCCGGTCGAGTTGGCAGCTGATCAGCTCTGACAAAACAATCAGTGGACGATCCCGGCGCCGTTTTTCACGACCAAACCGCCGGCTATTACGACGTCAGATCTCAATTTGTCTGGCGATCTCAACCACATTCTCGGGCGCAAGATTGAACCGATCCACCACTTTCACCGAGTTGCGGTAAAGAAACGCGAACAGTCCCAAGCGCCATCTCCCCATCCTCGCGTTTCTTTGTTTGTGGACGATGAGATCCCGCGTGCCGACGAACATCGCATTGTCGAAATCGACGGCGTGATCGAGGCCGCGTGCATCGCGCAGAGCCCGCCGTAATTCCGGAATTTCGAAAAACCCAAAACGAGCCACCAGATGCCACAGCCCCTCGCCGACATTCTCGACGACCGTGCACTTGGGACCGTTGATGCGGGGCGTGTTTTCGAATTCGACGCTGAGCGCGATCGCGTTTTTCGGCAGCACTCCGACGAAATGTACGTGCGAGATGATGAGGCCGGACACCTTTTGCCTGCTTCTCGTCAAGAACACGGTGGTGCCGTCGACTCGCGGGATCGCACCGCTCTTCAGGGCCGACAAAAACCGCTCTGCCGCTTCGGGCGACTGCACCAGTGTCGCGCGCACGGCGTCGACGCCACTCCGCCACGTGACCATGATCACGAACAGAATCGCCGCGAAGCTCAGAGGCAGCCAACCGCCTTCCGCTATCTTTAGAAGATTTGCGAGGAAGAAGCTTCCATCCACGACGACGAAGACGGCGGCGACGGCCATCGCGACCGGCGCGGGCCAACGCCATACTTCGCGCATGGCCCGGTACAGCAGAATAGTGGTCAGAAGCATGGTGGTGGACACTGCTGTGCCGTAGGCCCCTGCAAGCCGATCCGAGCTGCCGAATGCCACTGTCGTCGCGATCGTCGCTATCATGAGCAGCCAATTCACCACCGGCACGTAGATCTGACCATACACCCGATCCGATGTCTGACGGATTGCGACGCCCGGCAGCCAACCGAGCTGCATGGCTTGGCGGGTCATGGAAAATGAGCCCGTGATGA
This sequence comes from Steroidobacterales bacterium, assembly GCA_038229815.1. Classification (GTDB taxonomy): domain Bacteria; phylum Pseudomonadota; class Gammaproteobacteria; order Steroidobacterales; family Steroidobacteraceae; genus Bog-1198. The sequence continues at coordinate 55,072 of JBBROC010000012.1, read as the reverse complement.
TGGCTTGGCTGGCGATGATGGTGGCGAAGGTTGCGAGCACCACGAGCGGATAGATCGACCAAGCGGGCGCAATTTGAAAGAACGGATTACCGTTGACGGTCCCCTTGTCGACCAAGAACGCAGTCTGCCCGGCGTAGCTGAGAAGCAACGATGGCAGCACGATGCCGAACCAGGAACACCGGACGGGGCCCTTGCCGAAGTGGCCCATGTCGGCGTACAACGCTTCGCCGCCCGTGATGCACAAAAATACGCCGCCGAGCACCAGTAATCCGGCGCTGCCTGCGTGTGCCATGAACCGGACCGCGTACCGCGGATCCAACGCCGCAATCACACCCGGGTGACGCGCGATCGACACGATGCCCAACGTCGCGATGACGATGAACCACAGCAGCATCACCGGGCCGAAGGCGTGGCCGATCCTCTCGGTACCAAAGCGCTGCGCAAAGAACAGGCACAGAAGAATCACGACCGCCATCGGCATGATAAAGGGCTTGAACGTATCGGTGACTGCGTTGACGCCTTCAAGCGCACTCAAGACCGAAATTGCCGGGGTTATGACGCCGTCGCCGTAAATCAGCGCCGCACCCAACAGTCCCATGCCCGTCAACACCGCGACCCCCGGCATAAAGCCGTTTGCACCGATGAGGGACATCAAGGCCAGAATGCCGCCTTCGCCGTTGTTGTCGGCTCGCATCACGAAGAGGCAATATTTGATCGAGATCGTGACGATCAAGGTCCACACGATCATCGAGAGAACGCCGAGCGCGCTCGGCGCGGTGAATTGTCCGCCCGTGGCCTGGACCACGGTTTGCAGGGTGTACAGCGGACTCGTGCCAAGGTCTCCGAAGACGACGCCCAACGCGCTCAACATGGCCCACCGGCCGGGCCGCCCCGAATGGATTTCCGCATGGGTCGGTTCGCGCGTCGATGGATTATTCGTCATGACACCGTCATTTTTGCTGAACTGCACAACGACGGTACCAGGAAAGCAAGGCTGTTGTCGGATGAACCGGTAAAGCGTAGACAATCTGCCGCAACGGCAGCAGGGTCAATGTACACGCCGATTCAAGCTGCAGCGGTACCTAGCGACCTGAGGTTGCCCCTTGATTTCCAGACGCCGGCGCAGCCGCTGGCAAATTCGGATCGTCGGCTTGCAGCGCTACCGTCGCGATCACGCCGTCAGCTTTCTGCAGCACTTCGCGTGCATAGTCCCAGTTGATCGCGACCGTAGTATCCCCCACGGCGGCGCGCAACATTTCGGCAAACTGATCGATATTGGGCTCGAAGCTTTGTCCCTGCGCATCGACGGGCGGGTGCGCCTCGAGCAACAGCTCGCCATCGACCCACCCCACCTTGACCGGGACACTGATGAGGCGCACCGGAGTGCCCACCGCTATGAGTGGGAACAGAGCGGCAACGTCGTCCGGATACATTCGGATGCAACCATGTGTGACCGCAAGCCCGACAGCAATGGGATTGTTCGTCCCGTGGATCAAGTAAGTGCCGTTCCCGGCTGCCAAACGCATGGCGAACAACCCCAGCGGATTGTCTGGGCCCGACGGCACGCTCGCGGGAAGCGGATCGCCGGCCTCCGCATGCTCCTTGCGGACCGATTCCGGCGGATACCAAACCGGATCTTTTTGCTTCCCGATCACATGCGTGAGACCCAAAGGCGTGCGCCAGTCCATCTTCCCGATGCTGACCGGATAAGTAATGACTTCGATGGGGCCGCCGCGTTTGGGCTTTGGAAAATAGTACAGCCGGTGCTCGGGAAGATTGACAACGATTCCCTCGCGGGGGCCGGGGGGCAGAATGTGCCGGTCCGGAACCACGAGGGTCTTGCCGGCGCCGGGCAGCCACGGATCAATCCCCGGATTGACTCGAATCAATTCCTCGGACCCCAAGCTGAACTTTCGCGCGAGGTCATAGAGGGTGTCCTCGTAAACCGTCACGGCGGTCTTGTCTTGGCCCACCACTGGATCGTCGCGGTTCGCAAGGACATAGGTCGTGGCCACCGCCGGCTCCACGCTCGCAAGCGCAAAAATGCCCGCCAATGCGGCGACGGCGCCGCTACACGAAGCAAGCCGCGCCGATTTTCTTTCGTTCAAGCTTTTCACGCGCCTAGGTTAGCACGCGCGGTCGCAAACGAAAAAAGCCGGCTCGGCGCGCGCTTGCGGCGGGTAGACCGTTTGTGGCATTCATCGCCATGAAATTCGTGCGCGAAATCGGCCGTTTCCCGCAATTCAATCCATGCGGTATTCTTTTGTGCCAGTCTATTGGAATTGCTTGTCCTGCCAAGGAGGCTGCATGCGTATTCATCGCGTCTCGAGGGTCGATGAAGTGAGCCGGCTGTTTTTGATGTGGCTTGCCCGAATGCGCCGTGCCGCGCCCACAACGGACCCTCGGCTGCCCTCCGTTGCTTCAGGCAGGATCGAGAGACTCAGTAATTTTCCGTCGGAACTCGTCGATGCTCGCAACATCGACGTATGGATGCCTGATGACTATTCGCCTGCCCGGCGATATCGCGTGATCTACATGCACGACGGCCAAACGTTGTTCAGCGGAAAAACCAGCGGCAGTGGCGAATCATGGCGGGTCGCCGACACGGTGGCGAAATTGACGGGACAGGGAAAGCTGCCGACTCTGATCGTTGTCGGCATCTGGAGCAACGGTAGATATCGAGACAGCGAGTATTTCCCGCAGAAGGCGTTGGCGTTGCTACCCCTGGACATCCGCAAGGCGTTGATCACCAAAAAACTGGCCCGTCTGCCGCGCGCGGACCGGTACCTGCGATTCATCGTCGAGGAATTGAAGCCGGCCATCGACCGCAGGTTTGCCACCCGTCCCGGCCGGGACGACACGGTCATCATGGGCTCCAGCATGGGCGCGATAATTTCCCTGTACGCTATCAGCGAATATCCGCAAGTGTTCGGCGGCGCCGGTTGCCTATCGACGCACTGGGTTGGAGACCGCGACCACGATACGAGCATTCCCCTCGCGACGTTCGAATACCTGCGGGAGCATATCCCCGAACCTGCAGGCCATCGCATCTACATGGATCATGGCACGGCGGGACTCGACGCTTCCTACGGCGTTCATCAGCAATTATTCGACCTGATGATGGCCGAAAAAGGCTACGACGATCGAAATTACCAGAGCCGTGTATTTCCCGGTGCCGGTCACGACGAGCATGCTTGGGCCGATCGTCTCGATATTCCCTTGAAATTCCTCGCGACCGACTGAACGCGGCGAGAGCCCTCAAGTCCGGCGCGCGGCAAGCCCGCCGTTATGTCGTCGCGGCGCGCGTCCGTTCTCGCTCCCCGACTTCCCCTGCGCAGCGGGCTGCTGCGCAGGGATCGGATTGCGCAGCGGAATCACCGTCTCCAGCACGACCGACGTGCTCGAGTCCGCGAACGTCGAGAGCCGCTGCAATGTTTCTGCAAGCTCCTCGACCGAGCGCGCCACGACTCGCGCGATCATGCAATCGTCGCCGGTAACGCTGTGCATCTCGATCACTTGCGGCATGGAACGTGCTGTTTCAGTGAGCCCGCGCTTATGTGACGGCGTAGCCCGCAATCGGACAAACGCGCTGACGTTGAAACCGAGGCGGGCATGATCCACACACAGCATTGCGCCGCGGACGATGCCGCGACCCTCCAAGCGGCGAACCCGATCGGCGACAGTCGGCTGCGAGATGCCGAACTCGCGTGCCATGTCGGCATAGGGCCGGCGCGCGTCGTTGTTTAAAGTTGCAAGGATTTTCATGTCGAGTGCATCCATAGTGAAGCCCCTTCGCCCAAATGACTTATTTACTAAGCTTAATCACCCAAATATCTTAGACCGTGCAAAGGCGTTTGGAAACTCCATCGGTATGATGCGAAGACGGAGGCCAAACCTTTACGAGGGAGCGGTGCGATGTTGAAAACCACGCGCGAGCAAGACAGCCCCAAGCCATCTTGGTGGCTGATCGCCGGTTGCTTGTCGGCGGTTTACGTCATTTGGGGCACTACCTACTACGCCATCAAGGTGGGCATCGAGGGCGCGCCGCCCTTCTTTCTCGTCGGAACACGATTCCTGTTGGCCGGAGGAATTTTGGTCACGTGGCAGGCGCTGCGCGGCCGGCCCATGCCCACGGCGAGACAGTGGCGAGGCGCCGCGCTGCTGGGATTTCTGCTTCTGGTGGTCGGCAACGGCGGCGTGGCGGTGGCTGAACGCTGGGTGAGCTCTGGAGCAACCGTGGCGCTGATCAGCGTTATGCCGCTCGCTACGGCGTTATGGTCAGGAGCGTTCGGCCGGTGGCCACGGCGCATGGAATGGGGCGCAATCGCTCTCGGCGGCCTCGGCGCCGCAGTGATGCTGATGGGACGCGACCTTCAGGGGAATGTCGCGGGAACGCTGGTCATTCTCCTCGGCACGACCTGCTGGTCGCTGGGTACGGTCTTGGCCAGGCGCATCGACGTTCCTCACGGACCGACAGGTTTTGGAGCCGAAATGCTTGCCGCGGGCGTGTTGGCGCTGCTCGCGAGCGCAGTGCTTGGCGAGCATTGGGCGCTGCCGCATACACCGCGGATCTGGTGGGCTTGGACCTATCTCGTCGTGTTCGGCTCCTTGATCGCATTCTCGGCCTACCGCTTCGTCGTGGAGCGCGTATCGCCGACGCTTGCCTCGACTTATGCCTATGTCAACCCGCCTGTGGCCTTGCTCGTCGGCTGGTGGCTGGGCAATGAGTCTTTTTCTTCCAACACCTTGCTTGGGCTGCCGATCGTGCTGAGCGCCGTCGCGCTGCACGCTTGGGTGCAAGCGCGCGAGGGCGGCAATTCGCCGCCAACCCCGGTTCGACTGCCGATGATTCAAGCGGATGCCGCCCGCAGATCATAGTTTTTGCACGATGACCCGCCCCTGCGCGTCCACATAGATGTGATAGCGATTGCCGTCCTTGCATGAAGCCGTGTAGTCGCTGTCGCTGTTGCGCTTGGTGTCGGCCAGCGTATCGCAGGGCTTTCCCTGAAGCGCGATCGTCGCCTTGAGATCCTTGCCGAGTGATGACGCGTCGGCAGCGGGCGAGAAAGAGCCGCATGACATGGCGGCTGCCGTCAAGACGAGGGCGGAAATGCGCGGTAGCATGATGTCTCCTTGGTTAGATTTTTGAGAACTTTTCGGGATCCGCGAGAATGCTCCAAATGGCTTCCCGAGACGATGCCACGGCAGCCGCGAGCTGCGGGTCGCCGCTTTGCAGCAGACCGAGCACCTTGAGCAGCAATTCGTCGTACCGCTGCCTCAGTTCCGCGGGCGGATGTTTGTTCGGACCTTGATACAAGGTGCGGAACTCACCGAGCAAATCGTCGACTTGATTTTTTAGCGATAGTTTCGTGAACACTCCGATCGCATGGGTGTCCCGAAGCCGTTGCTCCAGGTCGGCCAAGTTGAGCGTCTCCACCCGAGGCTTGACGGAAGTCGGCGTCGTTGTACTCGCCGAGCGGGCGGCCGGCGCCGCAGCTTGTTTTGCCGGACGCCCCTCGGAAGGCGATTTCGTTTTGGCGGAACTTGCGGACGATGCCGTCTCCGCCGGCGGTAAAGTCGCAGCCGGAACCTTTGCCCCCGCACTTTGATCGGGTCCATTGCCGGTAGCCGAATCGGGCCCACCCTTCGCCGATGATTCCGGTGGCGGCGATGGAACAGTGCCGGGCGCAGCTGTGCCGGTCGCCGAACTGCTGGGCGGGACCGCCGGTCGCGAGGGCGGCGCCTTCATCGACGCGCAGCCCGCGAGCCCAAGCAATGCGATTAATCCTGCAATCATCGACCATTGCGTCATCGGCTCCTCCGTTCTCGCGATCCTACACCACGTCGCCGGAGCGCGTACCACCTCGCGGGCGCAGCTTGACGATTAGGGTAGCCGCTCGAATGAGGTCTGGAAACGCAGTCCCGGTCGGGCATCGCTAAGATCGATCTTGGCATTGTGCAAGTTGACGATTGCGGCAGCCAGTGCCAGACCAAGGCCGTTGCCAGGGGTCGATCGGCTGCTGGTAAGCCGATAGAACCGGCGAAAGATCTTGTCGTGCTCGGCCGGCGGAATTCCCGGCCCATTGTCTTCGATCGATGCAACCGCAATTCCTCCTTCAGCTGTCAGACCAATGCGGATCCGCGTGCCCGGCTGCGTATGCCGTATCGCGTTCTCGATCAGGTTGCTAAACAGCTGCGTCAACAATTCAGCGTCGCCGCGAATGTGCACGTCCCGTTGAATGTCTTGCACGAGCACGTGGTGCTCGTCCTCGGCGACCGGGCGGTACATCTCGTAGATCCTTTCCAAGAGCTCGGTGAGCGACAGCGGCGAGAACGCGGCGAGGCGCGATCCCGATTCGATCTGCGATATACGCAGCAGCGCGGCAAATATGACGAGTAGATGATCGGTATCCTCGATGGCTCGCGCGACGACCGCCGCATAGTCGTCCGACGTGACCGACTTTTGGCGCGCATCTTCGAGCCGGTTGCGCAGATGCGTGAGCGGAGTGCGCAGATCGTGCGCCACGTCGCTGGACACCTGCCGTAAATTGTCCAGCAGCGTCGCAATTCGGTCCAGCATGTTGTTGATCGCGATGGACAGGCTGTCCAACTCATCGCCGCTGCCCCGCATCGGGATTCGATCGTTGAATCTGCCCGCGATGATTGCCTGACAAGTACGCGTGATCGCGTCGATGCGCCGCATGAACTGCACGCTGAAGAAAATCCCCGCGAGGCCGGCGATCACGATGGACACCCCCTCGATCCACGCAAAAGCCTTGAGAATTCGAACTCGAGTACTGACGATCTGGCCCGTGTCGCGGCCGACGAACAGATAGACGCCGTCCGCGATATAAACGCCGCGCCCAAGCACGCTGGCCTTGGACTCGTGTCTGGCATGGCGCGGCGCGGGAAAACTGAACAAGCCGAGCTTAAGGCCGAGCGGCCGCAGATTACCCGCGAGCCGTCCGTTCGCCTGGTCTTCCAGAAGGATATACCCACCCGGCAAATCCGTGCCGGCATAGTCCCCCGAACCCAGGCGCTGCTGCACGACTTCCACCGCCTCCGACAAACCCTTTTCGCGATACCCATTCTTGATGGTGCTGATGTCGGCATCGATCGCTCCCACCAGCGCCGAGGTCTGGGTGTCGTTGACGATCCAGTACACGACGCCGAGCAGAGCCCAAGAAAGAATCAGGAACATCGTCGCAAACAGTGCCGCCGATCGAAAGCTCTCGGTTTTTAAGATCCTAATTCGGCGCAAGGAACTTATATCCGGTGCCGCGAACCGTCTGGATCACATCGAATTCGAAGCCATGATTTACCTTGCCGCGCAATCGGCTGATATGGCTCTCGACCACGCTGGTCTGGGGATCGAAGTGAATACCCCATACGTTCTCGAGCAGCATCCGTCGCGTGAGCACCCGATCCGGGTTGCGCACGAAATATTCCAGCAAGCGAAACTCTTGCGGCAACAGGTCGATGTTCTTGCCGGCACGCACCACGCTTCGCTTCAGCAAATCCAGCTCGATCGACCCCCAAGCCAGACGCACCGTCGACTCATGAGCGTTCCCGGGCCTGCGCGAAAGCACCCGCACCCGCGCCAACAGTTCCGCGAATGCGAACGGCTTGACCAGGTAGTCATCGCCGCCCGCCTCGAGCCCCTGTACGCGATCGTCGATTCCGCTCATGGTAGTCAAATAAATGACCGGCGTAGTTACCGCTCGTTGCCGTAGTTTTCGCACGAACGTCAGGCCATCCAAGCGCGGCAACATGCGATCCAGAATAATGACCTGATAGTCGGCCTCGCAGGCGCTCGAGAACCCGCTCGCTCCATCCGCGCAATGATTCACGCTGTAGCCGAGCTCGCGAAAGTGATCGGCCATGGAATGCGCCAATTCAACGTCATCCTCCACCAACAAGATGTTCATGCAAGAAGGGTACGCCACCGGGGAAGGAAACGCATGGCGTCGGGCCGCACAAGATTCTTACAAATATACAAAAATACGCGTTGCCCAAGCGTGCTAAATTCGACGCGAATAATACTGGGGACTGCATGTTTTTTGTTGGCACTTTGGTACGTTGCGGTCTGGTGGGATGCCTCTGCGCCGGCTGTGCATTGCAGGCCGCGAAGCCACCCGAAGCGAAGCTGCCCGCCGTCTTCGAGTGGGCGCCCGCCGGCGATTCGTCCGTCTGGCCGAGCAAAGAGTGGTATCAAGGCTTCGCGAGCAGCGAATTGGATGCATTGATTACCGAGGCCACCGCCAACAACTTCGATCTTACAACCGCCCGGGCACGCGTGGCACAAGCGGATGCGCGGGCGCGACAAGCGCACGCGGGCATTCTTCCCACTGTGGATGCCGCCGGCAATGGCAACTACCTGGCCGGTCATTCGGTCGACGGCACCGCACATGAAACCGATTGGTCTGCACTCCTCTCGGCGAGTTATGAAGTTGATTTCTGGGGCAAGAACCGCGCCTCCGCAAATTCGGCACGCTATCTGGCCGTCGCGTCGCGAGCGGACCGAGACACGGTAGCGCTGACGACGTTGGCGGGAGTGGCAAACGGATACTTTCAGGTGTTGTCGTTGCGCGAGCGCTTGAACGTAGCCCGTTCAAACGTGGATGCGGCTCGCGGCCTGATGGAGGTTGTCGATTCACGCTACAAAGTCGGAATGGCGAATCCCGTGGACCTGGCAACCCAGAAGGCGGCCCTGGCGGCGGCAGAACTGATGGTTCCGGAGCTTGAACAGTTGCACGAAGAAGCGGTGGCTGCACTGGCCGTCTTGCTGGGCCGTTCACCGGAAGGTTTCAAGGTCGAGGGAGCTTCGCTCGAGGCGCTGCAGGAACCCAAGGTGGCTGCCGGCTTGCCGTCCGACTTGCTGAGGCGCAGGCCTGATATTTTCACAGCGGAAGCGAACTTCGGCTCGGCGAGCGCCGACCTCGTGGCCGCGCGCGCCGCGCTTTTTCCGTCTTTTTCGCTCACTGCCTCCGGCGGCTTGCAAAATCCGGCGCTCAATGCCGCGGTTATTTCATTGAGCGGCGCGGGCCCCACGTTGAACTTAGGGGCAGCGATCACACAGCCGATATTCGACGGCGGCAGACTGCGCGCGGCGCGAGCGGAGGCGCAGGCCAAGCAGCAGGAATCGGCGACGAATTATAGATCGGCGATCGTTTCGGCGCTCGTCGACGTCGAAAACGCTCTGTCCGCCATTCGGCATCTTGATGCCGCTCGTGATTTTCAAAACGAGAACGTGACCCAGAGTGAGCGCGCTTTCGAAGGCGCTCAGCTTCGCTACAAGCAAGGCGTCGGTGATTTTCTCTCGCTCCTCGAAGCGCAAAGAATCCTCTACACCGTACGCGACCAATTCATCCAATACAGACTCGCGCGGCTGCAGGCCTTGGTCAGCCTTTGCAAGGCATTGGGCGGCGGCTGGCAGGCGCCGGACACCGTTGCGCAACCGACGCATGCCGCGCCCCAACCGCAACTTTGAGGCGCTCAAATGGATCACGGGAAAAATCGATGCATAACTTCATTCCAATAGCGCGATCGACTCGCGAAACCTGGTCCGGCCCGTGGATGCGCCGTGGAGTGAGCGTCGTGCTCGCCGCGGGATGTTTGCTCTTGGGCGCATGCCACAAGACTCCTACGGCCGGCGGCAAAGAAGACGCACCTGGCAAACAGAGCGCAGCGGCCAAGGAAGTCGCTGCAGACAAGGAGAAAGCGGAAGGGGTGACGTTGACCCCCGAGCAAGTCGAGAAATTGGGTGTCTCCACGCAAGCGGCGCTGGTGATCGATTACTCGGAGGAAACGGCGGGTTTCGGCGTGGTCGTCAGTCACGACACCATTGCCCAGGCGGCTGCCGAACTGGCGACCGCAAAGGCCACCGAACGCTTGAGCCGCTCCACCCTGTCGCGCACGAAGAAGCTTGACGGGACGCCTGGCGCGATGTCGGCGGACGTCGAAGAAAACGCTGCACAGAAGGCGGAAGTCGATGCCGCAGCGCTGGTCCTGACCCAGCAGCGCCTGTCCTCGACCTTGGGAATGAAGCCGCCCTGGAAGAGCAACGAAAAAGACGCGATTTTGCAGGAACTCGCCGGCGGCAAGATAAAGTTGGTGCGCGTGACGTTTCCGCTTGGCGCGTTGAGCGGCGGGACACCCGCCTCGCTGCGTGCGGCGCACATCGGCGCAAAACAGGGCACTGGTTGGAAGCTGGATGTGGTGTGGGACGCGCCGGCGGATGCCAGCGTTCCCGGCCGCAGTTTTTTTGCATTGCTCAAAAGCAGCGATGCAGGAGAAGGCGAGCGGCTTCAAGTGTGGGCGCCGATCGGCGAGCCGACATCAGGCGTGGTGATTCCCGTCGCGGCGGCGGTTATGAGCGAAGCTAAGTACTGGTGCTATGTCGAGAAGAAACCGGGTACGTTCGAGCGGGTCGAGATCGATACGACCAAGCCCACGCCGGACGGTTACTTCGTCACGGAACGAGTGACTGCCGGCGATAAGGTCGTGACCACCGCGGCCGGCCAGCTTCTGGCAAAAGAATCCGCCTCGGGCGCGGAGCCGGATTAATCATGATGCGGGCACTGGTCACCCTGTGCGTGCGGCACTTCGGCGCTGTTACCGCGCTGAGTGTGTTCGCACTCATCCTCGGCTCTTGGGGCGCGCTGCGTTCCCCATTGGACGTCTTTCCGGAGTTCGTGCCTTCCCAAGTCGACATTCAGACCGAGGCGCCGGGCTTCGCCCCCCAGCAAGTCGAAGAACTGGTGACGAAACAGGTCGAGAATGCCGTCAACGGCGCCGCGGGACTTGCGACTCTGCGATCGGAGTCCATACCGGGCCTCTCGGTGGTCACGATCACATTCGCGGACGGGATCGACGTGCACGTTGCACGACAGGGCATCTCGGAGCGGCTTTCCGAGCTAGGCAGCAGTTTGCCCGCCGGCGTCGGTACGCCGAAGCTTTCGCCGCTGGTCTCCAGCACCATGGATCTGCTCAAGATCGGTCTGTTCTCCGATAAGGTCGATGCATACGAGTTACGCGACACGGCGGACTGGGTCATCAAGCCCCGATTGCTGGCGGTTCCCGGTGTCGCCCACGTCATCGTGTTCGGCGGGAATGTGAGGCAGATCCAAATTCTCCCTGACATTCACAAGCTGGCAAGCTTCGGCATCACCTTGGCCGACGTGTCGGATGCCGCCAAAGCTGCACTGCCGCTGCGCGGAGCGGGCTTCATCGACATTCCCGCGCAGCGCATCCTCGTAAGGTCACCGACCCCCGCGCCCGATATCAGCGTCGTGGGCAAGGCGGTCGTCGCGGTTCGAAACGGTACCCCCATTGTGGTGCGCGACGTTGCGGAGGTGAAAATCGCGCCGGCGCTGCGTTCTGGGGACTCGCTCATCATGGGCAAACCGGGCGTTTTGTTATCGCTTGCCAGCCAATATGGAGCGAACACGTTGACCGCAACGCTGGCGGTGGAGAAAGCTCTTGCCGCCCTTGAACCCGCGTTGAAGGCGAAAGGAATCACGCTTTACTCCAGCCTCCATCGTCCGGCGAACTTCATCGAACGAGCGCTCGGGAACTTGAAGCAATCCCTGGGGATAGCCGCCATCCTCATCCTGGCTGTTCTGTACCTCTTTTTACGCGATTTTCGCGCGGCCCTGATCGCCTTCACCGCCATCCCCCTATCCTTGTTGGCCGCCGTTGCCGTGCTCGACCGGATGGGCCTAACGCTCAATACCATGACGCTAGGAGGATTTGCCGTCGCGCTGGGCGTGCTTGTCGACGATGCGATCATCGGCATCGAGAACATATTGAGGCGGCTGCGCGAAAACAAGCGTCTGCCGGACCCCAAGCCGCGCCTTGAAGTACTGCGCGAGGCCTCGCTCGAGGTACGCGGCCCCGTGATTTATGCCACCGCCGTTGTCATCGTCGTCTTCCTGCCGGAGTTGTTCACCTCAAGCGTGCAGGGGCACTTTGTCGGTCCGTTGGCGTTGGCGTTCATATTTGCGGTGTTGGCTTCCTTGTTGGTGGCGATGACATCGACGCCGGCGCTCTGCGCGCTTTTCCTGCGAGACCATGACGCGCGGCCGGAAGCCGGGTGGTTGCGCCGTCTCAAGGCGTGGCAAGACAGCGCCGTGCATCGCGTGGGGGCGCATTTCAAGGTTATCGCCGCGGTTCTCCTGGTGTTGATTGCCGCCGCTGTTGCGGCCCTGCCCTTCCTGGGCGGTACCTTCATGCCGGATTTTCGCGAAGGCCATTTCGTGATGCAGGTATCAAGCTCCATCACCGGTACGTCGCTCGATGAAATGCGGGCGCTCGGCAAGCGGATCAGCGCGGAGGTGCTGGCGCTTCCTTACGTCCAGACGATCGAGCAGCAAATAGGAAGGGCTGAGCTCAGCGAGGACACGTGGGGTCCGCACCGCAGCGAATTTCATGTCGAGCTCAAGGAAGATGCGTCGGTGGACCAGAATGCGGCGCAGGAGAAATTGCGTTCCATTCTGGAAGGCTATCCCGGGATTCAAAGCGAAGTCGTGACGTTTCTCGGAGATCGCATCAGCGAGAGTTTGAGCGGCGAGACCGCCCAGGTCGCGGTAAAAGTATTCGGCGACGACTTGGATGCGCTGGACGCAACCGGCGACAAGGTTGTCGCCGTGCTCGGCAAGGTGCCCGGCGTCGTCGACCTGCAATTCAAGCGTCAGAATGGAACACCGACGATTGCCATCGAGCTCGTCCCGGATGCGCTCGCCGCCGCCGGCCTGAAAGTGCAGGACGTGCTCGACGCCATCGAGTCGGCGTACGCGGGAAAGGTCGTCGGACAAACATACAAAGGTACGCGCACCGTCGACGTGGTGGTCTTGCTGCCCGATAAGCTGCGTCATCAGCCTGCGAGATTGCCGGAGCTCATGATCGGGAGTCCGATGGGGCCCGTGCCTCTGTCCCAGATTGCACGTGTCGCCGCGACGCAGGATCGATACAGCATTCAGCACGATGGCGGACAACGGCGGGTCAGCGTGACATTCAACGTCGGTAAAGGTTCGCTGCAAAGCATCGTGCAGCAAGCGCAGCAAGCAATCGCCCAATCGATAAAGCTGCCGACCGGCGTTTTCATAGAATTTACCGGTGCCGCGGAGGCCGAGGCGCAGACACGCACGGAACTGTTCATGTATTCCGGGCTGGCGCTCGCGCTGATCGTGATGATTCTGTTCATCTCGTTCCATTGGCGCGCGAACAGCTGGCTGGTGTTGGCGAATCTACCGTTCAGCTTGATCGGCAGCGTGCTCGCGATCGCCGTCACGGGAATCGGGATCTCCTTGGGAACCGTGGTCGGCTTGGTGACCGTATTTGGTGTGAGTGCCCGCAACGCGATCCTGCAGCTTGCCCATTACGAGCATCTGGTCGAGGTGGAAGGTCATCCGTGGAGTCTCGCGCTGGTCATTCGCGGCGCAAATGAGCGCCTTGTCCCCATTCTCATGACGGCGGCAGTGACTGCTCTCGGCCTGGCGCCTCTGGCGATCGGCATGAACCGTCCGGGACAGGAAATCGAGGGTCCCATGGCGGTCACAGTATTGGGTGGATTGCTGTCATCGACCTTGTTGAACCTATTTGTGCTTCCGGCGTTGGCACATCGATACGTGCGGATTCCTCGACGGGCCGCATCCGAACCCCCGGCTGCCGTGACCGCAGCGCCAATGTAGTTGATTCGGCGCCCGCCGCGCGCTTCGCCGCGCTGGCTGCGTATTTCGCCAGCTATGCGGCCGACAAATGACAGACGCGCTCAAATCCTGCCATTGGTATGATGTGGCGCGCACTTTGGGGCGCCAACGTCGGGAGAGACCTTAGGATGCACTTGCGCACGAGAATCGAGGGCGGCGGTACCCCTTCGCCCGCCACGTGGGGTGTGGACAGCGAATACGGCACATTGCGCGATGTACTGATCGGGCCGATCGATCATTTCACCTGGCAGCCCGGCAACGCCGTGTGTCAGCGCGCGGAGCGAATCGGTCTGAAGTTCGACTTCGCAGTCGCGCGGCGGCAATACGATGAGATGGTCGACGCGTACCGGCAAGCCGGCGTCAACGTGCACTTTCTCGCACCCGATCCGGCACTCCCTTATCAAGTATTCGCGCGCGACAGCAGCGTGATGACTCCGTGGGGCGCGGTGATCATGCAGCTCGAGAAGTCATATCGGCGCGGCGAGTACGCCTCGTGCCTGCAATTCTACCTCGAAGCCGGCATCCCGATTTACGACTTGATCACTGCAGGAAACGTCGAGGGCGGCGACTTCATGGTGGTACAGCCGGGCGCGGCCGCCTGCGGTTACTCGGGCGAACGCTCCATCGAGCCGGCGGTGCGCCAACTGAAGGCCTGGTTCGAGGCAGAGGGTTGGGAACTCTACACTTATGGCTTCGATCCGCATTTCCTGCACTTGGACGTACAGATGGGAATGATCGCGGAAGGCTTGGCGGTGGTGTGCGTGGAAGCGGTCGAACCCGAGCTGGTCGAATGGTTGGAATCGAAGGGGATCCGGACCATAGCCATTCCCTACAGCGATGCCATGCAAATGGGCAGCAATGTGGTGGCGCTGGGAAGCGAGCGTGTGCTCGTGCCCGCCTCCAGCAAGAATCTGATCGCCGCCTGCCGCGCGGAGGGCCTCACGGTTTACGATCCCGATGTGTCGATGATCGGCAACGGAGGCGGTGCAGTGCATTGCATGTGTCAGGCGTTGAGGCGCGATCGTGTTCGAACCCCCTGATCCGTCGCGTCGGAGATTCGTGCTCGGAACCACCGCGACCGTGGCTATTTCGGCGGCAGGTTCCGGCGCCTCGGCGGAGGGCGCGCCCGAGAACAGCGCCGGCGCAGGTCGCGACAGCGCCGAGCTTTGCAACCTCAGTGCTGTGGAGGCCGTCACCCATATGTCGCAGGGATCTCTCAGCCCGGAGAAGTATGCGCAGGCGCTGCTGGCGAGGTGTCGATCTGCGGATGCGCTCAATGCGTTTATCACCTTGGAGCCGGCAAAGGTGCTGGAGGACGCCAGGGCTCGCGAGCGCGAGCGTCTCGCCGGCGCGAAACCGGGACCGCTGTTCGGTCTTCCCATCCCGGTGAAGGACAGCGTCAATACTCGGGACTACCCGACGACCGGCGGCACGCCGGCTCTGCGTCATTTTCGTCCCGCTGAAGATGCACCGGTGGTGGGTGCGCTGCGGGCGGCGGGCGCTCTGCTGCTCGGCAAGACGAACCTGCACGAGCTTTCCTATGGCTGGACCAGCAACAATCATGCGTTCGGCGCAGTGCATAATCCATATGATCCGACGCGCATTCCTGGCGGCAGCAGCGGCGGAACCGCGGCAGCGATCGCGGCTCGGCTCGCTCCGCTCGGAATTGCCGAAGATACCGAAGGATCCATCCGCGTGCCCGCGGCATTTTGCGGCATCGTCGGATTCAGGCCGACCACCTCACGCTATTCCACCCGCGGATGCGTGCCGATCTCGCCGCTTTTCGATCAGGTCGGACCGCATGCTCGCAGCGTTGCCGACGTGGCCTTGTTCGATTCGGTGCTGACCGGTACCTGGGAAAAACTCGATGCCGCAGAGCTCAAGGGCATGCGCCTCGGCGTCGTCCGAGATTACTGGTTCACGGATCTCGATCCGGAAGTCGAGCGCCTCACCGAACTTGCCCTGGCGCGGCTTGCGGAGGCCGGCGCCCGGATCGTTGAAACCCAGATGCCTGGACTCGCTCGGCTCATCGACCTGACGACCTACGACATCCAGAACCACGATGTTCGTATCGCGCTCGCTCGCTACCTGGAGGAGTACGGTGCCGGCGTCGACTTGGATGCTCTGGTCGCCCAAGCGAGTCCGGACATCCAGAAGTTGTTTCGCCGCGATGTCCTGCCGGGAGGAGCTAATTTCGTCGCTGAGTCCAAGTACGCAGCTGCTCGCGATCAATATTTACCGGCGTTGCGCCGGCTGTACCGCGAATACTTCGAAAGGACCGGCGTCAGCGCCGTGGTGTTCCCGACTACGCTGGTTCCCCCGCCGCGCATCGGCGAGGAAACCATGCTGGAGGTCCGCGGCCGGCAAGTGCCTTTCGATCGGCCGTGGCGCGCAATATCGCACCCGGCAGCACCGCGGGCCTGCCGGGACTGGTCATGCCGGTCGGACTAACCCATGCCGGGCTACCCGTGGCGATCGAGCTGGATGCACCCGCGGGTGCCGACCGCGCGCTGCTCGCCCTTGGCTTAGGCGTGGAGCGCGTGCTGAGGCCGCTGCCGGCGCCACGAGCTTAGCCGGCGCCCTCTCGCTCCACGTCGCGGCGCGTTTCGCCAGAATAATCCAGGTGCAGGTAGTCGGGATTGGAGAACGAGAGTTCCTCCAAAGCGGGCAGATTTTGTATCGTCAGCGTTCGCCCGTTCAGACTGATCAACTTCTGTCGCCGCAGCTCCTGCAAGGTTCGATTGACATGCACGGATGACAATCCCAAGGTCTCGGCCAGTTCGACCTGAGTCAGCGGCAGGGTGCAGGAGAGGCCCTGATTGAGACCGACGGCACGGTACAGGTAAAGGAGCTCACAAAAAAGATGCGCCATGCGCTCGAGCGCGTTTCGTTGCCCGACGTTGACGATCCACTCGCGCGCAATCGCCTCCTCGACCAAAGTGGACCAAAATTTCTATCGAAGGTTTTGCGGATCGCCGGCCGGCGGCGCGGGCGGGGTGTCCTTATGATAGGGCAGCCACGCATAGATTTCCGGCGAAGTCTGCGGATACGCGAGAAAGTCCTCGTGCGATTCCACCACCTGATCGGCGCCGCGGCGCGACAGCCGCCAGAGGGCGAACAGCGTAAATCCGAGCGTCAGCACCATCACGTAAACAAAAAATGCCCTCGGCGAGATGAGCTGAATCGCATACGTTCCAAGGGTCGGGCCCAGCGACGAACCCAACGCCCAGACGAACAGCAGGGTCGAGGACAGCGCCACATAATCAGTTGCGACGGCGCGGTCGTTCGCATGCGCCACTCCCACGGCGTAGAGGCTTTCGGCGAGCCCGCCGAACACGCCGAACAACAGCGCGAGCAGCGCGAACGGCAGGCGCTGGTCAGCCCATACGAGCACACCGCTCACCCCAAGAATGCCCAGGCCCAATCCGATCAGCCCATGTAAACGATCGATTTTGTCGGAGAAATATCCGATAGGCCATTGAAGGAAGAGTCCGCCGAGTGAAACACAGGCCATCAAAAGCACGATGTGTCGCTGATCGAACCCGACGCGCACGCCGAACAAGGGACCCACGGTCGTGAAGGCGGTCAGTATGAGCCCGTTCAAAAGGCAGGCGGTGACGCTCACGGGCGAGGTGCGCAACGCCTTGATGATTTCCAATTTCACCCGCCGCGGCAACACCGGCGCACGCACGTCGATCGCGACCAAAGGCACGAGCGCGAGCGTCGTCGAGATTCCGGCTATCAACAACAGCTCCGGACCTCTGACATTGAGGCTCTGGCTGAACAACTGGCCCACTCCGAAAAACAGCCCGTACACGAGCACATAAATGGTGAGAACGCGGCCTCGCTGCTCGTTCGGCACCAACGCGTTTAGCCAGCTTTCCACGATGACGGCAAGTCCTGCGGCGTTGATGCCGATCAGAAAGCGCAGCAGTGCCAATGCCGGAACACTGTCCGCGAAGTACAAACCGAGGATCGCGGCCGACTTCACGCTGGCAAAGGTGGCATATGCCCGCTCCAAGCCCACCGGCGCGATGAACTTATGGGCGTACAGGCACCCCGCCAGAAATCCGAGCGCTTCGGCGGTGGCAATCAGTCCGATTACGCCGTCGGCCATCCCCATCGCGGAGAATCGTAACGGCAGCAATGAACCCAAGAAGCCGGAGCCAACCATGGTCAGCGCCGTGCTGATGAGCGGCGGTGCAATCTGCCAGGGAATGGCCGCCGCGGCGTGCGGGATTTCTTCCGTTTGGGGAGCGGATGTCATATGACGGGTATTTTGCCACCATGCGCGATGCCCGTTAGGCTTGCTCGATGACAATCCACAGACTATTTCCCACGCTCGTCTACGCCAGCGCCTTGCAGGCACGCGGGACGAAGGAGTTCAACAGCCAGCTGCTAAAGGAATGCCGGCAACTGCGCCATGACGATGCCGCCGGACGGCGCTGGTCCGCCAAAAACTATCCGGGCGGCTACACTTCGTACGGTTCCGTGCATTGGTTGCAGCGAATCTCTCCCACTTTTAAGGCCCTGGAAAGTAAGCTCGCGCGGCACGTGGCGGCCTTCGCCGACGCGGTGCAGTGGGATCTTGCAGGACGCCGGCTCGGCATGACCGATTGCTGGATCAACGTGATGCCCAAGAACGTGGTTCACGGGCTGCATCTGCATCCGCTTTCGACATTGAGCGGTACCTACTATGTGCACGTGCCGGCGGGAACTCCCGGAATCAAATTCGAGGATCCGCGGCTCGATCGCTTCATGGCAGCACCGCCGCGCAAGACAGCGTCTTCTCGCGCGATGCGTCCCTGGGGAATCTTTCCTGCGGCGGCAGGACAGCTGCTGCTATTCGAAAGTTGGTTGCGGCACGAAGTGGTGCCGAACAGCGTCAACGCAGAACGCGTAAGCATCAGCTTCAATTACCATTGGTGCTAAGTCCCGGCCGCCCGCGCATTTGGAGTAAGCTTGCGGCCAATGACCACCAGAACGTCCGATGCCACTATGGCCGTGTTCCTCGACCTGGAAAACATCGCCCTTGGCGCACGCGATGCCAAGTACCCGAGCTTTGACATCGAAAAGGTGCTCGAGCGCCTGCTGCTCAAGGGCCACATTGTCGTCAAAAAGGCCTACTGCGATTTCGATCGTTATAAGGACTTCAAGCGCGGCTTGCACGAGGCGGCTTTCGAACTCATTGAAATTCCGCACGTGCGCCAGTCCGGCAAGAATTCTGCGGACATTCGCATGGTCGTCGACGCACTCGATCTCTGCTACACCAAAGGTCACGTCGATACCTTCGTCATCCTGAGCGGCGACTCGGACTTCTCGCCGCTGGTGAGCAAATTGCGTGAAAACGCCAAAACTGTCATCGGAGTCGGCGTCAAGAATTCGACTTCGGACCTGTTCATCAACAATTGCGACGAATTCATTTACTACGATGATTTGGTGCGCAAGGAGCCTTCCAAGGCACGGCGCCGTTCCGCGGGCGCACCCCGCTCCGCTGCCGCGCCGGCCGAGGCCGCACCCGCGGCCGAAATCGTATCCCCCGCCGACAACAAAGGTCCCGATCTCAACGATGCGCTCGAGCTGATCGTGGAGACTCTGGAAGCATTGGCCGAGGAGCGGGGGGGCGAACCCATCTGGGGTTCCATGGTCAAACAGGCGATAAAGCGCCGTCATCCCGGATTCAACGAGCGCGCCTACGGATTCAGGTCGTTCAACGACCTGCTGGCCGACGGCGAGAAGCGCGGGCTGCTCGCCCTGCGGCCCGATGAAAAGTCGGGTGGCTACACGGTGCGGGTGGTAGACAGGCCGCAGCCCCGGGTGAATTAGCCGCAATCGCGGCGCCGGGCGCGTCGGCCACCGAACTGCACGCCCTTGAACTTACCAGCCCGCGTCCGCATCTATTGATGCAATGAATACCAATCGCAGGAAGTCCTGGATGTGGGCGGAAGCCTGCGCTCTGCTGGATGAAGCCGAGCGCAAACATCGGCATTTTTTCGATCTATTGGCAGTTCCGGCTACCCGCCCCGTGTGGGAGCCGCCGGTCGATATTTTCGCGGACGGCCCCGAGCTCGAGGTGATCGTCGCCTTGCCGGGCGCCCGCGCCGACGAGGTAGTGGTGCAAATCACGCCGACGGGCCTGCAGATCGAGACCACGGTGCCTCCGCCAGCGATCGGCGCTCGCATGAACGTGGTTCGATTGGAGATTCCCTATGGCCGCATGCGCCGGCGGATCGACATCCCTCCCGGTCGCTACGCGCTGGTTGAGCGCAGGCTCGACCGCGGATGCCTGTATCTGCGGCTCGTGAAGGAGACGCAATGAACGCTGACGCTGAAGACGTGCTGATTATTTTGCCGGTGAGCAATACGGTGTTGTTCCCGGGCGTCGTCCTGCCGATCGCGATCACCGGCAATGCGGCGTTGGCGGCGGCCCAAGAAGCAGTGCGAACTCAGCGCCGCGTTGGTCTGTTGCTGCAGAACTCCGACTCCGTGCCGCCCGAGGGTCTGCACAAAGTGGGCACGGCCGCCAGCATAGTGCGTTTCATCACCGCGCCGGACGGATCGCACCATCTGATAGCTCAAGGCGAGGAACGATTCACGGTGCTGGATTACGTCAGCCGCGAACCTTTCCTGGTGGCGCGGATAGAGGCGCATAAGGACCCCACCGTGCTTGATCGCGAGATCGAAGCGCGCGGGCTCAATTTGCGGGAGAAAGCTTTGGAGGCCGTGCAGCTGCTGCCGCAGGCTCCCGGGGAACTCGTCAATGCGATTCGCAGCATCGAGTCGATCCCGGCGCTTGCGGACATGATCGTTAGCTTCATGGACTTGAAGGCCGCCGAAAAGCAGGAAATCTTGGCGACGTTCGATCTGCAGGCGCGGCTTGATCGCGTGCTGGCCTTGCTCAACCGCCGCATCGAGGTGCTCAAGGTCTCGCGTGAAATCGATGAGCGGACGCGCGAGGCATTCGACGAACGGCAAAAGGAAGCCGTGCTGCGCGAGCGTCTCAAGCAGATCCAGAAAGAGTTGGGAGACACCGACTCGTCTTCCGCCGAGATCGATGAGCTAAGGCAAGCCATCCAGGACGCCGGCATGCCCGCTGAAGTCGAAGAGCAAGCCCAGCGTGAGCTCAAGAAGTTGGAGCGAATGCCGGACTCCTCCGCCGAACACTCCATGACCCGCTCGTATCTCGACTGGCTGACCGCCATGCCTTGGTCGAAGGTCGATCCGGAGACGGTCGATATCGATCAGGCCCGCGCGGTGCTCGACGCAGATCACTACGGCCTCGAGAAGATCAAGCGCAGAATCTTGGAATTCTTGGCCGTTCGAAAGCTGAATCCCGAGGGCCGCAGTCCCATTCTTTGTTTTGTCGGACCCCCCGGCGTGGGCAAGACCTCGCTCGGTCAGAGCATCGCCAAGGCGATTGGCCTCAAGTTCGGCCGCGTGAGCTTGGGCGGCGTACACGATGAGGCGGAAATTCGCGGTCATCGGCGCACCTACATCGGTTCCTTGCCAGGCAACATCGTGCAGGCCCTGCGCAAGGCCGGCCGGCGCAATCCGGTGCTCATGCTCGATGAAGTCGATAAGCTCTCGGCCAGCCATCAGGGCGATCCCTTCTCGGCGTTGCTGGAGGTGCTCGACCCAGAACAGAACAACACGTTCCGCGACAACTACCTCGCCGTGCCTTTCGATCTGTCGAAGGTCCTGTTCATCGGGACCGCCAATGTGCTGGACTCAATCCCCCCGCCGTTGCGCGATCGGATGGAAATCATCGAGCTCACGGGCTACACCGAAGAGGAAAAGCTGCAGATCGCCCGGCGCTACCTCCTCACGCGGCAGCTGCAGGCAAATGGCCTCAGGGCGGAACAGGTGCAGATCGCCGAAGACGCATTGCGGCGAGTCGTCGCCGAGTACACCCGGGAAGCGGGCGTGCGCAGCCTCGAGCGCCAGATCGGCGCTTTGCTGCGCAATGCCGCCGTGGCCATCGCCTCCGGCGCCGAGGAGCGCGTCTCGATCGGCGTGGACGACGTACCGCGCGTCCTGGGCCCGGCGCGTTTCGAGAGCGAACTGGCCCTGCGCACCAGCGTTCCCGGTGTTGCGACGGGTCTCGCATGGACTCCCGCGGGCGGCGACATTCTGTTCATCGAGTCCAGCCGGGTGCGCGGCAGCGGCAAGCTCATAATGACGGGGCAGCTCGGCGAAGTGATGAAAGAGAGCGCGCAGGCGGCCGTCACTTGGGTGAAGTCGCAGGCGGATCGCTTGAGAATAGATCCGTTTGCCCTGGACAACAGCGATTTGCACATTCATGTGCCGGCCGGCGCCATTCCCAAGGACGGTCCGAGCGCCGGAGTCGCCATTGCCACCTCATTGGCATCCCTTCTCATGCAGCGAACAGTCCGCGCCGACGTCGCGATGACCGGCGAAATCAGCCTGCGGGGCGTGGTGATGCCGGTCGGCGGCATCAAGGAGAAATGCGTGGCCGCCGCACGAGCCGGCGTTCGTACGGTGATCCTGCCGGCTCGCAACCGGCGCGATCTTGAGGACATTCCGGAAAGCGTGCGCACGAAACTCGAATTCGTTTGGGCGGAAAAGATTGAAGACGTTCTCGCTCGGGCTCTCGAAGATACGCCGCAGCAGCGCGCGGCGGCCTAAGCGTCGGCGGAGGCCTGAGTTCGCGTTTGCAAGGCCGCGTTCAACCGTTCGACGCGCTCGAGCGCCGGCGGATGCGAATCGAAGAACGCCGAATGGATGCGATCGGGCGTTAGTGTGGACGCATTGTCGCGAAACAGCTTGACCAAAGCGCCGGCGAGGTTCCCGGCATCGGCATATTCGGCCGCAAAATCGTCCGCTTCCCGCTCGTGTCGCCGCGACCACCAGGACATCGCAGGCGTCGCAAAAAAAGTGAGCACGGGCACGGTCAGAACAAAGAGAAGCAGCGCCATCGCGGCGGAAGGCACCGGCACGCCAAGCGCGCCATAAAATCCGGGCTGACGCGCCAGCCAAGCGAGGAGCGCCAAGCCGAGAAAGGTCATCAGCACGGACGCCACGAGCCGTTGCCGCACATGATGCAGCCGAAAATGGCCGAGTTCGTGCGCCAGCACCGCCTCGATTTCCGCCGCCTCGATGCGCGACAGCAGGGTGTCGAAGAACACGATGCGCTTGTTGCGCCCGATACCCGTGAAGTATGCGTTGCCATGCGCCGAGCGCAGCGATCCGTCCATTACGAACACCCCGCCGCCGGCCGCGAAGCCACAGCGTTCGAGTAGAATTTCCACCCGCTTTTTGAGAACTTCATCGGTGAGCGGTGAAAATCGGTTGAAGAATGGCGCAATAAACTTCGGGGCGGCCCAGGTGAGTCCGACGGTCCACGCCATCCAGATCAACCACACCCACACCCACCAAAGCTTCCCGGCGTTTTCCATGAGAGCGAGCGTGGCCAGCAGCAGGGGACCGCCAAGCAGCACGGCCAATAGGCATTGCTTTGCCAAATCCACCGTGTACAGCCGGGGAGAAACCCGATTGAACCCAAATCGCGCTTCTATCTTGAACGTTCTCCATAACGCGAAGGGTTGGCCGATTAACTGCAGCAGCAGCAGCACGGTGGCCACCACGCACATTCCGAGCCAGGGTTCGGCAAGGCTCGTGCGGCGCCAGATTGCATCGACTGCGGCGAGGCCGCCGCCCAAGGTCAGCATTAGCTTGATGAGCGCTTCGACGACGGTTGCCCAGCGCCCGAGGCGAACCCGGGCGGCCGTGTAATCGGCCGCTCGCTGTTGGTCCGCGAGTGCGATTTGTCCCCGAAAAGGCTCCGGCACGTCGTCGCGGTGCGCCCGCACCGCCGCGATCTGGCGCGATCCCAGCCAAAGACGCGTCATGGTCTCCGCCGCCACGCCGGCGAGAAACACCCAAGTCAACCACTGCATCTGGTCAGTTCCCTTCTCGCTTGACGAACAGCGCAGAGGAATTACGCTGACTGCGAAACACCAACGGCTTCTCTTCGGCAGCGCGCTGCTGCACCGGCGCTTCGGGCCGTTCCGCTCGCGCCACCGCCTCCGTCACCAAATGATGATGCGGCGATAGATCGCAAACCGGGTCCGCATTCGCGGCATCGCCCGTCAAGAGGTATGCCTGACAGCGGCATCCGCCAAAGTCGCGGGTCTTTTCCGGGCAACTTCGGCAGGGTTCCTTCATCCATTCATCGCCACGGAAATGATTGAAGCTGGCCGAGTCGTACCAGATCTCACCGACGCTCGCGCGACGCACATTCGGGAACTCGAGCCCGGGCAGCATGCGCGCCGCGTGGCAGGGAAGCGCCGTTCCGTCCGGCGTGATCGTCAGAAAGATCGAGCCCAAGCCGTTCATGCAAGGCTTTGGGCGGCGTTCGAAGTAATCGGGCACCACGAAATAAATCTGCATTTGCCGGCCCACGCGCTTACGGAAGCGTTGCATCGTCTGCTCTGCACGCTCCACCTGGGCACGACTGGGCAGCAACTGCTCGCGGTTGTGCCACGCCCAGCCGTAATACTGGGTGTTCGCCAATTCCACGTAGTCGGCGCCCAACTTGAGCGCCATCTCGAGAATTTCTTCCACATGATCGATGTTGAGCCGATGCAGGACCACGTTGAGCACCATGGGATATTCATACTGCTTGATCAAGGCAGCCACCGCCGATTTCAGTTCGAAGGTGCGGGTGCTGCTCAGGAAATCATTCATCTGCCGGGTGCTGTCCTGAAAGGACAGCTGTATGTGGTCGAGCCCCGCCTTCTTGAGCGCACTCAGCCGCGCCTCGTTCAATCCCACACCCGAAGTGATGAGGTTCGAGTAGAAGCCGAGGCGATGCGCTTCCTCCACGATCGGCTCCAAATCATCCCGTGACAGGGGTTCACCGCCGGAGAGGCCCAGTTGCACTGCTCCCAACGCCCGCGCTTCTCGCAGCACCCGGAGCCAGTCATCGGTCGGGAGTTCCGCTGCGGAGCGTGCGAAGTCGGTTGGGTTGTAGCAAAAGGCACAGTGCAAGGGACAACGGTAAGTAAGCTCCAGCAAAAGCCACAGCGGCGGCCCAGGCCGCGGCGGCGCCGAGCGCCGCGCGGCATCGACCGGAGAATTCGGGGCGTTCAGTTGGATATTTTCAGCCATTTCTTCTCCACGGCCATCGCCACGAATCGCATGACGTCTTCCGACAGATCGGATGTCCCGAAGGCGCGCTCGAGATCCGCCGTCATATCCGCGATCGTCGTCGTACCGTCGCAGCGTTTCATGATCTCGCCCGCGCTGCCGTTAAGCTTGATCATTCCTTCGGGATAGAGAAGCACATGCGCGTTTTGCGCGGCCTCCCATTGGAGACGGAAACCCTGTCCGACGGCAGGCCGCGATCCGCGGTCGATGGCCGGCGTACTCATGTCTTTTCCGTGTAGCGGAGTGCCATGGCATCGCTCATTTGCCAGAGCACGTCCAGCTTGAATTTCAGAATATCGAGCGCGCGTTCCTGCAGGGCACGCGTGTTGAAGCGGTCCAGCGTCAAGGCGAGCCCGAACTCGACGTCCCGGCGTGCCAAGCTCACCCGGCTCTGGAAGTACTGCAATCCCGCAGCATCGATCCACGGATAATGCTGCGGCCAGTTAGCGAGACGTTGCTTGTGGATCTCCGGCGCGAAGAGCTCAGTGAGGGAGGAGCATACCGCCTCGGTCCATGGCGCGCGGCGCGCAAAGTTGACATAGGCATCGACCGCGAAGCGAACTCCCGGCAGCACTTCCGTCAGGCTCTCCACTGCGTCCCGTTCGAGGCCGACCGCTTCCGCCAGCCTCAGCCAAGATTCAATTCCCCCGGGATCATTGCCGAAGCCGTCGTGATCGAGAATGCGCTGCACCCAAGAGCGGCGCACGGAGCGATCGGGGCAGTTGGCAAGAATGGCGGCATCCTTGATCGGAATGCTGATTTGATAGTAGAAGCGATTTGCCACCCAGCCTCGGATCTGCGCCGGGGTCGCCGCGCCGGAATTCAACAACACATTGAAGGGATGATGAATGTGATAGGCACGACCTTGGGCCCGCAGCTGGGCTTCAAACTCCTCTCGGCTCCAAGCGGCGGCACTCACAGCACGATTTCCATGCCGTCCCGCGCGACTTCGACCCCGCGGCGCGAAAGCTCGGCCGCTTGCGGCGAGGTCTCGTCGAGAATGGGATTGGTGTTATTGATGTGTATCAAGATCCGGCGCGTGGCGGACGGCAGGCGATCGAGCCACTCCAGCATGCCGCCCGCGCCGCTTTGCGGAAGGTGGCCGATATCGCGGGCGCGTTTCGAGGAGATCTCGAGACGAATCATTTCATCATCGGTCCAAAACGTGCCGTCCACCAGAACACACGCGGCGGATTGCATGGCGCTCCACAATCGCTCGTCGATGGCGCCCAATCCCGGAGCGTAAACCGCCGTTTTTCCGCTCTTCGCGTCCTCGATGACCAGTGCCAGATTGTCGCCTGGGACGGGTGCAGCGCGGTTCGGCGAATACGGAGCCGGTTTGCTCGCGACCGGCACCGCGCGCCAGCGTACTTCGGGGACGGCGTCCACGGTGAAGCTTGTGTCATCGAGGGTGATGCGGCGCCGGTCCACGCCGCAAAAAAAACCGAGCACCTCAAAGACCGGGTTGCCGCGGGTCAAATCCGCAAAGGTGCTGTCAGTGCACCAAATGGGCCAGGGACGCACCGATTCGCGCAGCATGTACAGCCCGGTGGTGTGATCGACCTGCCCGTCGACGAGAACGATGGCGGCGATGGCGCTGTCACGTATGGCACGGCCCGGCTGCAGATCGGGATTAGCCTGTAGTTGCGCCAAGATGTCCGGCGATGCGTTTACCAGCACCCAAGATCCGGCGCCCGCGACGGCGATCGAAGATTGGGTGCGGGCACGGCCGCGCAACGTACCTGCGCGCAGGCCTTTGCAGTTCGGGCAATTGCAATTCCATTGCGGAAATCCGCCCCCGGCGGCCGACCCCAGCACCCGGATTTTCACGAAGAGGTTGGCGCCGCCCGCATGCGCGGGCGCACGCCCTCGCTATTCAGCGATTAGACACATACATCGTAATTTCCATACCGAACCGCAATTCAGTGGCTTGCGGGGTTTCCCATTTCATATCGAAGCTCCTATAAGAGGTACAGCCACATGGTCCCCCGATGGGTAATCCGCCGAATCAGCGGCATCATGAAACTGCACTCATGATTTTCATGAGGCGTTGCCCTCCCTCCGCAGCGGGCCACACCGGGGCGCCCGCCGGCGGCACGCCCTGTTACCATGACCCCAATGAGACTGCGGACTCGCTTGAACCTCGTGGTTGCGGCCTTGAGCGCGGCGTTCGTGATCGTGCTGATTGCGGCCGAGGTGGAGAGTGCACGGACCTCCGTGCGAGAGGAAATCGAGGCGGCGAACCGGGTGGCCTCACAGCTCTTGGGCCGTCTTGCGGAGGTTTATTCCAGAGTCGGGGGCCCGGATCTCGTGCTTCAATTCCTGCAGCAACTCGGTCGGGTTCGGGCCAATGAGGTGTCTCTGCAGACGGCCACGGGAGAGATCCTCTATCGTTCGCCGCCGCCGACTTACAAGGTGGGACGCGAGGCGCCGGCGTGGTTCGCACATTTATTGACTCCGCAGCTGTCCACTTATACATTTCCGTTGCGGGGCGGCGTATTGCTGGTCGTGCAAGCGCAGTCCTCACGAGCCGTGCTCGACGCCTGGGATGACGTCACCCGGCTTTCGGCGTTCGCGGCGGCCATGTTCGTCGTCGTCAACGCATTCGCGTTTTGGTCGGTGAAACGGGTCCTTGAGCCCTTCCCGATCATCGCGCAGGGTCTCGAACGTGTTCAGCAGGGGGATTTGTCATTCCGGCTGCCGGCGCTCGCAGGCAACGAAGCTCAAACGATCGGCACCGCATTCAATCGAATGGCGCAAGCCGTGCAGGACAAGGTCCTGGCCGAGCGCAAGGCGCAGGACGCGGAGGCCCGCCTCGAGGAACGGCGTGAAATGACCTTGTTGGCGGACCAACGTGTCGAAGAAGAGCGGCGCTTGATCGCACACGAGTTGCACGACGAATTTGGTCAATCAGTCACCGCGATTCGCAGCCTTGCCCTCGCAATCGCAACTCGAGCAGGTGCTCACGATCCCGCAGCCGGCGATGTGGCGAGAATGATTTCAGAGGAGGCGGCGCGCCTCTACGACGCCATGCATGGCCTCATACCGAGGCTCGCTCCGCTCTCGCTCGACACGCTCGGCCTTGCCGCTACCCTCGAGAGTTTGGTCCGCGACTGGCAGCGTCGCCATCCGTCGATCGCCCTGTCGCTTCGCCAGGAACTTCCGATTGAACTCGGCCCGAGCGTCACGCTCACTATTTACAGGGTAGTACAGGAAGGATTGATCAACGCCCTGCGGCACTCGCAAGGTTCGAAGGTCGATATCGCGGTGCAATGCGATGAACGGCGAATCGTTGCCACTGTAACCGACGACGGTGTCGGACTGGCGAGCGATTGGTCGCGGCCCGGACATTTCGGATTGCGGGGTTTGGCCGAACGGGTGAGGCAATTGGGTGGCACGTTCAGCATCGGCAAGTCCGATGGCCGCGGCGTCCGCCTCACCGCCGACGTTCCGTTGGGTGAGCAGACGTGATCAGAGTCCTTCTGGTCGACGATCATGCCGTGGTGCGTACGGGATTTCGACTGTTGCTCCAGTCCACGGCGGAAACGTCGGTGGTTGCGGAAGCTGACTCCGGCGAAGCGGCCTGTCAGCTTTATTTCGATCTCAACCCTGACATCGTCGTGATGGATCTGGCGATGCCGGGCATGGGCGGGCTCGAGGCATTGCGCCGGATTCGCGCGCGCGAGCCTCAGGCGAAGATATTGACCTTGTCGGCTCACGATGACCCGATGCACGCCCGTCGGGCCTTGCAGGAGGGCGCGCTTGGCTTCTTGTCGAAGCGCAGCGCCCCCGAAGCACTGCTCGAGGCAGTAGCCGTTGTTGCGGCGGGCCGCAGGTATCTCGATCCGGCGCTCGCCCAGAAGATGGCGCTGGCGGAATTTGACGGCGGCGCGAAGTCGCCTGTCGAGCGGCTGTCGGAGCGAGAATTCGAAGTCTTCGTCCGCCTTGCCGGCGGCGCTACCGTGCAGGGTATCGCCTCGGACCTGAGTCTTTCCGCATCGACCATCGGCACTCATCTATACAACATCAAGCAAAAACTGAACGTCGTGAATCAATCGGAACTGACGCTGATCGCCATCCGTCATGGTCTTATCAACGCCTGACTCGAGCGAACATTTCATTGGACGCACAATGACCAAAGACAATCTTCAGATATTGCCCCTATCCCAAGACCACCACGCCGCATGGCTTCCGCTCTGGCGCGGGTACCAGGCATTCTACAAAACCGACATAGCACCCGAGGTATCGGAGGTTACGTGGTCAAGATTGCTGGATCCCGAGGAACCGATGGGGGCGGCCCTTGCCTGGAACGGTCCGAAGGCGGTCGGTCTAGTCCATCACATTCGTCATCGTTCCTGCTGGACCATCGGCGACTATCTGTACTTGCAGGATCTATTCGTGAGTCCGGAGGCACGGGGCACCGGAGTCGGACGAAAACTGATCGAACATGTGTATGGAATCGCCCGCGATCAAGGATGTGCGCGGGTGCATTGGCTGACGCATGAAACCAATACCGATGCCATGCTGCTGTACGACCGCATCGCGGAGCGGTCCGGTTTCATGCAGTATCGGCGCTCCATAAAATAGGTGCCGAGGCTGGGGCCGGCACGAATGGCCGGCCCTGCCCCATTAGTGCATAACTATGCGCTTTAAGGCCTGAATTTGCTGATCCGGGTCGACCAGTTGCCGTAGAAGCCGCGCGTCTTGTCGCAACGCGGGCTCACCAACCATTTGGCGTAGCTGCAGGCATGGGCGATGTACTCACTCGCGATCCAAATCGATTCGCCATCGACCGCCGCCGCGCCATAGTCACCCCAGCGAGTGCGAGGCGGGTCACCGACAAGAAACTTGTAGCTCGTCAGACCGTCGTCCGTGGCGGCCCCCAAGCCCCCATTGACCACATGCCAATCCTCCACGCCGCCCTCTTCGTCAATCGGTGCAAACGCCGCGCTTGGATAAAGATTTTCACCGCTCGCGGTGAGAGCCATGACGCCGTGACCCTCGGACGTGACTCCAATCGCGGGATAGGTCAGGTCACGTCCGGCGGCGCCGAGATAGCCTTGCCGACGGACTCTGTCGGTGCGCGGATTGATGACGTACCAAGCGATGCCGGCACGTGTTGGCCCGCCATCCGGATTAAGCGCGGTGTCGAGGGCTCCCCAGAGCTTGCCGCCCGCATACGTGACCTGCTGCATGCGGCTGTCATTGCCGTCCGGCCGCGAGACCACCTCGGTGAACGGATTCGGCACCCCAAACATAGTGAGGGTGCAGCCGGGATCGTTGAGACAGTAGCCGAGCGGGGTCGCGGTGGTTGGAGCTGATCCGGAGCCGGGCTGATGCATCGTGGGTGGGATCGCGTATCTATTGACAGCGACCAACTCATTGCTGAGCGCCAATGCCGGCGAATCGCCATTGAGTGAGGCGGTGTTGCTCAGCGCCCAGACCACGAGGCTCGTCGAAGTATGAGGTCCGTTGGTACCCGAGAGCGGCTTATTCGCCTCATCGGTGGCGTTCGAGCTGAGGAAGTACTCCGTGCCGCCGTTCCTCGATTCGAATGATTCTCTATCCGGCGATTGCGCCGGCCAGACGGTGAATCCCGGTTGCCTCGAGCCGGCCTCGCTCGGAGCTTTGACGCTGCCATAAGTGTCAATGTGGACCACCGTCACAAATTCAGCACCCTTGGCAAGTTGCGCCTTGGAGAACGCATAGATCTGCGCGCCGTTGAAGCCATTACCCGAAAACGGATACGAATTGGTGGTCACGTAGAAGCCATTGGCGTCTGCCCCGATATGCGGGTAGTCGCCGATGCACGGACAGGCATTACCCGGCACCGGATTGTGCGACCCATCCATCGTGACGTCGACGTGGTAAATGTTCCACAGGCCGGTCGGATTCGAACTCCGGCTGACGGCGATATCGAGGTGATTTTGCGTGGTCAGGTTGCCACTCGAGTCCACTTCCAAGGTCAAGACCACGAGGAAGAAGCGATGCGTCGCCGAATCATACAGACAGGTCGGATCGGTAACCTCGGGGCCGACTACACCGGTAGTACGATCGAATGCCGCCGGGTAGCCAAGGAACGAATTCAGATCGATCGCACCGCTGACATAGTTGGGCTGCAATAGCGACTTGCCGGCGGCGTTATAGACGTTGAAAACATCGTTCACGGACTCGACCACGTAACCATTGCCCACGCAAAGAGCCTGGTCCGGCGGCTCGACGGAAAACTGGTTTCCGCCGTTGGCGTAGCGTTGCTGGAAAAAGTTCAGGCCTTCGAAGCCGGTGCCGAAGTCATGATCCGAACCCGTCTCGCCGTGGCTGCGCTCCTCCACGCCCTCGCCCTGTGCATCTGACAAACTGCGATTGACGATGCTGCCCTTATAGGTTCCAGGACTGACGGCCGAGTCCATCAGCGGACGAAATTCTCGCCGCGAAAAGTCTGAATTGGGCGCCGGCGTGTAATTTCTGACAAGTGGCGCGCCGGTGCCCGAGAGCCGCACTTTCGAGATGTTGGCGGCGGCGCTGCCTGCGCCGGCTGACGAGGCCAACACGAAGGAGAGCGCTGCCGAGCACAACGCGGTCACGCACCCCACGTTAAATGGCCTTTTCTTAGTTTGCATAATCCCTCCAAATCAATTAGTTGTGTTGTTATAGCGATTGTCCGGTGCCGTACACACTGGACTCGGTGAGAGCAGCGTACTCTTTCCGTTCGTTTATGGAACGGCAATTTAGTGATTTATGTTAAGTCCGGCGGCCCGATGTCGCCGCCGATCTCGACCTTCAGGTGTCGTCGCGCCTGTCGTGCCGAGGCCACCAGCGTTCAAGCATTGCCGCCGCCCACTCCTTGCCGCCGAGGCCGAACGCGAGTGCCAAAGCCAGCACGATCCCGGCCAAGAGAATGAGGAAGGTTCTCTGCACGATGTCGCCGCCGATTTCGACCTGGCTCAGGGCAATCATGACGACGAATATGACGATGAGATATCGTGCAATTCTCCCTAGAAGATCGGCATCCGGAATCTGCGCGTCCATGCAATAGGTGTGCACGGCGCCGCCAACGAAGCGCGCGCAATACGATCCGAAAATGACGACCAGCATCGCGACAAAGAGCTTGGGGGTAAACAAGACCAAGCGTCCCAAGAGGTCGGTGATGTACGTGAGGCCTAAGCCATTGAAGGCGATCATCAGCGTCGCCAGAATCACCAACCAGTACGCCACCAGTCCGAACAACGTGGTCGTATCGCCGCGCATGCCCGCTTGATGCAGAAAGTTGTCGGTGCCGGCACGTTCGGTCAGCACGGTAAAATTGAACGCTCGCAGCCCTCTTTCAACGGCGAACCGCGCCGCCTTCGCGAGCAACCATCCGACCGCCACCACGACCATCGCCAGGAGCAGCCGCGGTAGGAATGCAGCGATCTGGTGCAGAAACTCCCGCGCTGTCTCAAGCAATATATCAATGCTTTGCATGCCCGCCTCCCTGATCCTTAACCTGCGTCGTTCGATAAAGAAATATCATGCAGCGCACCAGTCCAAGATGCCTTGCAACGGAATACCCGCCCAAGTAGGACGGTTGCCGAGCTCGTATCTCAGCTCGTACAGGACTTTCTCCAGCTCGAACAAACCAAGCAATCCTTGGCCCGCCTGCAGCGGCTCGGACCCGTAGATTTTTGCGTCGCAGGCAGCGGCATCATAGGCAGCAAGAAAGGCGGCGCGAGCCTCAATTTCCCAACCTCGCGCCAGCGGCGCAAGCTTAACGGCTTCGGCTTCGAGGTGCGCGACCTTACGTAAGGCGCTGTGCCGCACGTAGCTAAAGGAGCGCTGCATTCCTGCGACATCCCGCAACGGCGAATGCTTGGCGCGCCGCTGTTCGAGGCTGTGGCCCGGTTCTCCTTCGAAGTCGATGATGACGAAATCATTGCGCGTAACCAAGACCTGGCCAAGGTGGTAATCGCCGTGAATACGTGTTTTCAGCCCGTGCGGCGCTTCGTTCGAAAGGGATTCGATGCGCCCCAACACTTGATCTTGCAGCTCGAGCACCGCGCCTGCCCGGTCCCGGTCCGCGATCGGTATTTGTTCCAGGTTCGCTGCAAGCATTCCAAGCGCATTGCGCGCTTCGTCGGCCGCACGTTGACGGTAGGCATCGATATCGGCGCGCGTCAGCGGCTGCGGAGAGAATGACGGATTTCGCGCAGGGCGCGCCAAGGCTTTGTGCAGTTCGGCGGTGCGCAGGGCCAAGATCCGAATCATCGCCAAATATGCCTCGTGCGCATTGACGGGCACGGCATCGCCGGCCGGCGTGGTGCGATGCTGTTCAAGATAACGCTGCAAGTACTCGAGCGAGTAAGTCCAACCGTCGCCTTGATTCGCGACATATCCTTGCAGGATTGCTAAGAGCTGCGTTTCGCCGTCGTTCGCGATGTATTCAAGCGAACCGGCCAGTGGTGCACAATTCGGATAGCGCACGACTTCGGTGAGGTATAAGCCCATCTCAAGTTCCGGATTCGCGCCGGAGCGCAACCGGCGGTAACCCTTGAGCATCAATCGATCGCCGATGACAACAATGGTGTTGGAGCTCGAGCCGCGCGGTCTCGATGCGGGCAAAATGTTGAAATCCTTGCCAGCCAATCTATCGAATGCGCCGTTTGCACGGAATTGCAATTTACCTTGTGTCATGGCGATGTCTTTTCGCGACGCCATCGCCGCTACGACGGATCGGCAAAACATTTCATCGGCAAAGGCGTCCCCCATCACGCCGACATTCGCCTGCTGTCGTATCTTGGCGACGGCCGCAGTCGACAGGTTGCGCACGCGTTCCTCGTCGCGCTCCTCCCACGCCAACGCGAGCGGCATGAAGTAGCTTGCGTGCTCGCCGCCGCCCTCTAGGTCGAGCAACGCCGCCAACCAGGTTAACTTTTCTTCTTGCCACAGCACGTGGTCGGCGATTCGAGCGCGGTCGATGGAAGTTCCTTTCGCCGCATACCACCGCTGCGTCTCGATGTAGCGCGGCAACGTGTCGGTTTCGAACTGCAGGCGCGTCTTCTCCGCGATGCCGATGCGCCACGGCACCACTCGCTCGCGAAACAGGCTGGTCCAGCCGTCGAACAACACCAGCACCGGGCGCTCCTCGATCGACACGATTTGCTCGTGCCAGGAAGGGACTTCGGCGTCGATGGCCAGCCTGAACCAGTAGAAGCCATAGGCAGCAATGGTCAGAAGATAGGGCAAATCCCCGATGGGCGGAAAAGTCGTGCGGCCGAGCATTTCGACCGGCACCCGGCCCTTGAACGCCGCCAGATTGAGCTCGACCGGCTGCGCCGAACGCGCCAGGTTGGCAACGCACAAGATGGTGTCGTCACCGGCCTCACGCAGGTACGCAAGTATTTTTCGATTGCCAGGTCTCAAGAAGCGGCGCGAGCCGCGCCCGAACGCCTGGCTGGTTTTGCGCACGGCAAGCATGCGCTTGGTCCAGCTCAGCAGCGAACTTGGATCGCGGGACTGCGCTTCGACGTTGGTGGACTGATAGCCGTACACCGCATCCATGATGGGCGGAAGATATAGTCGCTGTGGGTCGGCGCGCGAGAATCCGGCATTGCGGTCCGGACTCCACTGCATGGGCGTGCGCACGCCATTGCGGTCGCCGATGAAGAAATTGTCGCCCATGCCGATTTCGTCGCCGTAATACAAAATAGGCGAGCCTGGCATGGAGAGCAGCAGGCTGTTCATCAGCTTGATGCGGTCCAGATCGTTTTCCATCAGCGGCGCCAAGCGGCGGCGGATGCCGAGATTGATTCGCGCCTTCAGATCCGACGCGTAAGTGGTGTACATGTAGTCGCGTTCCTTGCTGGTCACCATCTCCAGGGTCAATTCGTCGTGATTGCGCAGGAAAATCGCCCACTGGCAACTTTCCGGGATATCCGGCGTTTGCTGCATGATCTCGATGATGGGGTAACGGTCCGCCTGTGCGATGGCCATGTAAATGCGCGGCATCAATGGAAAGTGATATGCCATGTGGCATTCATCGCCGTCGCCGTCGCCGAAATACTCGCGCACATCCTCCGGCCACTGATTCGCTTCCGCCAGCAGGAATCGGTTCTCATAGTGAGCATCGATCGCGGCCCGCAGTTGCTTGATCACCGCATGGGTTTCGGGAAGATTTTCATTGTTGGTTCCTTCGCGCTCCACCAGGTAGGGAATCGCATCGAGCCTGAATCCGTCGACGCCCATGTCGAGCCAGAAGCGCATGATTTGGAGTACTGCCTGCAGAACTTTCGGATTATCGAAGTTCAGGTCGGGCTGGTGGCTGAAAAAGCGGTGCCAGTAATAGGCCTTCGCCACCGGATCCCACGTCCAGTTCGAGGTCTCGGTATCGGTGAAAATAATGCGCGTGCCCAGATATTTTTGGTCGGTGTCGCTCCACACGTAAAAGTCGCGCTGTGGCGCGCCCGGGGGGGCCGCGCGGGCGGCCTGGAACCAAGGGTGCTGATCCGAAGTGTGGTTGATGATAAGTTCCGTGATCACCTTCAATCCGAGCCGATGTGCTTGGTGCAGCATCAGGCGGAAATCCTCGAGCGTACCGAACTGCGGATGCACGTTCTGATAGTCGGCGATGTCGTATCCGTCGTCCTTGAGCGGCGAGGGGTAAAAAGGCATCAGCCAGATCGTGTTGACGCCGAGATCCTTGATGTATTCGAGCTTTGATGTCAAACCCTTGAAATCGCCGATGCCGTCGTCGTTGGAATCCAAAAACGACTTGACGTTGACCTGGTAGATGACGGCATCTTTGTACCAAAGAGGATCAACGGTATCGAGGCCGGACGCAGCGGTGGGCTCGATACCAATGGCTTTAGCGTCGTTCATCTAGCGCCGCTCACAGATAATAATCGAAATCCTGTTCGCTGCGCACCCGCCGGCGAAGCCTGAATACGTGCGCGGGCGCGCGCCGCGGATCGAGCATGACGTAGTTATACCGGCCGCGCCATATATAGCGCTGATCGCTCAGCAGATCATGCACCTGATACGGCTGCTCCGCATCGAGCTTCAATGCGTTGACGTCCAGGTCGACCCAGCCGGAGTGCGTCTGATGCGGATCTAGGTTCACCACGGTCAGAATGGCATTGCCGGATGCGGGGTCGATTTTCAGGTACGCGATCAGCCGATCGTTGTCGATCGGGCAGAAGCGCAGCGTCCTATCCGATTGGAGCGCCGCGTTTTCGCTGCGGATTCTATTGATGCGTGCGATCAAGGACCATAGGCTGTCGGAAGTATCGACAGGCCAGTGGCGCAATTGATACTTTTCTGAATTGCGGTACTCCTCGCTGCCGGTCTCGCGAGGCGCACTTTCCAGCAGCTCGTAAGTGGGACCGTAGATGCCGTAGTTGGCGGCCAGCGTCGCCGCAAGTATGAGCCGTGCCGCAAATACCGGGCGCAGGCCCGACTGCAGCGTCTCGTGCAGAATGTCGGGCGTGTTCGGCCACACGTTTGGCCGGTAATACTCGCGTCCCGGACCGAGCGCGAGGTCGGTGAAATAGTCCGTGAGTTCCTGCTTGGAGTTGCGCCAGGTGAAATAAGTGTAGGATTGCGAGAATCCCAGTTTGGCCAGGCGGTGCATGAGCTTCGGCCGCGTGAACGCTTCGGCCAGGAAAATCACGTCGGGCTCATCGCGCTTGACCGCGTTGATCATCCACTCCCAAAACCCGAACGCCTTGGTATGGGGATTGTCGACGCGGAATATCCTGACTCCCTGCGCGATCCAGAAATCGACGATGCTCTTCAGTTCTGCCCAGAGAGCGCGCCAATCCTCGGTTTCGAAATCCAGAGGAAAGATATCCTGATACTTTTTCGGCGGATTCTCCGCATATTGCACACTACCGTCAGCGCGATGCTTAAACCATTGCGGATGAGACTTTACATACGGATGATCAGGCGCTACCTGGAACGCGACGTCGAGGGCGATCTCGATGCCTCGCTCGCGCGCGCTCGTCAATAAGCGGTGAAAATCTTCGAGCGTGCCCAACTGCGGCAGGATGTCCTTGTGGCCGCCCTCCGCGGCACCGATGGCCCATGGGCTGCCGACGTCCTCGGGCTTCGCCGTCAATGCATTGTTGGGCCCCTTGCGGTTGATGCGCCCGATCGGATGAATTGGCGGGAAATACAGCACATCGAAGCCCATCTCGACCAGGTAGTTCAAGCGGGCCTCGACATCGCGAAAAGTCCCATGCTTGCCTGGCTGGTCGCTTGCGGAGCGAGGAAACATCTCATACCAGGTGCTGAAGGCCGCGCGCTTGCGGTCCGCCACCAGTTCCAAGGTCTTGGTCGCCGCGAGGCTGCGGTCCGCATAACGCGCGACGATGGCGGCGCGCGCGCTGTCGAGCGCCATGGCCTTCTGCGCGGCGGGATCAGCGGCGGCATCGTCGGCGATTTTGTGCAATTGCGCCGACCACTCGATGAGGATAGAGCGGTCGCCGCCTCCGGCCTTCGCAGCGGCTTCCTCAATGAGAGCGCTGCCGGCATGCAATGCCATCCGAATGTCGGCCCGGTCCTCGCGCCGTTCGAGTTCCGCCCGCCACGACTCGAAATGATCAACCCATGCCGCCACCGTGCTGCGATAGCGGCCGGCCCGCGGCGGAGTGAAACTTGCAAGCCAGACATCGTTCGCCTGAGGCTTCATCTCGACTTCGTATTCATCGCTCGCGCCGACGCGCTGCCAGCGCAGCACAACGCGAAGTTTGTCGTGACCGTCGGCAAAGCAATGCGCTCCTATCTCGACAGGTTCGCCGGCGATGCGCTTGGCGGGGAAGCGGCCGCAGTCGACCACCGGCAAGATGGCGTCGATCACGGCGCGCACCCGGCCCTCCTCAATCTCGCGTGTTCCACCCGTCTCAGGCACCGGACCGGCAGCTGCATCACCCGCGCTCGCGATGCCCTTGCGCTTTACTCTAGCCATGCGGTTCGTAGCGCAAAACGATCGTCGCCAGCGGCGGCAGGCTGAGATTGAGCGATTCCACACGACCTTGGGTCATGACGGGTACGGACTCCACACGGCCCAGGTTGCCCCACCCCGAACCGCCATATTCTCGGGCGTCCGTGTTCAATATCTCACGCCAAACCCCGCGCGCCGGCACACCCACCAGAAAGTTGTGCCGCGGAACGGGCGTGAAGTTGCACACCACCAGCAACGCGGCACCTTCGCCCGTCGCTTTGCGCAGGAATGCGATGACGCTCATTTCCGCATTGCCGACATCCAGCCATTCGAAACCATCCGATGAGAAATCGATCTTGTGCAAAGCCGGCTCGCTGCGGTAGACACGGTTCAAATCGCGGATTAGGTGCTTCACGCCGGCGTGCTCCGGCAATTCGGAAACCCACCATTCGAGCTCGCCCTCATGCGTCCACTCGCGTCGCTGGGCAAACTCTCCGCCCATGAACAGGAGCTTTTTGCCCGGATGCGCCCACATATAGCCGTAGAGTAGCCGCAAGTTGGCAAACATTTGCCAATCGTCGCCTGACATTTTCCCTATCAGGGAACCCTTGCCGTACACCACTTCGTCATGCGACAGCGGCAGAACAAAGTTTTCGTTGAAGGCGTAGATCAGCGAGAACGTGAGTTGCCCGTGGTGGTATTTCCGATTGATCGGGTCCAGCTTCATGTACTCGAGAGTGTCATGCATCCAGCCCATGTTCCATTTCAAACCGAAACCAAGGCCCCCTACGTCCGTGGGGCGCGACACCATGGGCCACGCCGTTGATTCCTCGGCGATCATCGTCGCATCCGGATGATCGCGATAAACAGACACGTTCAGCAAGCGCAGAAAGTCGATGGCCTCGAGATTTTCGCGGCCGCCGTATCGGTTGGGAATCCACTCGCCCGCTTTGCGGGCGTAGTCGAGATACAGCATGGATGCCACTGCATCGACTCTTATGCCGTCGAGGTGGTATCTCTCGAACCAGAACAGCGCGGAAGAGACGAGGAAACTGCGAACCTCATTGCGGCCAAAATTGAAAATTGCGGACTTCCACTCGGGATGAAAACCCTGCTGCGGATCGGCGTGTTCATACAGATGCGTGCCGTCGAAGAATACCAGTCCGTGCTCGTCGGTCGGGAAATGCGACGGCACCCAATCGAGTATTACCCCGATCCCCTTCTCATGCAGGTGATCGACGAAATACATCAGGTCCTGAGGGGAGCCATAGCGGGCCGTGGGCGCGAAGTAACCCGTGGTTTGATAGCCCCACGATCCGTAAAACGGATGCTCCGTGATCGGCATGAGTTCAACATGCGTGAAGCCGAGCCCGGCGATGTAATCCGCCAGCGCATGCGCAAGCTCGCGGTAATTGAGGAAGGCACCATCCTTGCGGCGCCAGGAACCTGCATGAAGTTCGTAGATGGACATCGGCGCATCGAGAGCATTGCGCCCTCCGCGTGCGGCCATCCATGCCGAATCTTGCCAATTGTATTCGAGTGACCATACCCGCGACGCCGTGCCCGGCGGCGCTTCGCAATACACTGCGTACGGATCTGCTTTATCGACGGCGAAGCCCCCGACCCGCGAGGTGATGCGGTACTTATATGTCTGGCCGCGCGTCGCCGGCGCGACGCCTTCCCAAATTCCCGATCCGTCAGTCCGCGGAGCGAGAATGTCGACTCCCGCCTTCCACCCGTTCCAATCCCCGATCACCGAAACCTGAGCGGCATTGGGGGCCCAGAGGCCGAAGTAAGCGCCGGATTCAGGTCCCAGCAGATGGCATCCGAGCTTCGAGTGCAGCCGAGAGTGAGTACCCTCGCGGAATAGATAGATATCGTGTGCGCTCAGCACAGCGCTGCTGGCTCCAGATGCATCGTGCTCACCTCGTATTAACAGAGCATTCTAAGTTGGGAATTCCAAGGTTCTTGTCCTCGACGAACGGATTCTCGTGTAGGACTATACTGGCTATTGAGAAAATTTCGACGTCATGAAGGTCATCGTACCGCGGATCGAACAGATTCTGGGGCCGCGGCGGTGGCCGCCGCATTGCTCGATTTCGTGGCCGGGCACTAGCGGGTATGGCAATCGCCGTCGGCGATGTAAATCCGTACGGCGAACGGCGCACTACCATCGCACGCATGTGTGTCGCTATGGTCCGGGGTGTAACGTGGAGGAAGTATATGGACGAACTTGTTTCCCTACTCCTGAGCGTTCAAGACCGCATCGAGAATGTTATCCGTCAGCTCGAAGCCGGGGCTCTATCCGTGCCGCCAGCGGAGAACTTTCTGGAGTTGCTGCGCGGGCAACGGGACGATTTGGATAAGGCAATCGCCTTGGCGCGCAATCCTCAGCGTAGGGCCTATTGACGCGAGGATCAGCGTACCTCGATTGGAATCGTAAGGAACCCGCGGAAACGGGCCCGGCCACCGCGGATGGGTACCCCCGAAGCCCGGTAATTGGGAAAGCGCTCGATGAAGCGTGAAATTGCCACCCTGCCCTCCAATCGGGCGAGATTCACTCCGACGCATATGTGTGGCCCGGTCCCGAAGGCGAGATGTCGGTTGGGCTTTCGGCCAACCCGTAGCTGATCCGGATCCTCGAACTGCTGAGGATCCCTGTTGGCTGCGCCGATGCAGAGGTTAAGGAGAGTGCCGGCCGGTACTTCGACCCCACCCAATTGCGTGTCAACGGTAGCGCGCCGATTTCCAAGCTGGTTGGAGCTTTCGAAGCGCAGGAACTCTTCAACGGCGCTCTTGATCAACTCAGGCTCCTGCAACAATGCCCGGCGCTGATCGGGCCATTCAATCAGCAGCTGCAACCCATTGCCGATAAGGTTTGTGGTCGTCTCATGCCCGGCGTTCAGGATGAAGATACAGTTCTGCAGCAACTCTATTTCGGTCAGTTGCACCTCCTGCTCCTGCCCCAGGAGACGTGTCAGCACGTCGCGGGCAGGATCGCCCGGGCTTCGGCGTCGGTCGGCGACGAGTTTCTCGAGATAACTCACAAATTCCCGCACTGCCTGATTACCCGTTTCCAGCATCTTAGCCGTCGGCGCGGGTTCGAGCGCTCCTAGAATCGCGAGTGACCAACCGCGCAGCGGCTCTCGTTCTTCGTAAGGAATGCCGAGCAGATTGCCGATGATATCGACGGGAATGGCGGAGGCGAAGTCCGCGATCAAGTCGGCGCCGCCCTTCGACTCTATGCGATCCAACAGCCGGTCCACGACGGTGATCAATCCCTCCTCCAAATCGGCAATAGCTCGGGGCGTCAGGGCACCGGCGATAATCTTGCGAACCCGGGTGTGCAGTGGCGGATCGTTGAAGACGAGACTCGTGGTGTGGTGCTCGTAAAGCGGCGAATCGCCAAATTTTGGCTTGAACTCGACTTTCTTGTCGGAACTGAACGTCCCGGTATCGCGGTAGACGTGCTCGAGGTCCGCGTACCGAGTCAGGAAAAACGACCCATCGGGCAAACGGTGCACCGGCGAGACGGAACGCAATGTTGCATAGGTCGAATAGGGCTCCTCATAAAATGTCCTGGGGAGCGTCCGCAGATCGAAGTCATCGATGTTCATAAATCTTTTCGACTTCGATCACCGATCACACAAAGAGTGTTTTGCAGCCGCCCGGCGGCATCTGGCCGGACGGCTTCTCGCCGGGCGGCTGATCAAAAGATCCTTCAAATTACTGGTTGTCGGCGCGCCGTAACTGATTGAGCGCCTCGCGCGCCGCCTTGCTCAGCTCCCGAAGCACTTCATCACGCCAAACCCGTGCTTCGGTCGTGCTTTCTCCCCCAACCCTCACGCGATCGCCATCCGTCAATTGCAGGTTGTGATCCGCCTCCCCGACCAATGCTTGCCCGACTCTGCGCTTACATATCCGCATGGGTGGCCCTCCTGGACATAAGCGAGGCAAATATAGCGCTGAATTTGTGTCCCGGGCACCTGTCCGGAGACAGCGACAGTTTTAACATATCGCAAAACCCAGTAGCTTAAGGCCCCATGGAAAAGGGAACCGCTCAAGTGCACAAATTTCAAGCCCAAATCAAGCAATCACCGCCAGTTACCATGCTGCATACACTCACCTGCCCGGTATGCTGCACCACGGAAGACGCGCTCAGAGTTGTACGCGCACGGAACATCTCGGAAGCTGTTTTGGATCTCATCGCCACCTATATGAGCGACGGAGTCAGGCGCAACGTGTGCGTGTGCAATTGCACCAAAGGCAAAAGGCCAGCCTTCGATTAGCCTAGTTGGGCGCGACGTAAATCGCGATTCCGCTTCCTACTTTATGGGTCACGTTTCCCGAGATACCGACGCCACCCGCATACCCACCATTACCGTAGGCGCCAGCCTGTCCAAACCCGGTACTGACCGAGCCGCCGGATTGATCGCCAACTCCCTGTATCAGAACCCCGTTGGCGCCGAGCTTCGCCGCCTCTTCCTTGAGACGGCTCAGAACGACGTCTGTTTTTCCCTGGGCCGTAAAGCCAAAACCGCCCCTGCTTGAAGTATCGAGCATGGCGATCTCGTCGTACTTGGCCGCAGGCGGGTGAAAGTAGATCTGCACGAGCGCGGGAGAGATGGGTGACCTGGCTTTACCCATCATCACGTGCGAGGTGGCGCATGCGCCTACCGCGAGGGTTAGCGCCGCCATACAGAGTTTACGCATTGCGGGCTTGCGTTTGGCTCTTGGCCGCCGCATTCGGTCCCGGAACCTGATTGCTTTGAACCGGCGATCCGTTGGCGGCGACGGAACCGGCCGCGGCTTGGCCCGTATCGCTCCGCATTAGAAGTTCAGTCACTGACACATTTTTGGCAACCGGCGTCACTTGACGCGCACCGCGCTTAAAAAGCCGCATAGCTTATACCCTCCACATGTCCCGAATATGAACCAATTAGTGAAAGGAAACAACGTCTGCCGTGTGATGCAGATTCTTGCAATGAGATCAGTGACCGGCTTATTACCCTCCGGCGGTTCCCTCGCGATGATCTTTGAAACACTTACCAATCGAGCTGCCTGGCGGCACCCCCTCTTGCGGAGCCTATGTCATGGAGCCCATTCTTTGTGCGGGATCGAAGCCTGAATAACCGGTTCGCCAGGGACCCAAGCACAATGATGATGCCTAACGCAGCCACAAAGAGCGCAACGGCGATCAAGCTTTTGGCGCTTGAATCCAGCCACTCCGGAAAGCTCATAGCCGTCATTTCGCCTCCTTTGGAATTTGGCGCCGGATTTTCCGCCGTGAGCGATTCGACAGCGG
Organism: Steroidobacterales bacterium; assembly: GCA_038229815.1. Taxonomy (GTDB): domain Bacteria; phylum Pseudomonadota; class Gammaproteobacteria; order Steroidobacterales; family Steroidobacteraceae; genus Bog-1198. Next base: position 11,973 of record JBBROC010000012.1, on the reverse strand, counting down.
GAAGGCTCCGACGGGGCCCGTGAGACTCGAGTCTAGCTAAAGCAGCACCCGCAGAAATTGGACCGCTATCACAAACTCGCTCATTCGAAATATTGAGGATGCGCGCTGCGGCCAATCTCACGACGTTTGCTCGAGGGGTGCGAGCGAAGGCCTGCGAGAAGAAGAATGATAAAGGCGATTACCGGTAGCGCGGACACCACGAGGTAAATTCGAATCAGGAATTTGAGAGTTGGCACGGACGGAGTATGGTCTGCCCCCGTTTGCGCGGATGTGAATCAGTCGTGTCCCACGGTGTGAAGTCGGTCGAAGAAACGGCAGACGACATTCCTTGCAAGCGCCGCCTAAAATTCATCCCTGACCGAGTTCCGTCATTTCGAGGTGACCAGCCTCAACGTTGCCACCTTACGCGGATCATGGCTGCTGCCGACGATCGCCCTCCCATTGCTTGTGGGAGTACACTCCGACGGGGGTCAATTCGAAAAGTCACTTCGGCACCTCATCAGGAGCGGCAGGCAAGGCCGCCGGTGAATAGTACCGTGACCAGCCTAATTAACAATATACAAAGGCACCGTCGCCGTCCTACGCGGTTCGGTGCTAGATGCCGACTGCGACATGAGACCCGACTGGTCATACTACCGCCACGAAACTATAAACAAGACTCAATAGGAACTGAAATAGGATATGTCGTTCCTTAATCTCGTCTTTCGTATCTACGTCGTTGCCGCCGCACTCCCTGTGCTGGGCCTCATCATTCTCTTGCTGATGGATACCTACTCCCACAAAAGGCGAAGCCCGAGCACAGCCACACACCAGGTAACAAGCATCAATCCGCGCGACGCCGATTTGGCCCAATAATACGATTTCGACACACGGCGCTCGGTACCCCGAGGCCATGGACCGGATGAGTCGCTGTGAACTTTCTCTGGCACTTCATCCGGCTGTCATCGCCGCTGTAGGGTCTCCTCGCGGCTGGCTACCTGATCGAATCGACGCACTGGTGGCGGCGCAACTGGTCGAGCCATGCCTCGCGCTTCGTGTTCGCGGTAGCGCTGCTGCTAGTCTTCGAGGCATTGACGCTCTGGACGCTCGTCAGCGTGTCGCTCGAGTAGTCCCTACACGGCGCCTTTAGTCTGACTGGGATCGCCAAGACGGCGTTCAACGTGCTTCGGAACCCGATCGTTCTCGCCATCGTGAGTGGGGCGATTCTGGCTCGATCGAGCTTTTCGCTGCCGCAAGCGCTCGACACCGCCCTGGGTACGATCGGCGTGGGCGCGGGTCCCGCGGCGGTCCTGGCACTAGGCTTAGAGTTGGCCGCGTTGACCACGCCACTGCTGCTCGCCGCGCTGCAGGCAGCAGGATGAAGACTGCACCCTAAGCGCCGGCCGAAATGTTTTTTCGAAAAAACCTCACCGCCGGGACGGGGACGCTGTACTCGGCGGCGAGTAGCGCAGCGGACCTCGCAAGGCGGAGGGCAACCTCGGACGCAACGAGCGAAGCGGCACATGCTAGAGGTGTTAATATTGTTTAAAATGGTCGACCGAGGACCGTGACGCCCGCAAAGAGGGACCAGGTCGGCGTTGCCGCCGTCAGTCCGCGCGCAACTCCGCAATCCCACGCGATAGTGTGCTTGGGTGAAAAATTCGTGGCGATGAGAACTTGTGCCGCTCGCTCCACTCCAGCCTGGTGCGTCCCAGAGAACTCACCGACGATGCCCCAACGCGCATGGAAGTTTTTTGCCAGAGCGACCGCCCAGAGTTCTTGGACTCGGCCATCCGCCGGCCCGATATTTCCTAAGCGCGTGACCGCATAATTTAAATCGACGTGGTATTCCGAGCCAAAGTCCGCGCTGTAGATTGCATTCAGACTGTAATCGGTTCTCCCGCTCCCACTGTTCAATCCGGGAGGCGCCGTTGCTGCACCGACACCCACCTCGAGACCGAAGGCGGAATTCTCGTTGACTGCGAACCGGCGTTTAAGAATGAAAGCGGTGTCCCCAAATCCACTGGTGTGTCGTCGCTCAGGATCTAAGCCGCGCACCAACGCCTCGCCCTGGAGGCGAACTCCCCAGTCGGGAGAAAATGCGTACTTGAAGGTATACGGGACAGCATCGCGGCGCTCCGGGTCTCCGCCTTCACTCCTCACCACACCCGCTTCGATTTCCAACCACCGGGGTGCTGACAAGGCAGCGGGTGTCGATACGGTCGGGCGATAGGGAGTCACGGACGGATCTTCAATACCGATGGTATCGGCGCGCGCCGGGCACGGGAGAGTGGCCAAAACGGCAATGGCAACGATGACTAATCCGCGAACGGCAAGCGCACTCATGTCGCTATAATGCCAAGCATCAGGCAAGAGCGCCTGCGTGTCGCACACAAATTATCTATCGCTGCATCGCGGAGTTACGCGACTGGCTATATTCTGCTCTTGGACAGTCTTGCACTATTGGCACGCGGGATTCCGGCCACCCGCTCACCATGGCAAACGTCGCGGACTCCCAGCTTTACCAGATCGCAAGACCGCAGCTCGCTGTCGAGCGCGAGGTTGAACGGGGCAAGTTCTCGAGTCCGGTCCCAGGCCACAGGTACATACAGCGGGTCCAGGGACTTAGCGGACGGCAATGTACAATGGCGCGGATTTTCCGGCGCCAGAGAATATTTGCGCTAAGGGGTCGTATGAAACACCGGTATCTCGGGCTTGCATGGTTCCTATTGCTCGCTGCTCGCGGTAATGCACAAGGCGGCACCGCCATTACAGCTGAGGTCAATGCGGTTTATCCGCAGTCCGAGGCACTGTATTTCGACCTGCATAGGCATCCGGAGCTATCGCACCACGAGCAGCAGACTGCCACCAAGCTTGCCGCGGGACTGCGCGTGCTTGGGTACGACGTCAGCACAGCAATTGGCGGCACGGGTGTGGTCGGTGTTTTAAAAAACGGAAATGGCGCCGTCGTGCTACTGAGAACTGAATTGGACGCGTTGCCCGTAGAAGAGAAGACGGGGCTGCCTTACGCAAGCACAGTGCGTATAAAAGACGACAACGGGGTAGACGTAGGCGTGATGCACGCCTGTGGGCACGACGTTCATATGGCTGCATGGATGGCGACGGCACGGATCATGGCAAGTTCGCGCAACCTATGGCGCGGCACGCTGGTCATGATTGGCCAACCGGCCGAGGAGATGGGCGGTGGCGCCGCCGCGATGCTGGCCGATGGATTGTTGACCCGTTTTCCGCGTCCTGATTACGCGATCGCCGTACACGATGATGCACGCTACCCCGCGGGCATTGTCGGTTATCACGCCGGGCCGTTGCTAAGTAATATTGATACCGTAAAAATCACCATTTTCGGTGTAGGCGGCCATGGTGCCCGTCCGGAAACCACCGTGGACCCCATCGTGATCGCCGCGCGCACCGTCTTGTCGCTGCAAACCATCGTCTCGCGCGAAACCTCACCGTTCGATGCGGCCGTGATCACTGTCGGCTCAATACATGGCGGTACCAAGAGCAACATCATCCCCAGCGAAGTAAAGCTCGAGCTCACCGTTCGCTCGCTCACTGAGCCAGTGCGGGAACACCTGCTGAACGCCATTGATCGCATTGCTAAAGCCGAGGCCGCAGCGGCAGACGCGCCTCGCGAGCCGATGATTGAGCGTTCTAATCGCGGCTACGCGCTGGTGAATGATCCGGCACTGACGCAACGCGTAGCGGCGACCCTGCTGCGCGAACTGGGACCCGCGCAAGTGAAGGACATACCACCCGAAATGGCGAGCGAAGATTTTTCTGCGTTTCAGCGTGCAGGAGTGCCCACGCTGATGCTGCGCATCGGCGCTGTGGAGCAAACGAAATATGACGCGGCGATGAAATCAAGGGCAACGCTTCCATCATTACACTCCGCGCTGTTTGCGCCGGACCGCGAGCCCACGATCAAGGCAGCCGTGGCGGCGGAAGTGCTCACTTTGCGCGAGCTCATGCCGGCAAATGCAAAACGGGCTCCAAAGTAATGTGCCGTGCATGCTGACGGCAATTTGGTTTCAGCGAGAATTCCTGTTTGCGGACGTTCGCCACCCACCGAGGACCGTCGGCTCCTGGCCGGTATGCGCCTGATACCGTGATCGTCTGCGCCAATTTTATTGCCCATGGTTAGGAACGATGCTAGGGTTCAATCCGTCAGGTACCGGTCGCAATCACGCCCTAATAATTTTTGAGAGATGTCATGACTTCACTCGCGCATTGCACAAAAGCCACGTTACTGATCGCTGTCTTGCTCATCAGTGCTTGCGCCACGAGCGTCTCCGTATCAGATCTGTCTAGCCCCAATTTTGGTTATCGGGTGCTGCCACACTTCGATGCATCCGTTGATCCAGATCCGATGGCTGTAGCAAATGGGTTATACGCGCCCCGGTCTTTGCTAGGTCCGTGCTACAGGTGCTCCTCGCAGTCCCAATTGAATCGGGCCGGATGGGCGCCTTAATCGCGTAGTGTCCGAACGGCGGCTGTCAGCCACCAAGCGAGATTCAACTCATCGATTGAGCGCCCTACCGCGCCACAATAAAAGACGTCATGTTTGGTCCGAAGAAATACGGTACGCCTGGTGCCGCACTGAATGCGCCAGTGTTCCCGTCGATGATGTAGGTATGCACGCCGTCGTTTGGATTCATAATGACGGTAATATCAACGATATAGGCGAACCGTCCGCCGGGCTCGACGGCCATCGATAGGCTGAAGTTTCCCAAGTCACCGTACCGCTGAAGCGAACTGAATGCCAACGTGCCATGGGTAGGATCGATGTCATACGTCCACTCCGCGCCAATGCCCTGGTCCTCAAAGAATGCAAAGTTGGCAGTCGGCGAGGTGGCGAAGGGCCCTTCGCCAAACGATGTCGGTGCATACGGTCCGCCGGCGAGCGACAACGCACCGCTGCCCATGTCAATTGCATAGGCGGTCACCCCGTGCCCCATTGTACCGACGCAATTCAACTGAGAGGCCGGCAAGGGCCAGCAATTAGACACGTAGACGAATCTGCCTGAGAAGTCGATGGTGATAAACCCCGGCGCGCTTCCGCTCGCAAAAGGGCTGCCCGCCACCGCCGTGAGCGCGCCCGTGACCGAATCGATGGAAAACGCCGATACGGAGTTCCCCCCAGTGTTGCTGACATACAGATAGTGCCCGCTCGGCTCTATCACCGCTTTGGTCGGATTAACGCCTGCCGCAATAGGCAACCCAGCGATTGGGACTAACGCACCGGTATTTTGGGTCTTGGCGTAACCAGAGATACCCCCTGCACCAATAACATAAACGAAGCGATCTTTTGGCTCGACAATAATGAATACCGGCGCCTTGTCGGAAACATACGGACTAGAGGGCAGCTGGGCTAACACGCCGCTCACTTGATCGACCGAATAAGCCGAAACGTTGTTCAAGTCGTAATTGGTGACATACACGTAGTGAGTCTGCGGATCTGCCGCAATCCACGAGGGATCGGCACCGGCGGCAGCGAACGGACTGCCTGCCACCAGGCTCAAGGCACCCGTCATAGGATTTATAGTGGCAGCCCATATCCCCGGCGTTTGCGGCGGACTTTGCCCAGGTATGGCCTGGCTGGTAAAGAACGCAAATCGACCAATGCTAGAACATACAACTTTTACGCTGGAAATGTCCGCGGAGGCAACCGTGCCCGATCCATAGCTCACTGAGCAATTCTGTGCAGGATTCGTGGGTTGAGTTGCAACGCGTATCGCGTAAATCTTCCCCGAATCCACCTTCGTCGCGAAGGTGAACGATCCATCGGCCGCGATGCTCCGGTTGTCGCCTCCGTTGTTGCTCAATACGAGGCCGCTACCCAGCAATCCTGAAACACTGCCGCCAATCTTGTAAGAAGACGTGACGCAAGTCACCGTGGCAGCCGTTGCACCGGCGCCACCAGCGGTCCCGGTTCCGTTCCCAACGGTGCACGACTGAACTGGGTTGGTTGGTTGAGTCAGTACGGTAACGCTATAGCTCGTCCGTTGGTCAAAGCCGTATTAAATGTAAAAGCTCCACTGTTGATAATGGTGAGGTTATCGCCTCCATTCAGTTGCAAAACAAGACCACTCCCAGACAGTCCCGCTATAGTCCCGACCACCATGCTACTTCCCGGGCTGTGATTACCGCCCCCGCAACCGACGAGGGCGAAGTATGCGAATAACGTTGCATTCCTTCTCTTGTAACACCGCTGCCACCGACTCCACGTGATCATAGCTATGCATTGCCTTCGGCTGACGATTGACGTTCTCTGAGGCATGTAAACGATCGATTAGACGACGCTCCTTGCGTGCTCGTCCGCCAATAGAGCACTTACCGTTTGGCTCGTCAATCACCCGGCGAATGACGCAAATTGAAGGGTGATCTGCCATAGCGAATGGCCGCTATTGGGCCGGTCAGCGACCGTTTGCCGCGCGGTCGCTGACCGGGTTCCGGCTATACCTCAGTCTGGCGCAGTTTGATTGACTTAATACATGATTGGCTTCCCGTCTCGTGAATGATGAGGCCCAGTCTCGACCCAGGACGAACAGGCAGTTTTTTTCGTGCTGCCCGAAGCAGCAGTCTCGGACGTCTGGTATCGGCCGATGTGAGTCAATCGGCGTCTGAACTCACTGAGTGATGAGCTGGCAGCTCATACGAGCAATATTTTGCGTCGACATTAGTGCTGCAGGAGCGTGTAATTGGAACTCTCTAAGATTTTTCGACCTGTTAAATAGCAAGGAAACCCATGAAACATTCACGCGGACTGTGCATGCTTGGGTTGCTATCGCTGTTGAGCTTTACATCAGCGCAGGCGCAGCAACCTAATGCGAGTACGGAGAAAGCGATTGCGGCACTTGAAAACCAGTGGCTGAATTTGCAGAAGTCGAATAATCCTGATCTGGCCTCGCCGCTTTTGGCGAGTAAGTTCATCTGGTAAGACCATGGATTCGCGTGTGCGCTTCGCTGATACCTGGGTAAAGATGGCAGGCGACAAATGGCAGTGCGTTGCCTCGCATACGTCGAGCGTCAAAACGTAGTCAAAGAGTCTGTGAGCGAAGCATTTTAGCGCCGCGCAAGGCGGCCATCTGCAAGTGTCGATCATCCGCGGTTCTTGGCCAAACGTATCCGAAGACGGATCGGCGGCGGTGTGCGGTGGTGTCTCGCGGAATTCGGTCACTAGCCCCTGGCCTCCGATTCGCTTAAAGTGGAATCTCATGAAAACTTTGCATCGGTTGACCCGCCGGCGTTTTCTTGGTCTGAGTGGTGCCGGCATCGGTGTGTTGGCCGCAGCCCGCGGCCCCCGGGCTATTGCCGCCACGGTAGATGAAAGGCGTGCCGACCTGGTCGTGTACAACGCCAAAATCCATACGATGAACTCGCGCGCGCCCCTCGCTGAAGCTTGTGCAGTTAAGCGTGGTCGTTTTATGGCAGTAGGCAGCATCGCGGAACTGAAAGGACTGATCGGCAGGAACACCGAGGCGCTGGACGCCGGGGGGATGACGCTGGTTCCCGGATTCATCGACTGCCACAACCACGCTTCGGGGACGACGCTGCTCTACGATGTGTTGGTTGGCAATCCCTATGAGGTCGAATTCGTCGGCATCGACAGCATCGTCGAGAAGCTTCATGCCAAAGCGGCCTCTACACCCCAGGGGATGTGGGTGGAGGGATATTTTTTCGACGACACCAAGGTCACCGACAAGCGCCTGCTCAACGTCCACGACCTCAACCGGGTGTCCACTGATCATCCCGTCGCGGTCCATCATCGCGGCGGACACACCAGCTTCTACAACAGCAAGGCCTTCCAGTTGGCGGGAATCACCCGAAACACGCCACCGGTACCTGGCGGCACCTTTGATCGGGATGCGGGGGGCGATCTGAACGGGCGGGTGTCGGACAACGCGATGGACGTGTTTGACAAAGTAGGCGATCGGCCGCAGTACAGCGCCGAGCAGACCTTGGAGCGCGAACGGTCGGGGCTCTCATTCATCTCCAAGCAATTCGCGCGCTACGGGCTGACCAGCGTCTGTCACGAGAGCGGCAACCTTCGCGCTCTCGAGCAAGTACGCGAGCGGGGCGATCTCAAACACCGCGTTAGCTACGAGGCGGACGGCGCGCAATTGGAGGCGATGATCTCCGCGGGCATGACCACCGGTCTCGGCGATGAATGGATACGGTTGGGCGCAACCTACGAGCACACCACGGACGGATCGTTCTCGGAGCGCACCATGGCGTTGAGTTCTCCCTATCCGGGCGCGACCTCGGGATACAAAGGAAACGTGACGGAAACCCAGGAAATACTCAACGCCTGGTGCGAACGGGTGCATCGAGCGGGCATTCAAATGAATTGCCATGCCAACGGCGATGTGGCCATCGACCACGTGCTCACGGCATATGAGCGAGCGCTGAGTTTGGTGCCGCAGGCGGATGCGAGACCTCGAATAACTCATTGCACCCTGGTCAATGACGGTCTTATTCAGCGCATGAGGGCGATTGGCGCAGTGCCGACGCCGTTTACATCCTACGCCTACTACAACGCCGACAAATTCCATTTCTACGGCGAAGACCTGATGAAACACTGCATGGCTTACCGCACCTTTCTGGACGCGGGCATCGTGGCGGCTGCGGGATCGGATTTCGATCCAGGTCCCTTCGCGCCGCTCATGGGCATTCAAGGCATGGTGACCCGCACCGGATGGAACGGCGAGGTATGGGGAGCAAATCAGCGCGTAACGGTAGACGAGGCCATCCGGATCAATACTTTGAACGGCGCGTACGCCACCCGCGAAGAATCCATCAAGGGGTCAATCGAGACGGGCAAGCTTGCTGACTTCGTCCTGCTTTCGGAAGATCCTCATACAGTCGATCCCGGTAAGATAAAGGATATCAAAGTCGTGAGGACCGTCGTCGGCGGCCTTACTTCGTATCGGGCCTGAAATCAGGCGAGACCCACCAGTAAGCTCTAAGGAACTCGCGCCCACGCTGCTGAATTTGATCCAGTAGCAGCCGCGATACAGATGGGCGGGTGCCGATAGTTCAACAGCGGCTGTCCCTATTCCTATACTCCCGAGTCCTGCAAGCGGAATGCGGAAGCTCGCGCCGCCCTAAAAGCGGCCCTTCAAAATCGAGTAAGCTGCTGTTCCGCACGAGCGCGCCAAGAAATTCATTCACCGGGAGCCGTATGAACTTCGCACACAGGATGATGGTGGCAATCGCAATGGTGGTCCTGGGTGCGGCCGGGGCTGAACTCGCGTACGCAGGTGATGACGGATTAACGCGGTTTCACGATACTTACAAGGAACTCGTCGAGACCAACACGACATTGTCAGGTGGGGACTGCACGCTTGCCGCCACGCGCATGGCAGCGCACTTGAAGGCGGCTGGTTACCCCGAGAGGGAGCTGCGCATATTTGTGCCGGAGGGACATCCCAAAGAGGGTGGTTTGCTCGCCGTTCTGCATGGCTCGGACCCCAAGTCGAAGGCGATTCTGATGCTCGCGCACATCGATGTTGTCGAGGCGAAGCGCGAGGACTGGACCCGCGATCCGTTCACGCTGATTGAGGAAAACGGGTACTTCTATGGTCGTGGAACGAGCGACATGAAGGCGCAGGCGGCGATCTGGGTGGATAACTTGGTCCGCTATCGCGAAGAAGGATTCAAACCTAGGCGTTCGATCAAACTGGCGCTAACTTGCGGAGAGGAAACCAACAGCGCACTCAATGGGGCCGGCTGGCTGGCCGCGAACGCCCGTGATGCGATTGATGCGGAATTTGCCCTAACAGAGGGCGTTGATGGAGACCTTGATGCACAGGGTCACCGAATTGCGCTCGAAGTGCTGGCAGCCGAAAAAGTCTCCCAGAACTTCGTCTTTGAGGTAACTAATCCAGGCGGTCACAGCTCCCGGCCGGTTCCGGATAACGCGATCTATCATCTGGTGCGAGCAGTCGACCGGGTGAGTCACTACGAATTTCCGGTTCAGCTCGATGACGCGAACCGTGGCTATTTTGCCGGCATGTCCAAGATCGTTGGTGGCGAGAAGGGCGCTGCGATGGCGGCTGTCGTCGCAAACCCCGGGAATGCCGCCGCTGTTACAATCTTAGACCAGGACCGAAATTGGCACGCCATGCTGCGTACTACGTGCGTCGCCACGATGCTCTCGGCCGGCCATGCTACCAACGCGCTGCCCCAGCGGGCGAAGGCCAACATCAACTGCCGAATTTTTCCCGGAGTGGCCCGCGAGGAGATCCTCGCTCAGCTCGTGGAGATCGCCGACGATCCGACGGTCGCAGTTAGCATTCCGGAGATCCGGGGGCCATTGGCCAACCCGTCGCCATTGACTCCGAGAATCCTCAAACCGGTGGAAACAGTCGCCCACGATCTCTGGCCCGGTGTCCCCATAGTACCGGCGCTCGAGCCCGGCGCATCTGATGCACAGTTCCTGAATCCGGTCGGGATACCGACGTACGGAATTACAGGCATTTTCACCGACCCCGACGGTGGTGGCATACACGGCCTCAACGAGCGAGTCCGCGTCCAGTCCGTCTACGAGGGGCGGACGTTTCTCTATCGGCTCGTGAAGCTCTACGCAAACCAATAGAACCGGCCATGTGGGTTTGGGGTCACTCAAAAGGAGCAGCAGACGCTGGTGGCACCGCACCGAGTTCGCCCAAACTTCTGGAGGTCTGGGGACGACGAGTCCTGATGGCGTAGTCAGATCCCGTGGTCGGCTCATGCAGCCGCGCTTGCGTGATGAAACCAAGGCGTTCGTAGAACCGCAGGTTTCGAGGACTAAAAGTTTCCAAGTAACACGCTGCGCCATTGGCATCTGCCTCCGTAAGTGTTTGAGCGAGAAGTTGGCGCCCAAGTCCTTTTCCTTGTGCGGCCGGATCAACCGCGATGATCGGCAGATACCACGCGTCCCTCGCCACTTATGCGACAGCTTTATCGCTCATGTAGTCTATGATCGAATAATAATTGCTCGTGACCACGGTACCGGAAATGCAGCGATAGAAAGGATCGTCTTCCAGTGCGGCGACCGCGCATGGACAAGCTGGATCGAGCTGATTTGGATTGAACACACAAAGTGACTCAACATGACAAGCCGTTGCTTCTCCCTCGGAGCGAGAGAGCCTGCGGCCTCGCCGACGCGCATGCCCTCCACCCAATCCATGGTGAGCACACTTCTTGTCGTGTGGCTCCAGTGCACCATCGGAAACTTGACGTTGGAGCGGCCCGCGAAATTTGTGCGAAAGCGATCGATGACGCAACCTTCCTGCGTGAAGTCCAATTCTTTTAACGTGTAGCGCCGGAACTCGGCAAAGAAGTCGTGCAGATTCGTGCGTCGCATGGGTCGCGGGAACAGCCAGTAGAGCCCTCGAGCCCTAATTCTGGCTTGCCGTGTAATTCTAGAGCGGGGTCAGCTAGCTCTGAGGTCTTTGCCCCATTCCCAATTCCTAATCTCGGGCATGTCTTGGCCGTTTTTGTCAATGTATTGCTTGTGTTCGATCAACTTGACCTCGAGTTGCTGCTTCAGTCGGACACCCTCGTACCCGGTTTGTTGCACGCGATCGACGGTGTCCATGACGAGGTGAAAGCGATCCAGGTCGTTCAACACCGTCATATCGAAGGGTGTGGTGATGGTGCCTTCTTCCTTGTAACCGCGGACGTGGATGTTGTCATGGTTGGTGCGTCGATAAGTTAGCCGGTGGATCAGCCAGGGGTAACCATGGAAAGCAAAGATGACCGGTTTATCCTTGGTAAAAAGCTCATCGAAATCTATATCGTTCAATCCATGCGGGTGTTCGCTGGAGGGCTGCAGTTTGAACAAATCGATAACGTTGACCAATCGGATTTTGAGCTGCGGCAGATGTATGCGCATGATGGAGACAGCCGCGAGGGTCTCCAACGTGGGCACGTCGCCACAGCAGGCCATGACGACATCGGGTGCTACGCCCTGATCGTTGCTGGCCCACT
>JBBROC010000011.1:0-60497 GCA_038229815.1 Steroidobacterales bacterium | reverse complement strand
GGCTATACTCATCTACGGGCAACGGAAACCGGCGCCAGGCCGGGCCACGACACGGGAGGAGAAGCGATGGAACTACCGGAATCGCGGCCGCTGCCGGCATTCATCGCGGCAACTGCATTTGCTGCTCAGAAACACCGCGACCAGCGGAGAAAGGATGCAAGGGCGTCCCCCTATATCAATCATCCAATCGCTCTCGCCAATGTTCTTGCCAATGAGGCCGGCGTCAAGGACGTGATCGTGCTCATGGCGGCGCTGCTCCATGACACAATTGAGGACACGGATACGACGGCAGAAGAGCTCAAAGCCCATTTCGGCGCGGCGGTCGCAGTGGTCGTCGTGCAAGTCACGGACGACATGAAACTGAAAAAAGCGGAACGCAAGCGTCAGCAGATACTGCACGCGTCCAGCATCAGCGACCAGGCGAAGCTCGTAAAGCTCGCCGACAAGATCTGCAACCTGCGCGACTTAAACGCCTCGCCGCCGGCAGACTGGGGCATCGAGCGCAAACGCGAATACTTCGATTGGGCGAAGCAGGTCGTCGACCAGTTCCGGGGGGTCCATCCCAAACTCGAAGCGCTATTCGACGCGCAGTACGCGCGCCGTCCCTAGTGAACCCGCCGACCGAATGCAACCAGCAGCGACTTGAATCGATTGCTCGTCACAATAAATGCGACGCAGAAAGACAGGATGAAAACGTCTAACACATTCACGAAGCGCTCCTTTTGTTGCAGGAGAGAGCTTCACCCACTCTGAGGGCTGGGTCTGTTATCTCCGTCGCGGTTTTACTTAACGGAGAAGCCGCCCGCCCTATGCCCCGTGCGCGCAGTTTCAGATGCCGGCGTACCATTCATATCCCCGGTCCTCCCAGTAGCCGCCCTTCCCCGCACCGATCAGGTCGAGTCGAGCCGCGACCTCCACTCGCATGACATACTTTGCATGCTTATAGCCAAGCTGCCGTTCGAGCCGTAGTCTTAGCGGCGCTCCGTTTTCTACCGGTAGCGGCTTGCCATTAAGAGAGTACGCCAAGATGGTTTGCTGGTGAAAAGCGTCGATCAGATCAATCGACTCATAATATCGACCGCCCCCCCCGCCGCCCATTTGCGACCCACCGCCGACAGTATCGGCGCAGTGAAATACGACATACCGAGCATCGGCTTTGAGTTGTGCGTAGTGCAGCAACAGACTTAGCGGCACGCCCTGCCAGCGGGCGATCGCACTCCAGCCCTCTACACAATCGTGACGGGTGATCTGCGTGCGAGACGGCAAGCATTGCAGCTCCGAAAGACTGAAGCTCGTCGGGCGCTCTACCCGACCATCGACCTGGAGCCGCCAAGCGGCAAATTGCTGTTCCAGCAACCGTTGATATTCGGAGTCCTGCGGCACCGTAGTGCCTGTGGAAGGAAATTGCGGCGCCACGTCGGCCAGCGAAAACTCCCGCGCAAGCGATTGCCCGCGCAGCAGCAGCCTCTGACCGTGCAGCGTCAATGGTTCAGCATTGACTTTCGGTTTAAAGGACGGCGTCTGAACCATTTGATCGCAACCCGCGCCGATGAGGCTGCCGAAGCTGATCGCGGTAGTCTGCAGAAATCGCCGGCGTGACAGAAGAATACGTCCCATCGTCACTCCGCATGTTCGAGACGATAGCGTCCGGTAATCATGGAGCGCAGTTCGTTCCACACTCCGACGGCAATGAGCGCAGCCATGTGTGCAAGGAAAAACAGCATTAGCAAGTTCGCGGCGATGAAATGAATGGAGCGCGCTGATTGACGGCCCCCGAAGAGATCGACCAGGAAAGGCATCGCCGCATCGAGTCCCGGCGACATCGTGAGGCCGCTCAACACCATCAGGGGACCCAGGCCGAAAATGACCGCTGAATACGACAATTTTTGCAAGGAATTGTAGGTGCGAGCCTGCTCGCCTTTTGGGAACCGCAGCCGCATGTGGCTCCAGAGCTGCGCAGCCAGTTGCTTCGGAGCAAGTTCGCTGGATCGCGGCAATAGGTCACGCTTCAAACGCCCCGTGATGGCGGTTACAACTAGATAGATGATGCCGTTCGCAACCAAGATCCACGCAAAGAAGAAATGCCAGCGTCGAGCCGATCCGAGATCTCGATTTCTCGGGATGGTGAGCCAATCCGGAAAAGCCTTCTTCTCGACGTGACCGCCGCTAGTCACGATACCCAAGAGACCGGTGGTGCGAAACACTGACCGGCCAATCTGAAGCGTTCCCTGCGGTGGGTTCTCGTCGCCGCTTGTGATATTGAACCAGGCGGCCTTGGAGTCATACCCCGTCTGCCCCCAGTAAAGCGACGGGTGCGCATTGAGGATTTGCAAACCACTCATCATGAGGATGCCCATGGATAAGGCATTAGTCCAGTGCGCCGCCCGTGTAAGCAGACTGTGACGCAGAACCGTAGAAGAAACGCCAGGTTCGGCGAGTGTATCCATGTTGCGCATTTTAGAGAGGAAACGAATGAAACACAGGAGACCCGTCATGGAAAATGCTCGTGACGAAAGGCGAAAGTCTCATTTTATAAAAGCAAAACCGGCGCTATTCATTACGGCTCGGTAACATCATCCACCCACAAGTACGAGGGACTACGTACGTAGAAGACCCGGGGCGGTGACTGTAGCGGAAGCGGATTGGGTGCGAATCTGTCGCTCCTGGCAGACATCCGACCGGAATTTGCTCGGCGATTGCACCAGACCGCTGTTTGCGTAAATGGTGGACATGGACAATGATGAGGAGTGGATCGCCGCCGCGATCATGTGGGTGCTGCATGGATCGATTTACCATCTCTCTCGATGAGAACCTCGCAGAGGCGTTTGATAGCCTTATCAAGGAAAGAGGCTATGCCACGCGAAGCGAGGCCGTGCGAGATATTTTGCGCTCGCATTTGCAACAAAATGAGCAGAAGCGCGATAACAAAGGCTCCTGCGTCGCCGCGCTCTCTTACGTGTATAACCACCACGAGCGCGAGCTCGCCGAGCGTTTAACGCGCATCCAGCACGATCATCACCTCTTGATGATTTCGACTATGCACGCCCATTTGGACCATGAGGAGTGCATCGAGACAGTGATGCTCAAGGGTCCCATCGCGAAGGTGCACGAATTTTCGGATGAAATCATCGCCGAGCGCGGCGTCCGGCACGGTCAACTTAACTTGATCTCGGTGAGCGTCACCAAGTCCCACACCCACGGCGGTTCCACTCACCGCCACCTAAAACCGCACAACTAACCGCCCAAAAGACCGATTGGTGCCACCAGGAGCTTCTCTCGTAGGGACCTCAAACTCGGATTCGAGCGGGCATTCGAGCGCATCGGCGCAACGGGGTCTCTACGGAAAAAAACTCCAAAGCCGTCATATTCTCGGAAATCCGTCGCTCGGATATGCGTTGCCGAAGCCTCCTGCTCAAGTAAAAAGGATCAGAGCGAGTTTAGGAAGTTGACCAGATCGACCTTTTCTTGCGCCGACAGCCCAATGGAAAAGCGACGGTTGTAGAAGTTGACGACATCCATCAGGGTCGCGGCCGAGCCGTCGTGGAAATACGGCGCGCGTGCGGCGAGCCCGCGCATTGTTGAGACAGTCACTTTACCGATGTCCGCACACTTGCCGGTGACCAGTGCCAGCCCCGGATCGTTCGTTCGAATCACGCTGCCGAGGTACGGGGTGCTCGTTCCCGCCGCGCAGGTCAACTCAAACACCGGCAGGTCGTTCGCCGGAGCCGTGCCGCCGAACGCCTTGCTCGTTCCAGTCGTTCCAATGTCCTGCTGCGAGCGGGGAAACACATCCGTTCCCGAGTTGGTCTGCGAGTGGCAGAACGCGCAGCCGCCATTGAAGCTGTTGTTGACCGGGGGAACATCGTTGAAACCGGGCACGTTCGAGATCGTGAACGGGCGCAGGTTGAAGATCTGCTCGCCGCGATAGATCGACTGCCGCATCAGGTCGGCTTTCGAGGTGCCTGTGTTCGCGCTCCACGAATCGAACAGCGTCATCGGCACGTAGTTCGGGTCGGTCACCGCGTTGGTTCCCGCCGCTGCCGTAGCCGACAGAAATTTAGGACCACCCTGCGCTCCCGCGGCGGTCAGGGACCCCGCTGCGGTGAGATCATGCTGAGCGCTGAAGAACTGCGATTCGAAAGAGACGATCTGCTTGACTTGCGCGGCAGTCGGTGACGCCAGTGCTTGCGCATGGGTGAGAGTGGCGTTGATCGCCTGGGACTCGAGCGTCGGCTCGCGCCCGTCCCACATGATGTTTCCGCTCTCGACTACGCCATCGGAGTCGGTCGGAAGCGGTAATCCGGTATATGGATCGAACGAATAAATCGCGGGGTAGGTGTTCGCGAGCGTCGTCGTCATGAAACGCAGGTTGGTCGAAACCTTCGGACGGCGGTAGACCGAAATGATTTGCGTAGTGCGCCCCTGCTCGTCGACGGTGCGGTTGTACTTGCGATTTATGTTGCAGCCGGCTGCGTCGCGCACCACCTTGACAGTGAATTCCGCGTTGGAGGGCAGCGGCAGAAAAATACGGAACACGCCGCGACTCAGCAGCAACGAATACGGGCGTGGATCGGCGTCGTCGTACGAACCCTCGCCGGCCAAACTGCCCAGCGGAGACGGAGAGGTCAACGAGCGGGTGACCGCACTCGGACAGTTCGCCCCGTCAACCGGTGCGAAAACCGGATCTCGCGGACCGGAGGCGTCGAAGCGTTCTTTCAGGTTCTCAACGCTGACGCCCATGCCCTGGGAAGGAACGTGACACGAGCCACAGGTGCGGCCGTTGGTCCCCAGCGGCTGGAAGAAGGCCTCGGCGGCGGTATGAGTGAGTCCGTTCACTTGGTAGCTGCCGTAGTCGCCCTGTGGATCTTCATCCGTGAAGCTTCGCGGAAGCGTGGATGGAATCACGCCCGGCGTGGCGCCGAACGGCATCGGCGCTTGGAGTGCCGAACGCCACGTCTCTTTCAAGTATCGAGGGCTGCCCGCCGGGACGGGCGGCAGCGCATTCACGCCGCTGGATAGACCTTGCGCGATTATGGAGCCGCTCAGTAGGACCGCGCCGGCCGCCGCCAGTGCGGCGCCGCGAAGGTAAACGTTCTGCCACTTTCCTTGCAGCTTGTCCATGCAGAACTACCTATCCCTTGAGCTACCAGCGTATTCGGAACAACGAGCGGTGCGGGACCGGTTGTAGTCCGCGCCAAGATACTGTCCGCTCCAGGGGTTGCCTGAGCAATGGGGGAAAAACCGTAGCGGATCGATGCAGCGATGCCCGGACACGACGGCTCGACAAACACCGCCTCCACGCTGATTTGCGATTGAGAAAATCTTGCCGGAGGTCGGCACTAACGTCGCGCCTCGACGCTTAGGAATGTGGGAGAAAGCAAACTCGAAGAGGACAAAGGGTACCCCCAAGTGTACCCAAGCGATAAAAGGCCTCGAGGCTCAAATAGTAAGTCATTATTTGAATTGGTCGGGGCGACAAGATTCGAACTTGCGACCCCTTGCACCCCATGCAAGTGCGCTACCAGGCTGCGCCACGCCCCGACCGAGGGAGCGAATGATAGCCCAAACGGGCCATGAATGCCGCGTCCCTAGCGGCGCAGAATCTTGATCAGCATTTCGAGCTCGAGCCGCATCTGATGAATGAGCTGTTGGCTTTGATTGAGGTCCACCTGAGCGTCGTCGCCGGTTAGGCGGTTTCGCGCCCCGCCGATGGTAAATCCCTGCTCATACAGAAGGCTGCGTATCTGTCGGATGATCAAGACGTCTTGCCGCTGGTAATACCGGCGGTTGCCGCGGCGCTTGACGGGCTTGAGCTGCGGAAATTCCTGCTCCCAGTAGCGCAGCACATGCGGCTTGACGCCGCACAGGTCGCTGACGTCACCAATGGTGAAATACCGCTTTCCCGGAATCGGGGGCAGTTCGCTATTGTTGCTTGGTTCCAGCATACGCCTCGACGCGGGCCTTCAGTTTCTGGCCCGGACGGAATGTAACAACGCGACGAGCGCTGATGGGAATTTCCTCGCCGGTTTTGGGATTGCGTCCCGGACGCCGGTTCTTGTCACGCAGATCGAAATTGCCGAAGCCGGAGAGTTTTACTTGCTCGCCCGAAGACAGCGCGGCCCGGATTTCCTCGAAGAACAAGTCCACGAGCTCTCGCGCCTCCCGCTTGTTTAGGCCCAATTGATCAAACAGGGCCTCCGCCATTTCTGCCTTCGTCAGGGCTGCCATGCTTATTGATCTCTTATTGTGGCGCTCAATACATCCCGTAACCGAGCGACCACTGCGGTCACCACGGCATCTGCGTCAACGTCGGTAAGAGTGCGGGAAGAGTCCTGCAAAATCAAGCCTAAAGCGATACTTTTTCGACCAGTTTCTACGCCGGGGCCGCGATATACATCGAATATTCGCAGCTCGCTCAAGAGACCTGATGCGCTAACAGTAACATTTTCCTGCAAAACTGCGAGCGGGACACTCTCGGCAATTACAATTGCCAAATCACGACGCACGGTGGGAAATTTTGTAATCTTTTTAAATTGCAATGGCTTACAGATCATTGCTATATCAGTTTCTAATTCAAACAATAAAATTCTAGGCGGTAAATTTAGCGCCTTGACAATCTGCGGATGAAGTTCACCGAGCCATCCGACCGCGTTCGCGCCCCGATAAATTCGCGCGCAGCGTCCCGGACGCAGGCAGCCCAAGGAATCCGCCTCGAAGCGCACCGAAGCGGCATCACCCGTCAATCCCAACACGCTCTCCACATCCCCTTTGACGTCATAAAAATCGAGCGGCTCACTTGCACTGCCCCACTGCTCCGGCCAACGCGTGCCGGTCGCAATTCCGGCAAGCGTTTCGATCTCCTCGAGATCGCCGCCGCCTCGTACCAGAAACTTCTTGCCGATCTCGAACAGACGCACTCGCGTTTGTTGGCGCCGCAGATTTTCACGGCATGCCTGCACGAGGCCGCTCCAAAGCGACACCCGCATGTCGCTGAGGTCCTCGGAAATGGGGTTCGCTAACGCCAGCGCAGGCGTCTCGGGAAACAATTGCCGCTGTAAGGCTGAGTCAACGAAACTATAGGTAATGACTTCGCGATAGCCACGATCGACCATCGCCGTCAACAAGCGATCGCTCGGCACCCGAGATTCGGTGGCCTCCCCGGCGATCTGCGGCGCAGTGGCATGCCTCTCGGCGATGCTGTCGAAGCCACGCAACCGTGCCACTTCTTCGATGAGATCCTCTTCGATGCGTATGTCGAAGCGATGCGGCGGATGACGCGCGCGCCAGCCGCCCTCCGCTGCCTCGACACGATCGCTGATGGCGGCTAGCACGGCCTGCACTTCATCGTTGGGCACGTGTGCCCCCAGCAGTCTCGCCAAACGAGAACGGCGCAAGCTCACCCAGCCTTCCGCATCGGAAGCCCCGTGCGGGGCAGCGCAAGTCACTTGGACCGGTCCCGGCTCGCCTCCCACTATTCCCAGCAGGAGCGCGGTCGCCCGCTCCAGGGCAATCGGCGGCAACGTGGGATCGACTCCGCGCTCGAACCGTTGGGCGGCATCGGTGAACAGTCCAAGCCGGCGCGCGCGCCCGGCAACCGCAGCGGGCGAAAAATGCGCCGCTTCCAACAGCACATCGCTCGTCGCATCGGAAATCGCCGTGTCCCGGCCACCCATGATCCCTGCGAGCCCAATCGGTCCGCGCGCGTCGGCGATGACCAGAAAGTCGGGATCGAGCACGTATTCCTTGTCATCCAGCAGCGTGAGACGTTCGCCTGGCTTCGCCATTCTTACTCGAATGCCTTGGTCGACTCGCGCGAGATCGTAGGCGTGCATCGGTTGGCCCAGATCCATCATCACATAATTCGTGACGTCCACGATCGGCGAAATGCTGTTGACGCCGACTCGACGCAGGCGTTCGCGCAGCCACGCCGGCGACACTGCACCCGCCTTGACACCGCGGATCACCCGCGTCGCGAACACCGGGCAAGCCGCAGCAGCATCGAGTGTTGCCGGAAATGCAGCCGCGCTGTGCACCGCGACCGGGCTGACGCGGGCGGTGAGATAACGTCGTTCCTGCGCCGCCGCATAGTCGCGCGCGATACCGAACACGCTCATGCAATCGCCGCGATTGGGTGTCGCGTTCACTTCCAGCGTCACATCGTCGAGATCCAGGGCCGCGCGCAAATCCTGATTGAGCCTCAGCTCCTCGGGTAGCTCCATGATCCCATCGTGTTCCTCACCCATGCCCAATTCGCGTGCCGAGCACAGCATGCCGTTCGACTCGAGCCCACGCAGTTTGGTGCGCTTGATGTTCACGTCATTCGGCAACTTTGCCCCCACCATGGCAACGGCTACCTTCAATCCCGGACGCACGTTAGTCGCGCCGCAAATTATCTGCAAGCGATTGGATCCATCGGTCGTAACCTGACACAGAAACAGCTTCTCTGCGCCCGGATGGCGACCCGACTCCAGCACTTCGCCCACCATCACACCCGAGAACGGCGGCGCGACGGGAGTGACCGACTCCACTTCGAGGCCGGCGAGCGTGAGTTGCCTGGCAAGCTCCGCGGGTGCAGCGAGCGGCACGTATTCCTTGAGCCACGAGTAGGTTATTTTCATGTGAGCAGCGCTTTCAAGGGAACTGCTTGAGAAAGCGCAAATCGTTCTCAAAGAAGAGCCGAAGATCATCCACGCCATAACGCAGCATTGCGAGCCGGTCGATGCCCATCCCGAAGGCATAGCCCTGCCACTGTTCGCTGTCGATTCCCGCCGCTCTCAGCACGTTGGGATGGATCATTCCGCATCCCAAAATCTCCAGCCAGCCGGTCTGTTTGCAGACGCGGCAACCGTTGCCGTCGCAGAACACGCACTCGATATCCGCTTCCGCGGAGGGCTCGGTAAACGGGAAATATGAGGGCCGCAGCCGCATCCCGAGCGGCCGCTCAAAAAAACGCTCGACGAAGGTGTGCAGCATCGCTTTCAAGTTGGCAAAGCTCACATTCTCGCCCACCACCATCCCTTCAACTTGATGGAACATGGGCGTGTGCGTCATATCCGAGTCCATGCGGTACACGCGGCCCGGCGCAATCACCGCGAGCGGCGGACGCTGCGCGCGCATGCTGCGGATCTGCACTGGCGAGGTATGGGTGCGCAGCAGCCGCCCGTCGGGAAAGTAGAACGTATCGTGCATCGCCCTTGCGGGGTGATTCTTGGGGATATTCAGGGCTTCGAAATTATGAAAGTCGTCCTCGACTTCCGGTCCTGCGGCCACCTGGAATCCCGCTTGCCCAAAGATCCGCTCGATCCTCAGCCGCGTTCGAGTGACCGGATGCAGGCTGCCGGGCTGCTGGCCTCGTCCGGGCAGGGTGACATCAACGGACCCTTTGGCGAGGTCCTTCTCCATCGCCGACTGCTCGAGGCGGATTCGATGCATCTCGAGGGCAGTTTGGATCGACGTCTTCGCATCGTTGATGCGCTGCCCCGCGGCGGGACGCTCGGCGGCCGAGAGTTTCCCCAAGCTCTTGAGTTGCTCGGTGAGCAGCCCTTTTTTTCCGAAGAGCCGCACGCGTACTTCATCCAATGCAGCAAGGCTCGCAGACGAATCGACGTCTGCGAGCGCTTGCTCGATGAGCGTTGAAAGCGAGTCCGTCACGGCTTTAGGCCGCGAGGCTTGCCTTGGCTTTCTCCGCGATGGCCGTAAAGGCCGGCATGTCATGCACCGCAAGATCGGCGAGCACCTTGCGGTCGATGGCGAGGCCCGTCTTGTTCAGCCCGTCGATGAGAGTGCTGTAGGTCATCCCGCACAGACGCGACGCCGCGTTGATGCGCGTGATCCAGAGCGCGCGGAATTCGCGCTTCTTTTCGCGGCGGCCGCGATAGGCATACTGACCCGCCTTGATGACCGCTTGTTTGGCGGTACGGAAGACCTTGCGGCGAGCGTTGAAATAGCCCTTCGCTTTCTTGAGAATTTTTTTGTGCCGCCGACCTGCGACGACACCGCGTTTAACTCGTGCCATGTTCTTTCTCCTGACTCGTTAAGCGTTCGGCAAACATTGCTTGATGCGCTTGACGTCGGACTCGTTGACGTGCATCTCGCGGCGCAGTTGTCGCTTACGCTTGCTGGGTTTTTTCGTCAGGATATGACGACGGTGGGACTGACCGCGTTTGAAGCCATTCGCTGTTTTGCGAAAACGCTTCGCCGCAGCCCGCTTAGTTTTCAACTTGGGCATGATCGACTCCTAATTTTTAGCCCTGCTCACAAGCACCCCCGAGGAATCTCGCGATTCTTTGACGGCGCCGCTACAGGCGGGACGACAGACTTTTTAGGGTTTGCCGCTCACTTCTTTTTGGGCCCGAACACCATGATCATTTGCTTGCCTTCCATCAGCGGATTCTGCTCGACCACCGAGTAGGGGGCGAGATCTTCAGAAATCCGCGTCAAGAGACGCCGGCCGATGTCCTGATGCACGAGCTCACGGCCGCGGTAACGCAACGTTACCTTGGCCTTATCGCCCTCGGTAAGGAAGCGGACGATGCTACGCAGTTTGACCTGGTAATCAGCCTCTTCCGTCCCGGGACGAAATTTTACTTCCTTGACCTGAATCTGCTTCTGCTTGCGTTTCGCCGCGTGCGCCTTCTTGTTTTGTTCGAACAAGAACTTGCCGAAATCCATCACACGAACCACCGGGGGTTCCGCCATCGGCGAGACCTCTACGAGGTCCAGTGTTTGCGAGCTGGCCATCTGAAGCGCTTCTGCGCGTGACATGACCCCTGCTTGGCTTCCATCTGCCGCGATCACACGCACCGAAGGTGCGGAGATCTCCTCATTGCGCCTTACGCGCTTCGACGTTGCGATACGCGATCCTCCAAAACAAGACGGCCGCGGCTCGCGACTTCGTCGCAAAGCAAGGCAGTGATCTCAGCAAGCCCCAAACTGCCCATGTCTTTGCCACCGCGCGTGCGTACGGCCAGGGTGCGCCCCTCGACTTCCCGGTCGCCTGCGACTAAGAGGAAAGGGACGCGCTTAAGTGTGTGCTCGCGGATTTTAAAGCCTACCTTCTCATTCCTCAAGTCCGTTTCTACCCGAAGCCCCTGATTTCTCAGGTTTTCCGCAACTTCCAGGCAGTATTTCTCTTGCCTTTCAGTTATTCCAATGACCACAGCCTGTACCGGCGAGAGCCAAGTCGGCAATTTGCCGGCATGATGTTCGATCAAAATCCCTATAAATCGCTCCAAGGACCCGAACATGGCCCGATGCAGCATGACTGGGATGTGCTTTTGGCTGTCCTCGCCGATAAAGGCGGCACCAAGGCGTCCCGGCAAATTGAAGTCAACCTGGAGGGTGCCGCACTGCCAATCTCGCCCTATGGCGTCGCGCAAAACGAACTCGAGCTTAGGTCCATAGAAGGCGCCCTCGCCAGGGTTTAGCGCCGTTTCGATGCCGGCAGCTGCGGCAGCCTGGCGCAGCGCCGCTTCTGCGTTGTCCCATATCTCATCCGACCCCACCCGCTTTGCCGGCCGATCCGAGAACTTGATCCGCACATCGTCGAAGCCGAAGTCGCGATAAATGCTCAGGATCAATTCGGTGACCTTGACCGCCTCGGCGGTGATCTGGTCGGGAGTGCAAAATATATGGGCATCGTCCTGGGTGAAGGCGCGCACGCGCATGAGACCGTGCAGCGCACCCGAGGGCTCATAACGATGTACCTTGCCGAACTCTGCAAGGCGCAGCGGCAGCTCGCGGTAACTGCGCAGCCCCTGCCGAAACACCTGGATATGTCCCGGGCAATTCATCGGCTTGATCGCGAATGTCCGATCGTCCGGCGTCTGAGTCATGTACATGTTCTCGCCGAACGTCTCGATGTGTCCGGACTTCACCCACAACTCTCGATCCATGACCTCGGGGGTATTGACCTCCTGAAAACCGGCCGCCGTCTGGCGCTCGCGCATGTAGGTAATGAGCTGCTGGAACAGCACCCATCCTTTGGGGTGCCAAAACACAGCACCCGGAGCCTCTTCCTGCAAATGGAACAGATCCAGTTCCTTGCCGATGCGCCGGTGATCGCGTTTCTCCGCCTCCTCTAAACGAGTGAGATACTCCTTGAGCTGTTTCTCGCTTGCCCACGCTGTGCCATATATCCGTTGCAACATCTCGTTCCGCGAATCGCCGCGCCAGTAGGCGCCTGCGACCTTCATCAGCTTGAAGGCCTTGAGCTTGCCGGTGCTCGGAACGTGTGGTCCGCGGCACAGGTCTTCCCAGTCGCCCTGCCCGTAGAGGCTAATCGACTCTCCTGCGGGAATCGCAGCTATGATTTCGGCCTTGTAGTGCTCGCCGATTTTCTTGAAGTGAGCCACCGCCTCATCGCGCGGCAAAACACGGCGGTGAACCTGCAAATCCTTCGCGGAAATCTCCGCCATGCGCTTCTCAATCGCCGCCAGATCTTCCGTCGAAAAGGGGCGCTTGTACGCGAAATCGTAATAAAAGCCATCCTCGATGACCGGGCCGATGGTGACCTGTGCGTCGGGAAACAGCTCTTGCACCGCATTCGCCAATAGATGCGCGGTGGAATGGCGGATAATATCGAGGCCCTCCGGGTCCTTGTCGGTCACGATGCTCAATCGGGCGTCATGATCGATGGGCGCGGAGGTGTCAACCAAAACACCGTTGAGCTTGCCCGCGAGGGCGGCCTTGGCAAGACCGGGACCTATAGCCGCCGCGACTTCCGCTACTGAAGTGGCGCGATCGAACTGTCTTTGACTTCCGTCGGGAAGAGTTATTACGGGCATGGCGGCATCTTATCAATCGAGCGGGGCGCCGTCCTTCGCAAAGTCGGCACCCCGCCATCGGGTGGTGCGCGCTAGTGGGATCGAACCACTGACCCCCACCATGTCAAGGTGATGCTCTACCGCTGAGCTAAGCGCGCTCGAAGGGCGCGAAAGATACCGTATTTGAGGCGAAAAATCACTCTAAAGGCGGCGGTTGCACCGCTCCGGGCTCCGACGAAGGAGCCGCTGGCTTCGCGCAATAGCGGAATCGAGTCTCGCCGATAGTTATCGCATCGCCGTCGGAGAGCACCTGGCGCACCACTTTGCTGCCATTCACGAGCACGCCGTTGGTGCTGTTGAGATCCTCGATAATAGTGTCGCGGGGCCCCACCAGCACCAAGGCGTGGTGACGACTCACGGAACCGGATTCGATCTGCATTTCGCAACTGGCCGCCCGGCCGATGCGGGAACGCCGGGACAATGCAAAGGTTGCGGGTCCCGCGCCATCGATTTTGATCAACTCGCCCCATGCTTCGGCTGCGGCGGGCGCCGCAGCCTCTGCGGTGGGACCCATCGGAAGCGACCCCAGACGCTGCATACTGGTCTGAATGCGCCCGAGTGCATTCGCGTTGTTGCTCTCACTGTGTTCAAAACGGCGTATGAGAAATTCGCGCTCCTCGAGCGCTCCCCGGGTCCGCTCCAACGTCGACCGCAGTTTTCGCTGTTCCTCTTCGAGTTCCGCGACCGCGGCGGTCTTGGCCGCTAGCTCTTCGGTCAGGCGCTTGACGTCGCTTTCGATCGATTGGATCGGTCGCCGCGCTTCCTGTAAATGCGCCATCTGGACGGCAATCTCCTGCTCGTGAACCTTGGCGTCAGCTTGCAATTGCTGTACCTGCGCCGCTTGCTCGGCGCGCAGCTCCGAGAGCTGCGTCGTCTGTTTCACCCGCTCGAGCTCTGCAGCCTCCAGCAACTCGGTGACCCTTTTTGCATCGCCGCTGCCCCGCTCGCGCGATTCCGCGAGCGCGCGGTCGCGCGCCGACAATTCCGCCGTCACGCGGGCACCTTCGGCACGCAGCTCCGATGCTTGCTTGCTCAGCCGCGCTTCCAATGCCGCCACCTGGCTTTGCAAATGGTCGCGCTGGGACTCGAGCTCGTCGTGACCGGCCTTCGCCGCGCTGACCCTGGAATCCAATTCTCGGAACAAATTCTGATCGAACCCGCTGCGCCATTCGCGAGTCCGCAACAAATCGAGATAGGAACTCGCCTGAATCTTCGCAGCCCCCAAGTCGTATCGCGTGGCATTGATTTCAGACTCGCTGCGCTTGAGCTGCTCGCTGAGCGCGGCCACCTTCTCGCGGCTGGCCTTCAATTCGGCGCCGAGTGCATTCGCATCCGCACGCGCGGCTCGCAAATCCGCATCCATCTGCGATGCCGACTTCGCGTTGGCCTCGAGTGCAGGCACGACCCTGGCGTGCTCCTGCTGCATCGCTGACAATTGCGCATCGCGCTCACCGAGCGAATGCAGCACCTGGGCTATCGTCGCATCGCGCGCCGCCAGCGACTCCCGCAACGCGTGCGACTCGCTCGCGTGGCGCTCCGATTCACGCAGCGCATCTCCGACGCGCGCGCGAACGGATTCGAGCGCGCTGTTTCGCTCGGCCAACACCCGCTCCAGCTCGCGCGCGCGCGCCTGCTCTGGTTCGAGCGACTTGCGGGCCGTCGCGAGATCCGCTGCCAACGAATTTACGCGCTTGCCGAGGGTGGACTCGGCATCCCGCGCGCGTTCATAGTCGCGAGTCAATCGTTCATATTCGACGTGCTGCCGGTCGATGCGCTCCTCCACCGAGCGCATGCTCTCCGCGAGCGACGGCAGATCCACGTTTGCCGCGCGAGCGAAGCCCGGCGGCGTTCCGGCAGCGGAGGCGAACGAATCGGGGGGCAGCACCGTGGTATGGTCGAGCGGTACTGCATCGTCTGCGACATCCGGAGCGACAATAGTGCCCTGAAGGACCGGCAATCGATCCGTCTTTTCGAGGTCCGCCTCCGGTGTGTGCCTGTATTCACCTTCCATGGGTTTAGCCGGCACGCGCGCCCGGCGCCCCGAACGCCGCCTGGCGCAGCTTATGTATCTGATCGCGCAATCGAGCGGCCTGCTCGAATTCAAGATTGCGCGCAAGTTTCATCATTTCGGCTTCGAGCTTTTTGATCTTCCTTAACGCCTGTTCGGGCGCCAGGGCTAGCGCAGCGTCGTCCGCGCCGTAGCGTTCCTTTTCTTGGACCGAGCGCGCACCTTCCATCACATCCCCCACCGCCTTGACGATGCTGCGCGGCGTAATACCATTCGCCGCATTGAACTCAATCTGCTTATTGCGGCGCCGGTCGGTCTCCGCAATGGCGCGTTCAATCGAACCCGTCCTGATATCCGCATACAGAATTGCCTTGCCTTGCACATTGCGCGCAGCCCGGCCTATTGTCTGAATCAACGAGCCCTCCGACCGCAAGAAGCCCTCCTTGTCGGCATCTAAAATGGCAACCAACGACACCTCCGGCATGTCGAGACCCTCGCGCAGCAAATTGATTCCGACGATGACGTCGAATTTCCCCAGGCGCAGATCGCGAATGATTTCCGAGCGCTCCACGGTTTCAATGTCCGAATGCAGGTAGCGGACCTTGACTCCATGTTCGTTCAAATACTCGGTCAGGTCCTCCGCCATCCGCTTGGTGAGCGTGGTGACCAGCACGCGTTCATTCGCCAGGGCCCGCAACCGGATTTCCGACAGCAGATCATCTACCTGTGCGCGCACCGGCCGGATCTCGACCGCAGGGTCGGTCAATCCCGTCGGCCGCACCACCTGCTCGACGATCTGAGCCGACACGCGCCGCTCGTAATGCGACGGCGTCGCCGAGACATAGATGGTCTGGGGCGCCATCTGCTCGAATTCCTCGAACCGCAGCGGCCGATTGTCGAGCGCCGACGGCAGACGGAATCCATATTCCACCAAGGTCTCCTTGCGAGACCGATCGCCCTTGTACATTGCGCCGAGCTGCGGAATGGTTTGATGGCTTTCGTCCACCACCAACAAGGCATCCTTGGGCAGGTAGTCGAATAAGCATGGCGGCGGCTCGCCGGGCCTGCGCCCCGACAGATAACGGGAGTAGTTCTCAATGCCGGCGCAATACCCCACCTCGTTCATCATTTCGAGGTCGAACAAGGTGCGCTGCTGCAGGCGCTGGGCCTCCACCAGCTTGCCACCGGCGTTCAGTTCCAAAAGCCGGGTGCGCAATTCGCCTCGTATCTCATCTACCGCGTTGTGCACGCGTTCTCTGGGCGTCACATAGTGCGTCGAGGGATACACGGTGAGGCGCGGCACCTTGCGCAGAAGTTCTCCTGTGAGCGGGTCGAAGAGACTCAAGGCCTCGATCCGATCGTCGAACAGTTCGACCCGAACGGCCTCACGTTCCGATTCCGCCGGGAAAATGTCGATTACGTCCCCGCGCACCCTATAGGTGCCTTGCTGCAGGTCTATCTCATTCCGCGTGTATTGCATGTCCGCCAGGCGCCGCAACAGCTTGCGCTGGTCCAGAATGTCGCCGCGCGACATGTGTAGCACCATGCTGAGATAGGCCTTCGGATCGCCCAAACCGTAAATCGCCGAAACCGTCGCCACGATGATGGAGTCCGGCCGCTCGAGCAGCGCCTTGGTCGCCGACAGGCGCATCTGCTCGATGTGCTCGTTGATCGATGCATCTTTCTCGATGAAAGTGTCCGACGCCGGCACGTAAGCCTCGGGTTGATAGTAGTCGTAATACGAAACGAAATACTCCACGGAGTTCTTCGGGAAAAACACTTTGAACTCACCGTACAATTGAGCCGCCAAGGTCTTGTTGTGCGCGAGTACGAGCGTCGGCCGCTGCAGAGTCTGGATCACATTCGCGATGGTGAAGGTCTTGCCCGAGCCGGTGACGCCCAGCAAGGTCTGATGTGCCAGGCCGCTGGTAAGCCCATCGATAAGTTTTTCAATCGCTTGCGGCTGATCGCCCGCAGGTTGGTAATCGGAATAAAGCTCAAAATTCATCGCCGTATTGTCTCATGTTGCAGCCCCGGGGGGCATGTCGCCATCAGCCGGCATGCGCTTGACGCCGATTGTGCAGGCCCTATGTCATCTGGCGCCGACAGGCTATTTTTCGTACACTCGCTCGCCGTTTTTAACACAGGAAAGCTCCCTTGGCCGTGTCACTTTCCAAGCGCGTTCAAAAAGTTAAACCCTCCCCCACCCTGGCCGTCACCGCCCGCGCTGCCCAACTCAAAGCGGAGGGCAAGGACATCATCGGTTTGGGGGCCGGCGAACCGGACTTTGATACGCCCGTGCACATAGCGGATGCGGGCGTTGAGGCCATTCGCAAGGGAGTTACGCGCTACACAGCCGTGGATGGGACCGCCGAACTGAAGGACGCCATCATCGCGAAATTCAAGCGCGACAATGGATTGACCTACGAGAGGAACCAAATCCTCGTCTCCTCCGGCGCCAAACAAACCTGCTTCAATGTGTGCGCTGCGCTCTTGGACCCGGGCGATGAATGTTTGATTCCTGCACCCTATTGGGTGTCCTACCCGGACATGGCGCTGCTCGCCGATGGGGTTCCGGTCTGCGTGTACGCCGGTCCCGAACAGGGCTACAAGATCACGCCGGCGCAGCTCGCCGCCGCGCTTACGCCGCGCAGTAAGCTGATGTTCATCAACAGTCCCAGCAATCCCACTGGCGCCGCCTATACCAGGGCCGAGCTCAAGGCGCTTGGAACCGTCCTTGCGAAGCACCCCCAAGTCGTGATCGCCTCCGACGAGATGTACGAGCATATCTATTGGGCGGCTGAACCCTTTACAAGCTTCTCCCAGGCGAATCCCGCTCTCTATGACCGCATCATTACCATCAACGGCGTGTCGAAGGCCTATGCAATGACCGGTTGGCGGATCGGATACTGCGGGGCGCCCAAGGCAATCGTCTCGGCCATGTCGACGATTCAGGGTCAGTCGACGTCGAATGCCTCCAGTATTTCGCAGCGCGCCGCAACCGTGGCCTTGAACGGCGACCAGACCTGTGTGGCGGAAATGAACAAAGCGTTCAAGGAGCGCCATGATTTCGTGGTCGCCGGATTGAACGCGATTCCGGGTATCTCCTGCTTGCCCGGCGCCGGCACCTTTTACGCCTTCGCCGAAGTCGGGGGCGCCATCCGTGCCCTCGGCCTTCCAAACGACAATGCCTTCGCCGAGTATCTGCTCATCGAGGCCGGCGTTGCGGTAGTCCCTGGATCGGGGTTTGGCGCACCCGGGCACATGCGCCTGTCATTCGCCTGCAGCATGAAGACTCTCGAAGACGCAATCGAGCGAATTCGGCGCGTTCTCGTGGTGGCGGTGGCGAAGCGCGCCTGATCGGCGTCATCGACGTCAAATCGGTGCAGGATCTACCGGCGCGCGATTGCGGATCCGGGTTTCTGGGGGCGTTTTCGCGGGCACGCGAAAGCCGCGATCACTACTCTTAGCGCACTCAATATCCACACCATCCAAGCGCGTCATCTTGCTGCCAGGTTTGGAAGCGCGGGCATGGATTAATATCCGGATAATATTGACGCCCCATTTTTATCCGGGTAATATCTCCTTTCACACATGAGATGCCATGGATGAATGATCCGCAGACAAATGAATTTACTGCGTTTCTTGGGTTACGCCGCCTAGCGTCGGGACCCTTGGATCAAGTCGCACTGGCTGCCAAAAAAGCCGTGGATCGCGGTACACGACAGCCTGTTCACATCTACAACGACAATACCGGACGCGCTATCGACATCGACAGCGGGGGCAGCGATGGTGAGGTTCTCGCGCGGCTCGCCCAATCTCCCTCGCCTTCCTTGCCGCGCGGACGTGGCCGCCCGAAGTTGGGTGTGATCGCCCGCGAGATCACCTTGTTGCCGAGACACTGGCAGTGGCTAGGTTCTCAACCCGGCGGCGCGTCGGTAGCGATTCGCAAATTGGTGGAAGCGGCGCGCCGCGCGAACCAGCACGTGGATCAACGCCGCCAGCGGCAGGAAGCGGCGCATCACTTCATGTCGGCCATGGCCGGCAATCTGGCCAACTTTGAAGAGGCGTCGCGCGCGCTGTTCGCGGGGGACTGCGAGCGATTCGGCGAACTCGTCGGTGGATGGCCAACCGACATTCGCGATCACGCCGTCAAACTCGCCTTTGCCGAGAGCCCGTCCGCTAACATACGCCATGCAGTACAAAAACCTAGGTAGCACGGGTCTCAAGGTCTCCGAGTTATGCCTGGGCTGCATGAGCTTTGGCATTCCCGAACGCGGCGATCACCCGTGGACCCTGCCGGAGGAACAGAGCCGTCCGTTGATCCGTCAGGCCGTGGAAGCCGGGATCAACTATTTCGATACCGCCAACGCGTATTCCGACGGGACCTCCGAGGAAATCCTCGGCCGCGCCTTGAAGGATTTCACCCGCCGCGACCAAGCTGTGATCGCCACCAAAGTCTTCTTCCCGATGCACAAAGGCCCAAACGGCGGCGGGCTGTCGCGCAAGTCCATATTCACCGAGATCGACGCAAGTCTGCGGCGGCTGGGGACCGACTACGTCGATCTCTACCAGATCCATCGCTGGGATTACTCAACGCCTATCGAAGAGACGCTCGAAGCCCTCAACGACGTCCTCAAGAGCGGCAAAGCGCGATATCTCGGTGCCTCGTCTATGTACGCATGGCAATTCAGCAAAGCCCTGCACTTGGCGCGCCGGCATGGCTGGACCCCATTCGTCAGCATGCAAAACCACTACAACTTGTTGTACCGCGAAGAAGAGCGCGAAATGATGCCGTTGTGCACCGCCGAGCGAATCGCAGTGGTGCCGTGGAGCCCGCTCGCTCGTGGGCGCCTCACCCGCGACTGGAATACCGAGACGACAAGGACCCGGACCGACGAATACGGCAATAAACTCTACGAATCGACGGTCGAGTCCGACCGCCGCGTCGTAGAGCAAGTCGCCTCGATCGCCGCCGCCCGGGGCGTGCCGAAGGCGCAGGTCGCCCTGGCCTGGATTGCGCAGAAGCCATTCGTCACTGCGCCTATCGTCGGCGCCTCGAAATCCCAACATCTCGAGGACGCCGTCGCCGCCCTGGCGCTGAACCTCGAACCGGCAGAAATCGCACAGTTGGAGGCCCCCTATGTGCCCCGCGCGATCCTCGGGCACTCCTGATTCCTTGACTTAGGGGCACGGCTTCCCGACAATCCCGCGCCTCCTCTGCATTCCCCGGTAGCTCAGTGGTAGAGCGACGGACTGTTAATCCGTTGGTCGGCGGTTCGAATCCGTCCCGGGGAGCCAAATTCATAGGGGTGTTTAGAAATGTTAGTAGGTGGGCGCGGCCGGAACGTTTTGGTCAAATCATAGAGGACGTTTCTGACATTGTTTCCACTATGTCGAAGCGCAGTGGGACTGGAGCAGTCGAATGGGCCACCCCACTATGCTTCGCACCCTGGCGCACATGTTAAGGACGGATGCAACAGATCGCCGTTGAACGGTTGATCAGCACCAAAGCAAGCAGAGGTCGATTCTCCGTTGCAGTTCGGATGCAGATGATCCAAATCTGCACCCGTCCTCAGTATGTCGCGAAATTCCGAAAACGTGCGGCCACCTTCGGGCCGCCGTCTTTAGGTTTCATGAGCACGCATGCAGATCTTCGATGCATCGCAGG
Source organism: Steroidobacterales bacterium (assembly GCA_038229815.1). Classification (GTDB taxonomy): domain Bacteria; phylum Pseudomonadota; class Gammaproteobacteria; order Steroidobacterales; family Steroidobacteraceae; genus Bog-1198. The sequence continues at coordinate 39,994 of JBBROC010000011.1, read as the reverse complement.
TGGTAGCGCATTTGAGTATTACCGACTTGCACCACCGGCGCGGGTGGATCGGCCGCATCCCGATGCGCTGTGAACTCGGGCTGTCCTCGCGGGCGTCTTTAGATGCCATGGATTTTCCGGCGTACCCGCAGCGCCCTTCGTCATGACGCACTACGTTCTGCCTCGCGTTTGAGGTCGCGGACATAGGTTTCGAATATCGGTCCAAAATCGGGCAACGAGCCTCTGATCAGTGGCAACATCAAGCCTCGAAAAACTTCCGCCATGGAAAAACGTGTCATGCCGCCGGCAGCCGGCTCTAAGATGTAGGTTCGCACTCCAGTGAACATCGGAGCGAAACCGTCGGACCATACCATTCGCCGATTTATCTCGAACTCCGTGACGATTGGTCGAAATGTTCGGCCCGGCGCTGCCGGGACACGCATTACGAGCTTCCGGCCAAGGACAATCGGCCCGGTAATCAACGTCACGGTGGAATTCCAGCGCGGGAATGTCGCCGCGTCAGTCAGCAAGTTCCATATCCGCTCAGGCTGCGCACGAATATCCATTTCGACGCGGCATTCCATCCGGAACGCGGTCGCGGTCTTTGTGGCCTCGATTTCTCTCGCCATTGCAACTCTCCCGTCGGCTCAAACCGTTGCCCCTCAATCAGGAAGGGCAACAAACTCGCAATTGTCGTATTGGCAGGTTCTCTGGACTGGATTTCGCGTGCTTCTTCACTCGCACGCCTATTTTACGGCCGCGCCGCTCAAGAACCGCCACCGCGCCAGAACCCTCGCGGTCACCGTGATTTGCGGCGCGACCACTTCGGTGCTCTCCGGGACCGATCTTTTGAACATACGACTCATACTTTCAGCAGGCATCTGATCGCCCGGCTCTGTGCTCAGCGATTCCAGTTCACCTAACCGTCCACCCCCTGCCTGCGCCATGGCCTCCGCATCGCGCCGCGCGGCCGCCACCGCCTCACCCAACGCCTCTCGCCGCACGGCTGCTGGATCCTTTTCCGAATAAGCCACCTCCGTCACAGCGGATGCCCCCGCGCTCAACGCGGCGTCGATGTATGGCGCAACCTTGTCCAACTGCTCGGTCTGGATCTGGATGGAATTGTTCGCCTGATACGCCGTGCGCTTCTGCCGCCGCGAGGACTCATCGTAGCTCCACAGCGGACCCACCGAGAGTTGCGAACTTGCCACCTCACCAGAACGAATATTGGCGGAGTGCAGCCCATCTATCACCAACCGCGACAGCCGTGCGTTCTCCGCGCTCGCCACCCCCGCATTCGCCGCCGACGTCTTGATCTCGATGGTAAAGCTGGCCTTGGCCGGCGCCACCGTGATCCCCGCTGTGCCGCTCACGACGATTTCCGGTTCCCGCGCGCACCCGGACTGCAGCGACACGGGGACCTGCGCCCGCGCGCCCAATGCCGGAACGCCCATGCACGCGATGCACAGTAAGCCGGCGCGAGATATCCAGAGTGTTTCATTCAAAGTTCTTCTCCTCAAGTTTCGACATCTGGGAACGGTGTGCAATATACGCCAGAAAAGTAGCTCTCTCCGGATGACGCGAGTGCCCAACGTCGCCGGCCCGATTCAGGAATGCTTAACAGCGGTTAAGAACGTTTCGGCTCGCAGCGAACCGGCAGGCGTATCTTCCAAAGGTGCTCGGCTTGAAACGACAAAATAGAGGTTGCCCATGAGTGAGAGTTCACACCGTCACTGTGACACCGTGCAGGGCTCCGTCTACTACGCCGTCGGCGGCGATCGGCAGCTATTCCACTATGCCTACGCACCGCACGGGACCGAGGCAACCAACATCGAGTTTGTGGAACATATTGTCGACATACATGACGCGCGCAAAGCGCCGCGACCGCTTCGCCTGGACGTAGAAGGCGCGAGCTTGTTGGCTCATCGGAGCGCTGTGCAGAGCTTCTACGACGGCGACGAACTGCGCCGGGTGGGCTATCCGGAAACAGCCGAGCTCGTTCGGTCCGTAACCGGCGCGGCGGATGTCGTCGTGTTCGACCACAACATCCGACGCAGCGGAGAGCGGGGAAAGATGCTGACCGCTGGTGAAGTCAAGCGCCCTGTGTTCCACGTGCACACTGACTTCAGCGGTGAGTCTGCGCATAGCAGAGCCGCCGCCGTCTGTGGCACGACACTGAAACCCGGTCGACGCATGGCGGCTATCAACGTTTGGCGGGCGCTCGCTGAGCCCTTGCGAGACTGCCCGCTTGCGATATGCGATGCGTCGTCAATCGCGACACGGGATCTGCTTGCCGCGGATCTTTTATATCCGGATCGCACTGGACAGATTTACTACGTGACATTCAATTCCGAGCATCGCTGGTATTATGCGTCGGACATGCGCACCGACGAAGTCTGGATTTTCAAGAACTATGATTCCGCCACGGACGGAAGGGCACGATTTACACCACACACTGCTTTTGTCGACGCTACTCAAAAGCCAGGGACACCGGCCAGAGAGAGCGTGGAATTCCGCACGTTCGCATTTTTCAACGACTAGTTCTACACCATATTTTAATTAAAAAACAATAAGTTACGAATTTTTCCTCAGTATTTATATCTGTGATTTTCACAGATCTCATTACGATTCCTTCTTGACGTGCGGGTGCGCGTCACGCCTTCAACCGGACCCAATCTATGTGCAAACGCTGTGATCCGCTCCCTGCCCTCCTGGGTAGCCTTTCGCTCGGGCTGGCTTCCTTCGGCGTCGCGGCGCCGAAAGCGTCCAATGTGGAGGCAATGGACCGCGACCTCACCGAAGTGACCGTCCCATCGCTCGAGCGCTTTTACTCCGAGCACAAGTACACGGTCACCCAGGTGATCCAATGGCACCTTGCACGCATTCGCAGATACGATGGAATTTATCGGGCGGTAGAGCAGGTGCTGGAAAAACAGGCACTCGAGGCGGCTGCCCGCGAGGATGCCGCGGCGGCGCGCGGCGGCGCGCGCGGTCCGCTCTGGGGCGTGCCAATCGTGATCAAGGCGAATACCAGCATCGAAGGTCAGGTCACGACAGACGGATGGGACGGCTACACGATTCCAGGTCACGAACTCGTCGCGCCGCGAGATGCGACTGTGGTCTCGAAGCTGCGCGCGGCCGGGGCCATTCTGATCGGACACACGAACATGCCGGACTTCGCCAACTCGGACACGAACCGCAGTAGTTCGTTTGGCCGCACCGGCAATGCATACGACGTGCGCTTCTCGCCCGGCGGTTCGTCCGGCGGCACAGTGACCGCCGTGACCTCGAACATGGCGGTGCTCGGCAGCGGCACGGATACGGGTAACTCGATCCGGATGCCCTCCGCGACCAGCGGCGTCGTTGGTGTGTTCCCCACGCGCGGCCTGGTCAGCACTGCCGGCATCGCGCCGCTCGATTGGCTTCTCGACAATACCGGTCCGATCGCACGCAACGTGACCGATGCCGCGATCGCGTTGTCGGTCATGGCCGGGCCCGACGCGCTCGACCCCGCGACGCGCGAGAGCTCGGGGAAGGCGCAGTCGGGTCCTTATGCGCAGTACTTGAAGACCGATGCGCTGAAGGGGAGGCGTTTCGGCGTCCCTGCGTTCATCCTTCGCGGGGTCGGGCCACCGTTTCACGGTGTGCCGGCAGCCGTGCCGGATGTGCTCGCCGCGAAGCAGGCAGCGGACCAAACGAATGCGCTGGACCCCGCGACGCGCATTGCGTTCCTGAAAGCCGTCGACGAGCTTCGAGCGGCCGGCGCCATCGTCGTGATGGACGACTCGATTCTCCCTGACAGCTTCGCTGCCATCGCGACCCGCGTCGCGACGTATCCTTACGTGAAGGAAGGCACGGACCGTTTTCTAAAGACATTCGGGCCGGCGCAATATCACTCTGCCGCGGAATACGACTCCGTGGTCGGCCAGCCGCTGGGACAACCCATCATCGGAACGGAGGTTTTGAATTCGCAGTTTGGCGACCTGTCGATCACGCAGCGGGCCATCGAGTCTGATCCCGAGGCCGAGGCGAATTTTTTCGGACCGCGCAAGCGGTTGATGGATTTGTACGTTCAGACCATGGATCGGCTGCATCTCGACGGATACGTCTACCCCGCAATTCAGATGCCGCCGATCGACGAAACGATGCCTCAGAACGGACGTCTGAGCGAGGGGCCTCATTCCGACACGAGCTGGGTCAATATGCTGGGTGTGCCGGCCATCGTCGTTGTCGGCGGGACCTACCCCGGCGGGCTGCCCTTCGGGCTCGAAATCTCGACCCGACCCTGGCTGGATGGCGACCTGCTTGGCTACGCGTATGCCTACGAGCAGGCAACCCACCACCGGCGCCCACCGGTGCTGATTGAACAAGGGCTCCTTACAAAATCGCCTTGACCGGCGCACGCTTGCAGCGTTCTTCGCCCATGACGCTCAAACGTTGCCGTATCCAATGATGCCCTTGGTCTCGAGGAACTCATGAATGCCCCAGTCGGCATATTCGCGGCCATTGCCTGATTGTTTGTAGCCGCCGAACGGCGCGTGCAGATCCCACTCTGGGTAATTAATATTGACGTTGCCGGCGCGTAGTTCCGCCGCCACTTTTCGAGCGTGCTCGGGGTTTGCGGACGACAGATACGCGGCTAGCCCATAGATCGAGTCGTTGGCCTTGTCGATGGCTTCCTGCTCGGTCTCATAAGGAAGAATGGACAGCACGGGCCCGAAGATCTCCTCGCGCGCAATGGTCATTTCATGTTTTACGTTGCCGAACACCGTAGGCTTCACGTAGTAGCCGCTTTCCAGACCCTCGGGACGGCCGGTTCCCCCCGCCACGAGTGTGGCACCCTCGTCGATACCGATTTGAATCAGACGTTGAATCTTGTCGAACTGCACTTTGCTGACGACGGGACCCAACACAGTGTCGGTGTCTCGCGGCGCGCCCACACGGTGCGTGGCGGCAACGCCTTTGGCGATGATCAACGCTTCAGCATGACGATCGACGGGAACGAACATTCGGGTGGGTGCGTCGCAGGATTGGCCGCTATTGCTGAAACAAGCTGCGGTGCCGCGCTTGACAGCGTCCTCGAAGTCCGCATCCGATAAGATGATGTTGGCTGATTTGCCGCCTAATTCCTGGGCAACCCGCTTGACAGTATCGGCAGCCGCTTTGGCCACCAGGATGCCGGCGCGCGTCGAGCCGGTGAAGGACATCATGGCGATATCCGGATGTGAAGCGAGGGCTTGTCCGACGGTGGGACCGTCGCCGCTGACCAAGTTGAATACGCCTTTCGGCAAGCCTGCGTCGTGCACGATCTCGGCGAATACGATGCCGCTGATGGGCGCGATTTCGCTTGGCTTTAGCACCATGGTACAGCCCGCGGCGATCGCCGGAGCTACCTTGCAGACTATCTGGTTGAGCGGCCAGTTCCACGGCGTGATCAGGCCCACCACGCCGATCGCCTCCCGGACGATGCGAGTGCTGCCGCGTTGCGAGTAATACTCGAACTCCTCGAGTGCCTTAATCGTCGACTCGAGATGGACTCGGCCGGCCCAAACCTGCGCCTCATGCGCGAACTTGAGTGGTGCGCCCATCTCGTCGCTCACCGCTTCCGCTATTTCCTCGCCGCGCGAATTATAAATCTCAAGAATTTTACGCAGATAACCCAACCGCTCCTCGCGGCTCGTCCGTGAAAAGGCGGGGAAGGCCGCTTTGGCCGCAGCGACCGCACGCTCGACGTCCGCAGCGCTGCCCATGGCAATCTTCGTGTATGCGCGCTCCGTCGCGGGATTGGTGACATCGAGGGTTTTTGCCGCCAGGGGCTTCACCCATGTCCCGTTGATATAGAAGTGCTCGTGGTTGTTCGACATACGTTCTCTCCGATTTCCTACCAGATGCCGCCAAGAGCCACGGTGATCGCCTCTCCGTTCACGCCGCCGGCAGCATCGCTGCAGAGGAACGCAATCACCTGCGCGACTTCGCGCGGTTCCAGTACTCGCTTTTGCGGGTAGATCGCGGCGCGCTCCTCCCACACTTTCTCGACGCTGACGCCGCGCCGCTCGGCTTCGGTCTTCGCCGAGCGCTCGGCCATCGCCGTTCGTACCCATCCCGGCAGCACGGCATTGGAGGTCACTCCGAATGGACCCGCATCCTGAGCCACTGCGCGCGCAAGTCCGATAACCCCATGCTTCGAAGCGGTGTAGGCGCTGCCTGAGCGTTCCGCTTTCTCGCCGGCAGTGGAACTCGTGAATACAAGCCGACCGAAGCCACGCTTGCACATCCCGCCTACGGTAAGTCGCGCGAGTTCGAATGGACCATCGAGGTTGATGCGCATCGTCTCGCGCCACACTGCGGGATCTTGCTCCCACACGAGGCGCTCGTGCGCTGAGCCGATGCCGTGGTTCACGACCAGCAGATCAATCGGCCCCAGCCGTCGCTCGGTTTCGGCAACGGCCAGAGCGCAGCCCTCGGCGGTGCCGAGGTCGGCCGCGACATACTCCAAACCGACGGCCTTGAGTTCGTCCGCGCTGCGCGCTACGGCCATCACCCGCACCCCCGTAGCCGACAGCAGCATCGCCGCCTCGCGCCCGATCCCCCGACCGCCGCCGGTCACCATCGCTACACGTTGATCCATTGCCCAGGTTCCCGTACGAACGCCGCTCGAAAATAGCTAAACGATCGATCAATTACAATAGAGGAACGTCGCATGACCTCATGTCGCCGCTCGAATGTGGGCCTATGGCTTTTTGGCGCTCTGTCGCTTCGGTCGCAGTACGGCAAGAGCACCGACAAGCAGCGTAAGGCCGCTCGCGGCCGAACTGGGATCAATCTCGGGGACCGAAGATGTAGTCACGGTCCAGGTCCCTGCAGTCGTATTCGCGGTCGAAATCGTGCAAAGCTGGCCGTTGAAGCCAAGGATACACGGGTCGCCGCCCGTGATTCCATACTGGTAGAAAAGGGAATCTCCCGCGGGGGCGACGTCGGCCGCAAACCCGCTGCCGCTAACCGCTATTGTGGCGCCTGTAATTTGCCCGCCCTTGGTAGTTAAGTCGATACAGCCGCTCATGCTACAAAAATCCGGTCCACCGAGCCCAACGAGCGAGCTCGGCGAGTTGAACAGGTAGCGGCCAGCGATCGCGCTCACCGAAACCAATTTCAGGTGGTTTGCAGCAACGGATCCGGAAATATCGAGCTGAATGATGAAGCTTGCGTCAAACGCCTGCGACGTGCTCATCATGGTCGTCTGATTGAAAGAAGTGATTGTCCCCGGCATATCCAAGCCGTGGTATGTAAGGATCGAGTCTTGCGCGTGCGCCGTCCCGATCGTCAATGCAAGCAGGGCAAATGCCTTCATAAATATTTCCCCTTGCGCCGCGTATCTTCCCTTTTTTCGCTCTACGTATCGTAGGCGTCTCGCCCCTAGGATTCCCCCGCAGAGTCGATAACTTACGGATCGCCTAGATCGGGACGCTTTGGCTTGGCATCGCGTTGCAGTTTTTCCACCGACGCTGGGGTCAATTCAGCCCCAGGGTCCGCTGCGCGTTTCGCCTTTTTTGGGGGATCGAAATGCGCCATGTTGGGACGTTTGGGCGGATAGATCTGCTCTTTCATCACTGCCCTCCTATAACGTGGCTAGCCTCGATTCGGCCCGAGTGTACCTCGCGTGGCCCCTCTAGGCTACTCGGTGCTCGATGCTCCCGCGCGTTCCCGGAATTGGCGCCAGTTGGGGGCGCGCAGGCGCAATCACCGCACCGTGCGTGCCAGCGACTCAGCCTCGAGGCTGCGACATGGCTTTGCACCTTCGCGGATGATTTCCGCTAGTCGCAGCGCGCCGGGCCCGGCATAGTCTCGGTCGGCGAACACAAGGTAAAGCTCTCCCCAGCGTTCGCCGCCTTCGAGCAGCGGCAGCGGTTTGAGTTCGCCGCGCTGCAGCTCAGCGCGCACCATCTCTTCCGGGAACCAGGCGAAGCCCAAGCCCATGGCTGCGGCGCGGATGGAGGTGGCCTTGTGGCTTACCGTCCAGCTTTGCTCGGCGCCGAGCCAGCTGCCGCTGCGGCGTTGGCTGCCGGTGTCGCGGATCACCAGGTGGCGATGGCTGCGTAAATCTTGCAATGTAAGTTCCCGCCGGAGCTGATGTAACGGATGCTCGGGTGCTGCCAGCGGGAGAAAACGCAAGCGCATCAGCGGATCGCCGACAAACCCTGGCGGTACTTGCGAGCAAATCGCCAGATCGACCTTGCGCTGTAGCAGCGCCTCCTCCGTGCCGCTGAGCACGCTCTCGTAAAGCTCGATACGGGTCTGCGGCCGCTCATCGCCGAAGCGCGCGAAGCATTGCAGCAACAGCCACGTGGGAAAGATTATCTCCACCGCCAGCCGCAGCTCCGGCTCCCATCCCGCAGCGAGACTTGCCGCCGCCCCCTCCAGGGCCCCGGCTTCATCCAGCAGCGCCTTCGCGCGGCGGTACAACACCTCGCCCGTTGGTGTCAGATGCGCCTTCCGGCCGATGACCTCGAACACCTTGACGCCGAGCAGCTCTTCCATCTTCTGCACGGCGTAAGTCACCGCCGATTGGCTCTTGTGCAAGGCGGCGGCGGCTTGCGCGTAACCGCCGGCATCCACCACGGCCAACAACGCGCGCCACTGTTCCAGAGAAATTCGTGGATGAGCCATAATAATCTAATTATTAGATAGGTAGACCCTGAATATTCCGCTTTTTTATCTAATGAATCAATAGTCAAATGTCGCTCAAGAATCATTAGATCCGATAAGGAGAATTCGCCATGACCAACCTGCTGCAAATCAATGCCAGCATCAACAACAGTAGCGGACAGTCGAGCCAGCTAGCCAACAAGTTCGTCGCTGCCTTCCGAACGCGTCATCCCGACGCAACAATCGTGGTGCGCAACGTCGCGGCGGACGAACCTGTACCGCATCTCGATGCGCAGCGCTTTGGAGCCTTCATCGCGAAACCCGAACAGCGCAATTTCGAGCAGAACGCCGTCGTCGCCTACTCCGATGCGCTGATCAGCGAGTTGCAGCAGGCAGATGTGATTGTTCTCGGCTTGCCGATGTACAACTTCGGCGTACCGTCTCAACTGAAGGCCTATTTCGATCACGTCGCCCGAGCGGGCGTGACCTTCAAATACACCGAGAAGGGTCCGGAGGGACTGCTCACCGGCAAGAAGGCTTACGTCTTCGCCGCTCGCGGCGGCCTCTATGCCGGTACTCCGTTGGACACGCAGACGGGCTATGTCCGAGACTTCCTGCGCTTCATCGGCATAACCGACGTCGAATTCGTCTACGCTGAAGGCCTAAACATCAGTCCCCAAAGTAAGGATGCGGGTCTGGCGAAAGCCTCGGCTGAGATTGCGCGGCTCGCCGCGTGAGATAAATAGGAGACTTTTATGACGACACGCACTCTCGTAGATATTATCCAGTCGGTTTCCGCTTCCGACGGCGCCGGCGTCAGGCTGCGCCGCAGCCTGGGCGGCCAGCGCGGGCAGCATGTGGATCCGTTCTTGATGCTCGACGAATTTTATTCCGATAACCCGGACGATTACATCGCGGGCTTCCCTTCGCATCCGCATCGCGGCTTCGAAACCGTCACGTACATGCTCGACGGCCACATGCGCCACGAAGATCACCTTGGCAATCGCGGCGACCTCGGTCCCGGCGACGTGCAGTGGATGACGGCGGCGCGGGGCATTATTCATTCCGAGATGCCGCAGCAGGCCGAAGGACGCATGCGCGGCTTCCAGTTGTGGCTCAATCTGCCGTCAAAGGAAAAAATGAAGGCCGCCCGCTACAGAGATATTCCCGCCGGCTCGATCCCGTTGTTGAAATTGCCGCAGGACGGCGAACTCAAGGTCATTGCCGGTCAGCTCGACTTGGATGGAACGGTCACCCGCGGCCCGGTAAACGGCAGCGGCGCCAAACTCAGCACCGATCCCTTATATCTCGACGTGCGATTGCAGGCCGGAGCGGAATTTCGCGCGCCGGTGACGATGGGTCACAGTGCCTTCCTATACAACTATGAAGGCAGCGGCAAAATCGGTGACCCCAACGTGGCGAAGCCGTTGCCTCATCGCGCGGCAGGCGTCTTGTCGGACGGCGACAGCGTCCGCGTGCAGGCTGGAGCCGAGGGAGTGCGCTTCCTGTTGCTTGCGGCGATACCGCTACGCGAGCCCGTTGTACAGTACGGACCGTTCGTGATGAACACACGCGAGGAAATCGAGCAAGCGCTCGCCGACTTTCGGGCGGGCCGCCTGACCGCTGCGGCTTGACGACGCACGAGTATCGATGCAATGGCCCGATACCAGAGGCTTGCCGAATACGCCGTAATCGTCGTTCTGATGTTTGCCGGGCTCGGCGGCTGCGCCTCGTCGCAGGTTGTGCTGGTCGGCGAAGCGCGCTCTGCCATACCCCCGGATCAAGTGCAGATCTTTCTGCAGCCGCCCGAATCTTCGTACCGGGAAATCGCAAACGTTAGCGCCTCGAGCCGCGGATCCATGACGATCTCGCGGGCGGGAAAAATCGACAAGGTCATCGAACGACTCAAGAACCGGGCTGCGTTGCTCGGCGCCAACGGCATTCTGCTCCACGGTGTCGAGAATCAAGCCGCCGGTTCGATCGGCGCCGGCATCAGCACTGAAACGAATTCCCCGCATTCGCCCTATGGTCTCGGGCTCGGTGGCTCCGCGTTCTTCTCGCAAGAATCGGGCGAGGGAGTCGCCATCTACGTTGAGCCCAAGTAGCGATCGATTACCCCTGAGACTAATCGATCCGACACCGCTGCGTAAATTCGCGGCGCTCTGTTTCGGTTGGCGCAAATATGGTAGATGTCTGGATCGATAACTCACGTGGCGTCGGTACGGTAGAGGAAGATCAAATGCGCGCGCATGTCAGCGTGGATGGCATTCGAATCGATCGGGTCTTATATGACTTCATCGGCACCGAGGTCATGCCGGGCACCGGTGTTCATGAGCGGTCCTTCTGGACAGGATTTGCTGCTCTCGTTCGACGCTTGGCTCCAAGGAACGCTGCGTTGATGCTTCGTCGCGACGAGCTGCAATCTATGATTGATTCCTGGCATCGCCAGCATCCGGGCGCCTACTTCGATCATGGACGTTACAAGGCGTATCTGCTCGAGATCGGCTACCTGGTGCCCGAGAGAGACGGATTCGTCATCGATACCGCGGGCGTCGATCCCGAGATTGCGCTCATCGCCGGACCGCAATTAGTGGTCCCCGTCAGCAACGCCCGCTATGCGCTAAATGCGGCCAATGCCCGCTGGGGCAGCCTCTATGACGCTCTGTACGGCACCGACGTAATTCGGGGAAACCTCGAAACGCCCTCCGGTACTTACAATCCGCAGCGGGGAGCGAAGGTCATCGCGTTTGCCAGGGATTTCTTGAACCAGCATTTTGAGTTGGCCGAAGGCTCACATCACGATGCCGTCGCCTATAGCTGCTCTGAGCAGGGACTCGAAATTCAATTGAAAAATGGCGCGATCACGCGGTTCAAAAATCCCGCAGCCTTTCGCGGCTTTCAGGGAGAGGCCGGCGATCCTAGCGTCCTGGTGCTGGTCCACCATGGACTGCACGTTGAACTTCACGTCGATCGCCGGCACTTTATCGGCCGCGATGATCCCGCGGGGATAAGCGATGTGCTGCTGGAATCAGCGATCACCACGATACAAGACTGCGAGGATTCGATAGCAGCGGTGGACGCGGATGACAAGGTCAAAGCGTATCGAAACTGGCTGGGGCTCATGAACGGCAGCCTGGAGGCCCAGGTGGAAAAAGGCGGGCAATCCGTGCTGCGCCGACTGAACGCCGATCGGCGGTACCGCACGCTTAACGGCGAGGATTTGGTTCTGCCGGGCCGCAGCTTGATGCTGGTGCGCAATGTCGGCCACCACATGATGTCGGACACCGTGACGTTGGACGGCAATCCCGTACCGGAGACTTTCATCGACGCGGCGGTGTCCTCTCTCATCGCCCTGCACGACTTGCGCGGCACCGGTCCCCAGCGCAATTCGCGCACCGGCTCGATCTATATCGTCAAGCCGAAAATGCACGGACCCGAAGAGGTTGCCTTCGCCGATGAGTTGTTCGGAGCAGTCGAGAACCTCTTGGGCCTGGCGCGAAACACTCTGAAAATGGGGATCATGGACGAGGAGCGACGAACCAGCGTCAATCTGGCTGAATGCATCCGTGCTGCACGGCATCGTGTCGTTTTCATCAATACCGGGTTCCTGGATCGTACAGGCAATGAAATTCACACCTCGATGGAGGCGGCTCCGGTGCTGCGCAAGAGCGAACTCAAGCGAGCGGTGTGGCTGGACGCTTATGAGCGGCAAAACGTCGACATAGGACTAGCCTGCGGCCTGCGTGGCAAGGCCCAGATCGGCAAAGGCATGTGGGCAATGCCGGACCTTATGGCCGATATGCACAGGACCAAGATTGCGCAGCTGCAAGCCGGCGCGAGTACAGCGTGGGTCCCCTCTCCCACCGCTGCGACCTTGCACGTCTTGCACTACCACACAGTGGACGTTGCGCAAGTGCAAGCGCAAATCGCGGGCCGGACGCGTGCTTCGCTAGATGACATTTTGACCCCGCCTCTCGCCGCGGACCCGAAATGGAGCGTCGCCGACATCGAGGAAGAGCTCAACAATAACGCCCAGAGCGTCCTGGGTTATGTCGTCCGTTGGATCGATTCGGGAATCGGTTGCTCGAAGGTACCGGATTATTACAACGTTGCGTTGATGGAAGATCGGGCAACACTGCGGATATCCAGCCAGCATGTCGCCAACTGGCTGCACCACCGCATCTGTTCACCGGAGCAAGTGATGCAGGCGTTGCGGCGCATGTCGGCGATCGTTGATCAGCAGAACGCATCCGATCCTGCATATCGCCGGCTCGCCGAGGATCCTGAAAGCAACATCGCGTTCAAGGCCGCATGCGAGTTGCTGTTCAAGGGGCGAGAACAACCCAACGGCTACACCGAGACGATTTTGCACGCCGGAAGGATCAAGCGGAAGTCGCAAGCTTGCCGAACATCATGAATCGCGACGACGCCGCCCGCCCGGTGCGGGTCCCCAACGCTAATTGTGACATAACGTAGCGCCATCGTTCTGCTTTGGCAGCACAGTTTCGCGTGATAAGATTTCCCAAAATCAAGCCGATGAATCGACTCACCCAATCGCTAGTCAGATCCGCAGTGGGCCGCACGCACCGCGCTGCCCTCGCCGCGCTTTTAAGCGCGAACTTCTTTGCGGGGTGCGCCTCGGTCAATCAGAAATTCGGTGATCAGGAGTGGTACCAAAAAAGCAAGATTGTTTCGACCAAAGCGATCGAGGTGACATCGACAACGGCCACCAAGGCATATTCGCGGATGCAGAAATACATCGCCGAGAAGGATGTCCTGAAGACGTTTCAGGATGCGGGAGAGCACAGCGAAATCGCGGTGCTCGGAATCTTGCATAAATCAGGCATCGCAAAGACGCCCGCCGCACCGCACGCCGGCATGCCAGCGCCGCAGAAAAAGCACGCCGCATCTGCGCCGCTCACCACGGTGCCCGAGCAATATGCCGGCTCGCTGCGATGGCCGCTGGATGCATTCATCGTGAGTTCAGAGTACGGCGACCGCTGGGGCAAATTGCACAAGGGAATGGACATGGCCGCGGACGCTGGCGAACCGGTCTACGCCATCGCGGCTGGCGAAGTCATCTACGCCGGCGACGGCCTGCGCGGCTACGGCAATGTCGTGATCCTGCGGCATGACCGTAAAACCAGTTCGCTCTATGCCCACAACAGTGAACTCAAGGTCAAGCAAGGCGATCAGGTAACGCAGGGCACCTTGATTGCATTGCTGGGCAGTACCGGCCACTCAACCGGGCCGCACGTGCATTTCGAGATCCGCGACGGCGATACGGCCGTCAATCCCCGTACCGTCTTGCCCAAATCGAAGGTCGCCGAGGCCCTGGACGAAAACCAGGCTGCATCTAAAATTGCGCGCAACCGTTAGCGCTGCATCGACTTCCAACCTCGCCGGCGCGCCTCCTATAATAGCAAGTCAAATGCTCTTCCTGGACGCCGCTGCTTCTATCCTGTACAGTTCGCGCGGCTGAAAGGCTCGGTGCTCGGTCAGTGCCGCCTGAAGCTCGCGGTCCGTCCTCGACGACTTCGCTTTAATTTACCCCCCTCGCTGCTGACCGCTGCGGAAGCGATTGCTTCTGTCGTGCGAGTCCACAAATCTAAGGATTCTTAATGTCATTTTCCGACCTCGGGCTATTGCCCGAATTGCTGCGTGCTGTCGCCGATAAGGGCTACGATTCGCCTTCCCCCATTCAAATTCAAGCTATTCCGGCCGTGCTCTCAGGCCGCGATGTGCTGGCCGGCGCCCAGACCGGGACCGGCAAGACAGCCGGCTTCGTGCTGCCGATCCTGCAGCGCCTCGCCGCCGATCAGATGAACGGCAGCAGCCGAGCCCCCCGCGCGCTGGTGCTCACGCCAACCCGCGAACTTGCGGCGCAAGTGGCGCAGAGCGCCCGCGACTACGGTAAATATATGCAACTGCGCACTTACCAAGTGTTCGGCGGAGTGAGCATCAATCCGCAAATAAGTGCGTTGCGAAGCGGCTGCGATATCTTGGTGGCAACGCCTGGTCGACTACTCGATCTTGCGCAGCAGCGCGTGGCCGACCTGTCGAAAGTTCAGGTGTTGGTTCTCGATGAGGCCGATCGCATGCTGGACATGGGCTTCATCAACGACATTCGTAAGATCATCAAGCTGCTGCCTCAAAAGCGGCAGAATCTCTTGTTTTCGGCCACCTATTCTGACGACATTCGCGGTTTGGCCGAGCGGCTCCTTCATGAGCCCCTGTCGATTCAGGTTGCACCGCGCAACGCGCCGATTGAATTGGTCGAACAACGCGCATATCGCGTGCAAAAGGAACAGAAACGCCATCTGCTAGTGCATTTGATCCAGGAACACCAATGGCGCCAAGTGCTGATCTTCACGCGCACCAAGCACGGCGCGAATCGCCTGGCACAGCAGCTCGAGGGTGCCGGCATTGATGCTGCGGCCATCCACGGCAACAAAAGCCAGGCGGCGCGCGTGAAAGCACTCGACATGTTCAAGCGCGGGCAAGTCACCGCGTTGGTGGCGACGGAGGTCGCTGCGCGTGGACTCGACATCAAGGAGCTACCGCAGGTGGTGAACTACGAATTACCGAATGTGCCTGAGGACTACGTCCATCGAATCGGCCGCACCGGCCGAGCCGGCGCCGCGGGGGAAGCGATCTCACTGGTTTCCGGCGACGAATCAGGGTTGCTGCGCGACATCGAGCGAGTTCTACGACGCAGCATTCCAACCTTACCCACGCCGGCGTTCAAGATGGTCGAGCCGGCATCTCCGCCGGTCTCGCACGGCGAACGCGCCCCGGGCGAACGCGCCCCGGGCAATCGCGCCCCGAGCAATCGTCCGGCACAGGGCCAAGGGCGTCAACAACACCAGGGCGGTCGCGACGCGCGCCGCGCACCGGCGGGCGGCGGTTCGGGTACAAGGAGCTTTGGCCAGCAACAGCAGCGCGGGCGCTTTCGCTAGCCATCCGCCTAGGACAGCTTGGGAACGAGCTCTCGCAGATAGTTTGCGAAATCGCCGCCCAGACTCGGATGCTTCAGGCCGTACTCGACGGTTGCCTGCAAGTATCCGAGTTTGCTGCCGCAGTCGTAGCGCTTGCCTTCGAATTCGAAGGCATATACGGATTCGCGTTGCATCAGCCGGGCAATGCCGTCGGTGAGCTGAATCTCACCACCGGCTCCCTTGCCGATCTTCGCTAGATCGTCGAAAAGCGCTGCAGTGAGCAGGTAGCGGCCAACCACGGCGAGCGTGGATGCTGCACTCTCGGGCTTGGGCTTCTCCACGATGTGCGACATCTTGCCGACGCGTGGCGCTATGTTGCGCTCCAAAGTAACAATGCCGTATTTATCCGTGTCCTGTTTCGGCACGTTCTGCACGCCGAGGACGCTGCCTCCATGCGCCGCGAAAACGTCCACCATTTGCTTGAGACACGGCACCGCGGCGTCGATCAAGTCGTCCGCCAGGTGCACCATGAAGGGAGCATCCCCCACCACAGGTCTTGCGCACAACACCGCATGGCCGAGCCCCAACGGCGCCGGCTGGCGGATGTAGACGCACGAAGCCCAGCTCGGCAGGATGCCGCGCAAAGTATCCAGCAGTTCCTGTTTGCCTTGCGCCTGCAGAACCGCCTCGAGTTCCGGATTGGTGTCGAAGTGATCTTCGATCGCACGCTTGGAACTTCCGGTGATGAATACCAGAGTGTCGGCGCCGGCGGAAAGAGCCTCGTCGACCGCATACTGAATCAGCGGTTTATCCACGATCGGAAGCATTTCCTTCGGGCTGGCCTTCGTTACCGGCAAAAAGCGGGTACCGCGCCCAGCAACTGGAAAGACCGCGGTTTTTACGGGTTTGTGTGACATTTTGAAATGATAACGGATTTCCCCGCGGCGCGCCGTCGGACAAATCTCACAAGCTAACGCAGCTTGACGATCGCATACGCCTCGAAGCTATCCCAAGAATGACAGGCCGGACAATGCCAGTAAAAGCTGCGTCCCGAAAAACCGCACTCATTGCATCGATACTTTTCCGCATGGGCCAGCAACGCAGCGATCTCCTGTGCCGTGCGTTCATATTGCTCCCGGCCCTCCCGCCACATAGTCTGCAATGTGGGGTCCAGCGCGAACACTTTTTCGATCGAGCCGCGAAGCGGCTGGGCGCCGGCCAAATCCGCCGCTATCGCGGCGAACACCAGGCGCTTCAGTTCGTTGAAGCCGCGCGACTCGGCTTGCGCCGCGAGATCAGCAAGCACCGGATCGCGCATATGCGGCTCGACCCACCTGAGCAAATGCGGCAGCTCCTCCTGCAGCAGCTCCGGAGAATCGGCAAGCGCCTGCCTCAGCAGGCGCACGGTCAATTCCGGCTGCGCATCGCGCTCTGCGATCTGCGCGCGCAGCAAGGCTGCACGAGGGAACGGCGCAGCCTCTGCGCGCGCCTCGCGCAGCAAGCGCCGCGCGTCCATCGTTGCGCCGCGCTCGATCGAAAGAGCGGCCAGCTCGCACAGGTAGTGAGCCGCAACGACGCGCGGCGGCGCGGCGTCGGCATTCGCGAGCTGCCGGTAGGCGCCCAGTGCCTGTTGCCAATCATGCTGGCGTTCGTACACCAGCCGCAGCGCATCGAGCGCGCTGTTGCGCAATCGTGGAACCTCGCTGACTTGCTGGAACAAACCCTCGGCGCGGTCGAGAAGCCCGGCGCGCAGGTAGTCCTGCGCAAGGGCCAGCAGCGCCTGCTCGCGATGCTCGGGAGCCAGCGCATCGCGTGCCAATAGATTCTGATGGATGCGGATGGCGCGCTCCACTTCCCCTCGGCGGCGATACAGCGTGCCCAACGCGAAATGCGTCTCGATCGTATCTGAGTTCGCATCCATCAGCTTCAGGAACATGTCCAGAGCTCGGTCCGGCTGTTCGGTGACGAGGTAATCCAAGCCTGTCAGATAATCGGGATGCAGCTTGCCGAGCGAGGCCGGCCAGCGCTTGCCCCAGCCGAAGTGCCCGGCAAGAATCCCGAGGACCAGGGCCGCAACGACCAAAACCCAAGTCAGCAGCGGCAGGTCGGTCACGGGAGGACCGCCGAGCAGCCAGAGCTCAAGTCAATCGCGTATCGGCTGATCCGCACCGTCATTGACCCGCTCCCGCAGGTCTTTGCCCGGCTTGAAATGCGGGACATGTTTGCCGGCAAGCGCGACGGCTTCGCCGGTTTTTGGATTGCGGCCCTGCCGCGGCGGCCGAAAATGCAGCGAAAAACTACCGAAGCCGCGAATCTCGATCCGCTCGCCCGTCGCAAGGGCATCGCTCATGATTTCCAGCAGCTGTTTGACGGCGAGTTCGACGTCCTTCGCAGGCAAGTGCTTCTGTTTCGCCGAAATGATCTCGATGAGTTCCGATTTCGTCATTATCGATCCGTGGGCATCACTAGACATAGATTAGGATGAGGGGCGCAGCGGCAAATCGTCGCGCCCGACTGTCCTCTCAATCCTGGCCGGAGATTTGCTCTTTGAGTAGATCTCCCAGGCTTGTTCCGGTCGGTGAATCGGTTCGATAATTCTGCATGGCTTCTTGTTCCTCGTGGATGTCCTTTGCCTTGATTGACAACGAGATGCTGCGCCCCTTGCGGTCCACGCCGGTGAATTTCGCTTCGACTTCCTCGCCCACCTTGAGGAGCAGGCGAGCGTCTTCCACGCGATCGCGCGACAACTCCGACGCCCGCAGCTGGCCGTCGACTCCGTTGCCCAGATCGATGATCGCTCCTTTGGCATCCACTTCCCGCACCACACCGGTCACGATGCTGCCCTTCGGGTGCTCGGCAATGTAAGCGGAGAAGGGATCTTTCGCGAGTTGCTTGATCCCCAAGCTGATGCGCTCGCGCTCCGGATCAATAGACAAGACCATTGCATCGACCTGCTGCGCTTTTTGATAACTACGCACGGCTTCTTCACCGGGCATATCCCACGAGATGTCCGACAAATGCACCAGGCCGTCGATTCCGCCGGCGAGTCCGATGAAGATTCCGAAATCGGTGATCGACTTGATCTGGCCGCTGACCTTGTCGCCGCGGTTGTAGTTCTCGGCGAATTCCTTCCACGGATTCGTCTTGCACTGCTTGACGCCGAGACTGATGCGCCGGCGCTCCTCGTCGATGTCGAGCACCATGACTTCGACTTCTTGCCCGACATGCACCACCTTGGCGGGATTCACGTTCTTGTTGGTCCAGTCCATCTCGGATACGTGCACCAAGCCTTCGACGCCCTCTTCGATTTCGACGAAGCATCCATAATCGGCAATGTTGGTGACCTTGCCGAACAGGCGCGTGTTGGCCGGATAGCGCCGCGCGATGTTCTGCCAGGGATCCGCACCCAATTGCTTGAGGCCCAGCGACACGCGCTGCCGTTCGCGGTCGAACTTCAATATGCGCACATCGATCTCTTCGCCGACTTTGACCACCTCGGAAGGATGCTTGACGCGCTTCCACGCCATGTCCGTGATGTGCAGCAGACCATCGATTCCGCCCAAGTCCACGAACGCGCCGTAGTCGGTGAGGTTCTTCACCACACCCTTGACCGCCGCGCCCTCCTGCAAATTATCGAGCAGCGCTGAACGCTCGGCGCTGTATTCCTGTTCGACGACCGCACGGCGCGACACGACCACGTTATTGCGTTTCTGGTCGAGCTTGATCACCTTGAATTCGAGAGGCTTGTTCTCCAAGTACGAGGGATCGCGAACCGGCCGTACATCGACGAGGGAGCCCGGCAAGAACGCGCGTACGTTGTCGATCTCGACGGTAAACCCGCCCTTCACCCGGCCGGTGATGATGCCGATAACTACTTCCTGTTTTTCGAAGGCGGTTTCGAGACGCGTCCAGGTTCTGGCGCGCTTGGCCTTCTCGCGCGAGAGGCGTGTTTCACCCGAACCGTCCTCGACGCTGTCCAGCGCGACTTCGACGGTCTCGCCTACGACGACTTCGATTTCACCTTTTTCGTTCTTGAACTGATCGGAAGGAATTACCGCCTCGGATTTCAACCCGACGTTTACGATGACGTAATCTTGGCCTACTTCGACGATCAATCCATTGAGGATGGTGCCGGGACGAATGCGCTGGCTCGCAATGCTCTGTTCGAACAGTTCCGCAAAACTTTCTGTCATGTGTTCTCTTACTTTTCCCTGGCACCGTTCCTGTGCGCCGAGGGGTTACCATATAATAACGGCGATCGTTCCCTGAAAGCCGCGGCCTAAATCAAATCGACAGACGTTCGCGGGCCACAGCCAACACGCGCTCAACCACTTCTTCTACGGACATCCCCGTAGTCTCCAGCAGGACTGCGTCTGCGCTTGCGACGAGAGGCGAAATCGCACGATTGGTGTCGCGCCGATCACGCTCCGCTATCTCCAGCGAAAGGGCGGCAAGGGTAGCAGCAACCCCCTTTTCTTTCAACTGCTTATAGCGTCTGGCGGCCCGTTCCTCGGCGCTCGCCGTGAGAAAAATTTTAACCTCGGCGTCGGGGAAAACGACGGTCCCCATGTCGCGACCATCCGCAACCAGCCCCGGGGGCGCCGCAAAGCGCCGTTGACGCTCCAGGAGGGCGGCTCGGACCATGGGCTGCGCGGCGACCTTAGAGGCGTCATTACCCGCCTCCTCGGTCCGAATGGCACCCGTTACGTCCTTGCCGTCGAGCCGGACGATTTCCTCGCCTGCCGCATCGGAGCCGAATTTGAGGTCAAGTTCCTGAGCCAGGCGTGCCAGCTCCGGGCCCTCTTCTAGGCCGACGCCCCGTTTCCGGGCCGCCAGGGCGAGCAAACGGTACAGCGCACCACTATCAAGCAGCCTGCACCCGAGTGCGCGCGCGACCGCACGGCTGACGGTCCCCTTGCCGGAGCCCGAGGGACCATCAATGGTGATGACGGGCACTGTGTTCATCGCATCACCCTACCGATCCGACTCCCCGATATCGAGACCAATCGATCGAGCCAGTCCGACAAAACCCGGAAAGGAGGTCGCGACGTTCGCCACGTCGTGGATCAAAATGGCACCCTTGGATCGCAAACTCGCAATGGTAAAAGACATCGCAACCCTATGATCGCCGAAGCTCTCGACCTCGCCGCCGCTGAACGCCGGCCCATCGCCGCGACCCTCGATTCGCATACCGTCGGGCAATACGTCGTGCGCCACGCCTAGGGAGGTTAGGCCGGCGCTCATCGCCGCTATCCGATCGCTGTCCTTGACACGAAGCTCTTCCGCGCCGGTTACCACTGTTTCGCCTGTCGCACACGCGGCTGCAATAAACAACACGGGAAGCTCGTCGATCGCGAGCGGCACGAGTTCAGCGGGTACTTGCACTCCTCGCAGCGCGGATGCTCGAATCAATAGATCCGCCACCGGCTCCGCACCGCTCGCGCGCGGGTTGAGGATCTCGATATTTCCGCCCATGGCGCGCAAAACATCGAGCAGCCCGGTGCGCGTCGGATTCAACCCCACGTTCCGAATCAATAATCCGCCCCCTGCAGCGCCCAAAAGACCCGCAACTACAAAAAAGGCAGCCGACGAGAAATCGCCCGGCACATTCAACTGCTGATTCTCCAATCGCTCCGGCGGATGCAGCGTCGTGCGAACACCATCGCTTTCGATGCGTACCCCGCAACTCGCGAGCATGCGCTCGCTGTGATCACGATTAATCGCAGGCGCCACCACCGTGGTGGCCGTGTCGGCATAGAGTGCCGCCAACAAAACCGCCGATTTTACCTGCGCGCTCGCCACCGGCATGCGGTATTCAATTCCGTGCAGGCTGCGGCTTCCGCCGATGTCGACCGGCGGCAGGCCATTGCGGGTGCGGACATCTGCTCCCATTTCGCGAAGCGGCTTGGCGACCCGCTCCATCGGGCGCTTCATGAGAGAGGCGTCGCCGACTAGTTGTGAATTGAACGCCTGCGCCGACAACAGACCCGCAAACAAGCGCATTGCCGTCCCGGCATTTCCCATATCGAGTGCGCAGCCCGCCCCCTTCAGACCGCGCAATCCCACTCCGTGGATCACCACATGCGTCGCGCTCGGCTGCTCGATCCGAACCCCCAAGGTACGCATCGCCGCCAAGCTCGCCAAGCAATCCTCGCTTGCCAGAAAGCCGGTCACCTCGCTCCGGCCCTGCGCGATGCCGGACACCATCAGCGCGCGATGCGAAATGGACTTATCGCCCGGAACCGCAACCGCGCCCGACACGTTGCCCACCGGCTTCGCCTCGAATTTGCGATTGGCGGGGCTGCTCAAAGGACGGCCCGCGGATACGAGCCCAGCACTTTGAACAACGAGGCCCTCTCCTGCAGAGCAGCGAGCGCCTTGGCGACAGGCGAATCGCTGATGTGCCCTTCGATGTCGATGAAAAAAACGTAGTCCCATTTGCGCTTGCGTGAAGGGCGCGATTCGATGCGCGTCATATTGACGCGATGTGCTGCCAGGGGTTCGAGCAGGCGGAACAATGCCCCGGGATCATAGGTATCAGCGCCCGAGACCAACAGCGTGGTGCGATCGACACCGCTGGCTTGAAACAGTTTTCTGCCCAACACCAGGAATCGGGTCGTATTGTCCTGGCGGTCCTCGATTTCGTTCGCCAGCAGGGTGAGCCCGTAAATCTCTGCCGCAGCGTGGCTTGCGATCGCCGCAGTGCCGCGCTCGTCGCGCGCACGCCTGGCGCCCTCGGCGTTGCTGGATACCGCGACGCGCTCCGCGTCGGGAAGCTGCTCATCCAGCCAAGCGCGGCATTGCGCCAAGGCCTGGCTGTGGGCGCACACTCGCTTGACGGCGTCGGTGCTGGTCATCTTTCCCATCAGGTGATGGTTGATGCGGAGTTCCACCTCCCCGCAGATCTTGAGCGCGGATGATAGGAACATGTCCAGGGTGTGATTGACAGTGCCCTCGCTCGAGTTCTCGATCGGCACCACGCCGAAATCCGCAACGCCGCCTTCAACTTCATGGAACACTTCGTCTATTGCCGGGAGCGGCAGGGCGCGCACCGAAGAGCCAAAATGCTTGAGCACCGCGGCCTGAGTGAAGGTACCCTCCGGGCCCAGGAATGCAACCTTGAGCGGCTCCTGCTGCGCGAGGCAGGCGGACATGATTTCCCGAAACAGCCGTGCGATCTCCTCATTGCGCAGCGGCCCCTGGTTGCGTTCGAGCGCCATGCGCAACACTTCCGCTTCACGTTCAGGACGGTAGAAATCCACCGCCTTGCCGGATGCCGATTTGGAAATCCCGACCAGTTGGGCATAGCGGGCACGTTCGTTCAGCAGAGCGTGGATTCGCGCATCGATGGCATCGATGCTGTCGCGGATATTGCCGAGTCCGCCGCTGGCCGGCGTTATACCGGGAATCGTTGCAGGCGGGTTAGCATCGGGCGGAATAGCTCTCGCGAACGCCGGTTCAGCCGACCGCACTGGCCCGCGTCTATTCTTGCCTTTCCTCGCCTTGCTCGAAGGCGTCATATTGCTTGGCATTTTACCTCACGCGTGCTGGCGCTCGAACGCCCCCATGAATGCGATCAGGGCCTCGACGCCGGCAAGGGGCATCGCATTGTAGATGCTCGCCCGCATGCCGCCCAACGCACGATGTCCTTTGAGCCCGTGCAATCCGGCTCCGGCAGCTGCGGAGAGAAATGCTGCATCCAATTCCTGCTTATGCAGGTTGAAAGTCACGTTCATCCGGGACCGGGCATCGATCGCGACCCGGTTCTCGTACAGACGAGATCCATCGATGGCGGCGTACAGAGACTGCGCCTTGATGCGATTGCGTTCGGCGGCCGCCGGCAACCCGCCTGAGTTTTTCAGCCATTTGAACACCAGACCGGCCATGTACCAGGCGAACGTCGGCGGCGTGTTCAGCATCGATTGATTGTCGGCAACAGCCTTGTAGTCGAACACGGCCGGGGTCTCCTTCCGACCATGGCCAATGAGGTTCTCGCGTAAGATCACCACCACCAATCCGGACGGCCCGATGTTCTTTTGCGCGCCCGCGTAGATCAACCCGAACTTCGAGACATCGATAGGCTGCGACAAAATGCTGGACGACATGTCGGCGACGAGAGGCGCTCGCGTTTGCGGAATGTATCCGAACTCGACTCCGCTGATGGTTTCGTTCGGCGTGTAGTGCGCATAGGCGGCAGCCGCACTGAACCGCAACTCGCTTTGCGGCGGGACCCTCATGTAATCGCCGCCAGCGTCCCCGGCGATGTTCACCGTGCAATAGCGCTCCGCCTCCGCAATCGCCTTGCGGGACCAGTGTCCGGAGTCTATGTAATCCACGGCGGAATGCGGCGCTGCAAGATTCAGCGGCACCAATGAGAACTGAGCCGATGCTCCGCCTTGCATGAACAAGACCTTGTAGCTGCGGGGTATTGACAATAAGTCGCGCAGGTCCGCTTCGGCCTCGGCTGCCACCCGCATGAATTCTTTGCTGCGGTGGCTGATCTCCATCACCGACATGCCGCTCTGATCCCAGTCAAGCAGCTCGCGCTGCGCCTGCTCCATGACCTCGACCGGCAGCGCGGCGGGCCCCGGGGAGAAATTGAAGGCGCGCATGCTTTTTGAAATCTTAAGTGCCGGCCGGCGGCGCAGCGTCTTCGCCGCCGGAGTCTTCGGCGGCCGCAGGACCGGCCGCCGGATCGCCGGCCGCCGGATCGCCGGCCGCCTCGTCAGCATCCGCAGTCAATCCGTCGATGCGCTCCAGGCCGGAGAGCTGATCTCCGTCTTCCAGTCGGATCAAGCGTACCCCCTGGGTATTACGCCCGACGATGGAAATATCCTTCACCGGCGTGCGCACCAGAACTCCGTTCTGGCTCATGAGCATGATCTCATCGTCCACGCTCACCTGCAGAGCCCCCACCATGCGGCCGTTGCGGTCGGTGATTTGCAAAGCAATGACGCCTTGACCGCCCCTCCCATGCTTTGGAAATTCTTCGAGCGGCGTGAGCTTGCCGAAACCGTTTTGCGATGCCGTGAGGATGAATCCCTGATCCGCGACGATCAACGCATTGACCCGCTGATCGTCTGTCAAACGCACGCCGCGAACCCCTGACGCTTCGCGGCCCATCGGCCTGACTTCCTCCTCTATGAAACGAATCGCCTTCCCGGCGGTCGTGAACAGCAAAATATCCTTCGTCCCGTCGGTAATCGCCACCCCGACCAATTTATCGCCCTCGTCGAGGGCGACGGCGATGATGCCGCTTGCGCGCGGCCGCGAAAACAAGGCAAGCGAAGTCTTCTTGACGGTTCCGAGGCTGGTCGCCATGAACACGAACTTGCCCTCCTCGAAATCCTTGATCGACATCATGGCACTGATGCGTTCGTCCCCTTGCAAGGGCAGCAGATTCACGATGGGCTTGCCTCGCGCACCTCGACTGGCCTGGGGCAACTGGTACACCTTTAGCCAGTACACCTTGCCATGATCGGAGAAACACAGCAGCGTGTCGTGCGTATTTGCCACGAATAACTTGTCGACGAAATCCTCGTCTTTGACGCTGGTCGCCGCCTTACCGCGGCCGCCGCGGCGTTGCGCCTGGTAATCGGATACTGGTTGCGCCTTGGCGTATCCGCCATGCGACAACGTCACCACGACGTCCTCCGGCGAAATAAGATCTTCCGTCGTGAGATCTTCATGATTGATTAGGATTTCCGTGCGCCGCTTGTCCCCAAACGTATCGCGGATGTATTGAAGTTCGTTGCGAATCACCTCTAACAGACGCTCCGGCCGGGCCAAAATGTCCGACAAATCGCGAATCTGCTCCAGTAATTCCTGGAACTCCGTGATGATCTTGTCCTGCTCGAGTCCGGTGAGCCGGTTGAGGCGCATCTCGAGAATCGCTTGCGCCTGAGTTTCCGTCAGCCGGTATCCTCCCTCCACGATCCCTAGAGGAGCAATCTCTCCATCCGGCCGCGTACTGATCGCACCAGCCCGTGCGAGCATCTCAGGCACGGCGCCCGAAGCCCACGGCCGCGACATCAAGGCGACCTTGGCCTCCGCAGGAGAAGGCGACGCTTTGATGGCGGCGATGATCCCGTCGATGTTCGCGAGCGCGATTGCGAGACCTTCCAGTATGTGGCCGCGCTCTCTGGCCTTGCGCAGTTCATACATCGTGCGGCGGGTGACGACCTCGCGCCGGTGCCGCAGGAACGCATCGAGCATTTCCTTCAGACTCAGCAGCCGCGGCTGGCCGTCGACCAGCGCAACCATATTGATGCCGAAAACCTGCTCCATGGTGGTCTGCGAGTACAGATTATTGAGCAGAATCTCCGGCACCTCGCCGCGCTTCAGTTCGATCACCACGCGCATGCCGTCCTTGTCGGATTCGTCGCGCAGCCCGTCGGAGGCGATTCCTTCGATAAGCTTGTCGCGCACCAAGTCGGCGATGCGTTCTATCAAACGCGCTTTGTTCACCTGATACGGCAATTCGGTGATGATGATCGCCTGGCGGTCGCCCTTGCCGACGTCTTCGAAGTGAGTGCGCGCCCGCACGTGCAGGCGCCCCCGGCCGGTCTTGTATGCGGCAACGATCTCTTGCGCGCCGTTGATCAGGCCCGCCGTCGGGAAATCGGGACCGGGAACGATCTGCATCAGCTGGGCGAGAGTGACCTCGGGGTTCTCGATTAGCGCGATGCATGCAGTGATAATTTCGGTCAGGTTGTGCGGCGGGATATTGGTCGCCATGCCGACCGCAATGCCAGATGATCCGTTGATCAGCAGGTTCGGGATGCGGGCCGGCAGCACGGCGGGTTCGTGTTCGGACTCGTCGTAGTTCGGGTTGAAATCCACGGTTTCCTTGTCGATGTCGGCGAGCAGTTCGCCCGCCAATCTCGACATGCGCACTTCCGTGTACCGCATCGCGGCCGGCGGATCGCCGTCCACCGAACCGAAATTCCCCTGTCCGTCGACCAGCATGTAGCGCATCGAAAATTCTTGCGCCATGCGCACGATCGCGTCGTACACCGACGCATCCCCGTGCGGATGATATTTGCCGATGACGTCGCCCACGACGCGGGCGGACTTCTTGTAAGGTTTGTTGAAGTCATTGCCCAATTCGCGCATTGCGAAGAGCACGCGCCGATGTACGGGTTTCAAACCGTCGCGGACATCGGGCAGGGCCCGGCCGACGATGACGCTCATCGCATAGTCCAGATAGGACTTGCGCATCTCGTCTTCGAGATTTACAGGCAATATTTCGCGAGCGATCTCGGCCATTTGCGAGAGTCCGGTGAAGCCTTCGCGGCTAACTTAAGCGGGTTTAAACGAGGCGAGACATGGTCTCAACATGGGCGAATTCTAGCACATATACGCATCGGTTCTTAAGCCCGCGCCGCGGATAAGCCGATATACTGAGGAATGCCCGCTGTTCCTGCCGATTTACGCATCGACGCCCGTTGGATCGTGCCAATGAGTGCGCGGGGGCGAATGCTCGAGCATCACACATTGGTGGTGCGCGACGGGCGAATTGTCGACCTTTTGCCGACCGCGAAAGCGGACGAAAGCTACGCCGCCACGGTAGCCGTCCAGCGGCCCCGCCATCTTTTGATGCCGGGCCTGATCAACACTCACACCCGAGCCGCATTGTCGCTGTTGCGCGGCCGAAGCTCGCCGGTTGCGGGTCTTAAAACGCATTTCGTCGGCCCCGAATTCGTGCGCGACGGCGTCCTGGCGGCGATCGCCGAAATGCTGGTATCGGGCATCACATGTTTCGCGGATCGCTACTATTTTCCGGACGAGACCGCACGAGCTGCCGGCGAACAGGGGATGCGCGCCGTCATCGGTTTGCCGGTGGCCGAGACAGCCAGCTTGTGGGCAAAATCCGCTTCCGACTACTTGACTCAAGGGCTGCGCGTTCGAGACGAATTTGCGGGTCATCCGTTGATTTCGACCGTTTTCGCGCCGCATACCGCGGGCGAGATCAGCAACGGCACCATCTCGAGGATCGTCACCCTGGCCGATGAGCTCGATGCCGGAATCGTGATCGATCTGCACCAATCCGCGGACGAGATCGCGCAGTCGGTTGCCCTGCACGGAATGCGGCCCATCGGGCGCTTGTGGCAGCTGGGCATGCTGACGCCTGCGCTGACCGCGGTTCATATGACGCATGCCACGGGGCCCGATGTCGATCTCGCAAAGCGCACCGGCATAGCGGTCAGCCTGGGCCTATCATCGAGCCTCGGCTCCGAATGCCAACTCCCGCCCGTCGCTTCGTTCAACCTTGCCGGCCTCCGCGTGGGACTCGGCACCGTCGGCGGGAAGTACCGGAATCAGGATCTATGGAGCGAATTGAAGCTCTTGGCGCTCATGATGTCGAGTGTCCATCGCTCCGGCGAACCCGACCACATCGCGTGGGACGCCCTATCGACGGTCACGCGCGGCAGCGCCGCAGTTCTGGGACTGGAAGCCGACGTAGGCTCGCTGGAGCCTGGAAAATGGGCTGATCTCTGTTGCGTCGACCTTGCCGGCCCAGCGACTAACCCATTGAACGATCCCGTGACACAATTAGTTTTCTGCGGGGGCCGGGACATGGTGAATGACGTCTGGGTGGCCGGACGGCAGCTGCTGTCGGAGGGAGAATTGATCCGTTTGGATTGGCCCCGCGTGGCCTCGCGCGCCGCCGCGTGGGCCGCGCGGATCGACATTGGAGGGTAAAAGCCGTGCCTGCATCGACTCGAAATGTTGACCCCGCCGAACTCGCGAAATTCGCCGCCCTCGCCGAGAGCTGGTGGGACCCTCAGGGACCATCGAAGCCTTTGCACGATCTCAATCCGGTGCGCCTTCAGTACATAGAGCGCTTGAGCCTGCGCGAAAAGCAGGTGCTCGACGTCGGTTGTGGCGGCGGCATCCTGTCGGAGGCGATGGCGCGCGCCGGCGCACGGGTGCTCGGCATCGACCTGTCGCAGGCAGTGCTCGACGTGGCCGAACTGCACGCAATCGAGGCCAACGTGCCAGCTGCATATAGAGCCATTTCCGCAGAGGATCTGGCGCAAGAACAGCCAGCCGTTTTCGATTTGGTGACTTGTATGGAAATGCTCGAGCATGTGCCCGACCCTTCTGCCAGCGTCCGATCCTTGGCCGAACTGGTCAAGCCGGGCGGCGATGTAATCGTGTCCACGCTGAATCGCAACCCGTTGGCATTTGCGGTGGCGATCGTCGCAGCCGAATATGTTGCCCGTATCCTGCCGCGGGGTACCCACGAATATTTGAAATTCATCCGCCCGTCGGAACTCGCCCGCTGGGCGCGCGCCGCGGGTCTGGAGATGCGCGATTTGACGGGCGTCGCCTACAATCCGTTCACGCGCTCTTTTCGACTTTCCTCGAACACCGACGTTAATTACCTGGCACATTTTTCGCGGCCCAGATGACACTGTTGTTACGATTCGTAGCATGAGCGACGGAACATCGTGGGTGGCCCTGGCGGTAGGCATAGCGCTCGGCGCGCTCGGCGCGCTGCTATGGCGGGCGCGCCGCGAACGAAGCTCGAGCATTGAAGCGGCGCTGCTGCGAGCCCGGCTGAAATCCGAAGAAACCGTGAGCGCGGAGCGTGAGCAGGATTTGGCGCGGGCTCGCGAACAATTGCGGGGCGTCTTCGGCGAACTCGCGCGAGATAGCTTGCAAAGCAACAGCGAGGTGTTCCTGCAGTTGGCGCGCGAAAGACTCGCCCGCCAGCAGCTGGACGTCACGCAGTCGCTCAAGGAGCGCGAAACGGCGATCGAGACTCTGGTGCAACCGATTCGCGACGCGCTCGCCAAGACCGAGGCGCAAATTCAAGCGATCGAGCGTGAACGCATCGACTCGTTCGCAACCATCAAGGCGCAGATGGAAGTCCTGGCGGGCGGCCAAAACTTGCTGTCTCGCGAGACCCGGAACCTGGTCACCGCTCTGCGCCGGCCGGACGTACGCGGGCAATGGGGCGAGATCACCTTGCGCCGGCTGGTCGAGTTGTCCGGCATGACGTTGCACGTCGACTTTACCGAACAGCGGCGCCACAACACCGATGCCGGATTCATTCGCCCCGACATGATCGTGCACCTGCCGGAGCGGCGCGAGATCGTAGTCGACGTGAAAACCCCGCTCGACGCGTACCTCTCGGCGGTCGAGGCGCAAAACGAAGAAGAGCGTAGCTCGCAACTGCGCCGGCATTCGCAAATCGTCGGCAACCGGGTCCGGGAATTATCCGCGAAGCAGTACTGGTCGCAATTCGAGCGCAGCCCGGACTTCGTCGTGCTGTTCCTGCCGGGCGATCAGTTTTTGAGCGCAGCATTGCAGGAAAATCCTGGCCTGATAGACGACTCGCTGCGGCAAAACGTCATGTTGGCGACGCCGACCAGCCTCGTGGCGCTGCTGAAGATTGTCGCATACGGCTGGAAGCAAACTGCCCTGGCAGACAATGCCGCGGAGATCCGCCGCCTGGGCGAGGACGTCTACAAGCGGCTGGCCGTGTTCGGCGAACATCTAGGTCGATTGGGAAAATCCTTGGGCAGCAGTGTCGATGCCTTCAACAAGGCGGTCGGTTCGCTCGAACAGCAAGTGATGCCCGCGGCACGCCGCTTTCCGGACTTGGGTCTGCGCGTAAATCGGGAGATCGAGCCCATCGAACCTGTGGCGAACCTGGCACGCATCCCGCGCGAAGCGGACATCGAACAGGACCCAACGGATGAGGCCGGCTCTGAAATCATTTGATGCGACCTACCAAGCGCGCGCCATTCCGCCAGGCTCGGCGCGCTATTGGAGCTGGCTTTTCGCTGCAGCGGAATCACGCGACCCGTTGCTCGGCATCTACGCCCTCGGTGCCGAGTGGCGAGCGCTAATGGATCCCGCGACCGAAACGGCCGTGGCGCAATTGAAGCTCGCCTGGTGGCAAGAAGAAATGCAGCGGCTGATTGCCGGTTCGCCCGTCCACCCGATCGGCGTCTATCTCGCCGCCTTGCCGCGTGCAGCCGAAGTCGATTTCACGCCGCTTCTGACGGCCGTCAACGCCGCGGTTCACCAGGTCGGCGGTCCTCTGGAGCGCGGCTCGGATCTCGAGCCGCAATCCTCGGCATTGTGGGGCGGACCGTTGGCACTGGCATCGTGGCTCGCCGCTGACGTTCAAGATCGGGTAAATCTGCAAAAGTGCGCGGATTCCCTCGCTGCCGCCCATTGTCTTTCGCGGTCGATCCGACACTATCGGAGGGACGCTCGAGTAGGGCGTGTGCCTTTTGCGATCGATGAACTCATCGCCGCGCGCGTCGACAATGACGAACTCACCGCCGACCCGCCGCCGACCCATCTCGAGAGCTATCTCGACCTGTTACGCGCACGGGCTGCGCAATATTTTGAGAGCGCCTCGCAGATGCTGCCGCGCGCGGAGCGGCGCCGCCATCGGCACTTGCTGGTGCTTGCGGCGCTCGGGGCAAGGCATTTGTACCTTCACGCGCCCCTGCTTCCGCGCCGGCGGTTAAAGGATATGCTCCTCGCCTGGACGACGGCGCGGCGCGCCCATGACTGAAGTTGGAGTTCGAAATGATTCCCAAACCCTTCACCCCTGCCAGTGGTTTGCTCGCCGGACGTGTCATCTTGATCACGGGCGCCGGCAGCGGCTTGGGTGCCGCGCTGGCACTCGAATGCGCGCGGGCGGGTGCCAGCGTCATTTTGTCCGGCCGCAACATCACCAAAATCGAGCGGGTCTATGACCAAATAGAGGGCCTGGGGGGCCCACAGCCGGCGATCGCGATGCTGGACCTCGCCGCTGCGACCGCCGTGGACTACGACAACCTGGCGAAAACCATCGGCAGCGAGTTCGGCAAACTCGACGGCATCATCCATGCCGCGGCTTTGTTGGGCGATCGCACGCCGCTCGAGCAGTACGACGTGCCGACCTGGTGCCGTGTGCTGCACGTGAATCTGACCGCACCCTTCATATTGACGCAGGTGCTCCTGCCTAGTCTGCGCAAGTCGGCCGACGCCTCGGTGATTTTCGTCAGCAGCGGCGTCGTGAAGAATCAGCGGCCGTTTTGGGGAGCTTACGCGGTCGCGAAGTCCGGCTTGGAGTCGGTGAGTAGCATGTGGTCCCAGGAACTCGAGGGGGAACCGAACATTCGAATGAACAGCGTCAACCCGGGCCGTATACGCACTGCTATGCGGGCCGCCGCCTATCCGGCGGAGGATCCGAACACGGTTCCGGCGCCGTCGGCAGTGAGCGGGACTTTTTTGTACTTGCTGAGCGCAAGCGGTCGCGGTATTGATGGGCAATATATCGAGGCGCAATAACGTGCCTGGAGGAGCGCTGATGGGGTCACGAGTCGTTCTATCAGGTTACGCATGCATCGCGGCGCTGTTCCTTTGTCTGAGCGCGGCCCGTGCCGAGTCGACGGATTCGGGTTCCCCCTCATTCGAAAGCGACTATGTGATCCGTGATTTTCACTTTACATCGGGCGAAACGCTGCCGGAGCTGCGGGTGCATTACACGGCGCTCGGCAAGCCTCGGCGCGACTCGCATGGCAAGGTCAACAACGCGATTCTGGTCCTGCACGGCACCGGAGGATCGGGCCGCAGTCTGCTCAACGAGCGTTTCTCAGGTGTCTTGTTCGGTAAGGGACAACTGCTGGACAGCACAAAATATTTCATCATCTTGCCGGATGGAATAGGGCACGGAAAATCGAGCAAGCCGAGCGACGGTTTGCACGCGCATTTCCCCCAGTACGATTATGCGGATATGGTGAGTGCGCAGCACACTTTGGTTCTGGAGGGCCTTCAGGTCGACCACTTGCGGCTGGTGATCGGAACCTCGATGGGGTGCATGCACACGTTTATGTGGGGAGAGGCTTTTGCTGATTTTATGGATGCGTTGATGCCGTTGGCGTGCCTGCCGGTAAAGATCGCCGGCCGCAACCGCCTATGGCGCAATCTGCTCGTCGAGGCGATCCGCGACGATCCGGAATGGTTGCAAGGCGAATACAAGAGCGAACCTTTGAGTTCGTTGCGCACGGCCGCCGGACTGATGTTGATCGGCGGAAGTGCGCCGATCCAAATGCAGCTCACCCTGCCGACTCCGGACGCGGCGGACCAGTTCCTCGACAAATTCATGGAACGTGAACTTCGAGACTTGGACGCCAACGATCTGCTGTTTCAAGTGAGCGCGTCGCGCGATTATGATCCCTCATCAAGCCTCGAAAAAATACAAGCGCCGCTGACGCAGATCAACTCGGCCGACGATTTCATCAATCCACCGGAGCTCGGTATTGCGGAACGTGAGATCAAACGCGTGAAAGCGGGTCGCTTTGTGCTGCTGCCGGCGTCCGACCAGACGCATGGCCACGGCACTCATACCTGGGCTGCCGTGTGGCAGCAATATCTGGCGCAGCTGCTCCAGAGCTCGCAGCCCTCCATCAACTAGACGGCTGGAGATTCGGAATCGGCCTGCGGTTTGGCCGCATCGATCTCATTCATCAGCGCGTTGCGTTCGCTCGTCAGCATTGCGCGGGAGTGCCCCCGTGGCAATTCTCGCGACAGATGAATGGGACCGAATCGCACGCGCATCAAGCGGCTGACGATGATGCCGCGAGCCGCCCACCAGTGCCGCACCTGAGCGGAACGCGTTGCACGCACGGTGACGTTGAGCCAGTGATTGAACCCCTCCCCATACGAGGCGGCAGCTTGCAGAATGCTCATCGGCTCGCCCTCGCAGTCGGTAGCCGCCCGAAATTCCGCGACCAGCTCCTCCGTGAGCGGACCGCGCATCCGTAAAACATAGTCCACGGTCAGAGCATGCACTCCGCGAGATACCCGATGCGCCCAGGTCCCGTCGGCGGTGAGAATCTCCAAACCGCCGTCAACCGGCGGCATCGGTTGGATTGCGAGCCAGCGCCCCCCGGAACGCGGTAGGTTCAGAAGCTCCGCCGCGCGCGAGGTCGCGGCCTTGAGGTCCAGCGTATCGCCCGGCGAACGGTGAAAAAGCAGCACGCGCGATTCCTTGTTCGACGGCGCATGCAATCTGACCGGTCGGCCGTCGAGCGTGATGCGGTCAAGCGGCGTGAGCTTGGCGCCCAATGCGGGCACTTCGCCGTTGATTTGCAGCCGTCCCTCCCGAATCCACCGCTCGACTTCCCGGCGCGAGCCGACGCCCGCGGCCGAAAGCAGCTTTTGCACACGCTCCGTCGGTGGCTGGTCGCTGCGAGGCGCCGTTAGCTGGCGTGGCGGTCTTGGCCGCATCAAATTGAATCGTCTTGCGCACCGCTTGCCACCAAGCCCCGCTGCCGGGGCAACCCGCTGTCCGATTCCTGGCCGCTCGCCGAATCCTCGACTTCATCGTCGTCGCTGCCGCCCGCGAGCTGCACACCGTCGGGGTCGGTTGCGAGCGCGACCTGCGGGCCCGCGCCGGGTAAGCTCAATTGCACCCGCAGATCCTCGAGTTCCTTGAGCTGCGCCAGCGTCGGCAGGTCATCGAGTTTCTTCAAGCTGAAATAATCGAGAAATTCCCGCGTCGTGCCGAGCAATTCCGGTTTTCCGGGAACGTCGCGGTGTCCGACCACGCGAATCCAGACGCGTTCCAGCAGCGTCTTGATGATGTTGGGATTGACGGCCACGCCGCGTATTTGCTCGATCTCGCCACGCGTGATCGGTTGACGATAAGCTACCAGCGCCAGAGTTTCGAGCAGGGCCCGGGAATACTTGGCGGGCCGCTCCTGCCAGAGCCGCGACACCGGTTCCGCCACGGCAGCCCTGATTTGTATCCGGTAGCCGCTTGCCACTTCCAGCAACTGCAACCCGCGGCCTTCGTATTCCGCCGTCAGCGCGGCAATGGCGCCGCGCACTTCATCGGCGTTCGACCCGTCGCGCTGATCGAATACGCCCACGAGCTCATCCATCGTCAGCGGGCGCCCGGCGGCGAGCAGGGCCGCTTCAACCACATTCTTCACGTATTGATCGTTCATTGGGTTCTCGCGTGGTCTAGTTGGCGGCGTTGTCGTTGGCGGCGCCATTGTCGGCCACCAGAGTGAGATGCCGCGCCGGATTGCCGAGGCGAACATGCAGAGGCGCATACGCCTCCGCCTGCACTATTTCGATCAGACCTTCGCGCAGCAACTCCAGCACGGCAACGAATGTGACCGTCACTCCGCGACGGCCTTCCTCGGCGCGAAACAATTGCACGAAATCCACGAACGTGCCCGCCGTCAACGACGATAATACTTCGGTCATGCGCTGCCGAACCGACAACGGTTCGCGCTGTATGTGGTGATGCGCGAACATATTGCTGCGCGATAGCACTTCTTGAAACGCCGACAGCATTTCCTGCAGGGTCACCTGCGGCGCTATGCGCACGACTTTTCTGTCCACGAGATCAGCCGATGCAATCCAGGTATCGCGGTCGAGCCGGGGCATCCGATCGATTCCTTCGGCGGCACGCTTGAAGCGTTCGTATTCCTGGAGCCGGCGCACAAGTTCCGCGCGGGGGTCGGTCTCATCCGCGGCCTCCTCGCTGAAGATGCGCGGCAACAGCATGCGCGACTTCACCTCCGCGAGTGTCGCCGCCATCAGCAGGTACTCGCCGGCCAATTCCAACTGAAGAACCTGCATCAGTTCGATATAGCGCATGTATTGCCGCGTGATTTCGGCAATCGGGATATCGAGGATGTCCAGATTCTGGCGCCGGATGAGGTAGAGCAGCATGTCGAGCGGTCCCTCGAAAGCCTCGAGGAACACTTCCAGCGCTTGCGGCGGGATATATAGGTCCCGCGGCATCTCGGTAACCGGCTGCCCCTCGATCACCGCAAACGGCATTTCACCCTGCGCCGGCTGCAGCACGGCGACCGGCGGCTTCGGCGCGACATTTTGCACAAGCGTCAATTCAGGTTTCATCGGTAATCCATTGCCATGGCTTGACGGACGGCATCGAGCGTAGCGCGAGCGGCGCCTCGCGCCCGTTCGCAACCTTCGGCGATGATACCGCGTACCAGTTCGGGATTCTCTTCGAACTCCTGCGCCCGTTTCGCGATCGACGAGACCTCCTCGACAATTTTCTCGATGAGGGGCGCCTTGCATTCCAAGCAGCCGATCCCAGCGCTGCGGCAGCCCTGCTGAACCCAGGCTTGGGTGTCGCTATTTGAATACACTTGGTGCAGATCCCACACCGGACATTTGTCGGGATCGCCCGGATCGGTGCGCCGCACGCGTGCCGGATCAGTTTGCATTGCCCTGAGCTTCTTGACGACCGAGTCGGGGTCTTCGCGCAAGCCGATCGTATTGCCGTAGGATTTGGACATTTTACGGCCATCCAAACCCGGTACCTTGGGCGTTGCCGTAAGCAGCACCTCCGGCTCAGGCAGTATTGCGATGCCGGTGCCTTCGAGATAGCCGAACAGCCGATCTCGGTCGGCAACGGTCAAACGTGCGTTCGATTCGACCATGGCACGCGCTTTGGCCAGGGCGTCGGCGTGGCCCTTTTCTTGGAACTCCTTGCGCAGCGCGCGGTACATCGCCGAATTGCGCGAGCCCAAACTCTTGATGGCCTTCTCGACTTTTTGCTCGAACTCGGGTTCGCGTCCGTAAATGTGGTTGAAGCGCCTCGCCACTTCGCGGGTGATTTCGACGTGTGCGACTTGATCTTCGCCCACCGGCACATATTGCGAGCGGTACAGCAAAATATCCGCCGATTGCAGCAACGGATAGCCGAGGAAGCCATACGTGCTTAGATCGCGATCTGCGAGCTGCGTTTGCTGGTCCTTGTAGGACGGCACGCGCTCCAGCCATCCCAAAGGCGTGATCATCGACAGCAGCAGATGCAGCTCGGCATGCTCCGGCACTTTCGATTGAATGAAAAGCGTCGCCACGCCCGGGTTGAGGCCCGCCGCCAGCCAGTCGATGACCATCGTCCAAACATATTCCTCGAGCTTCGACGTGTCCTCGTAGCCGGTTGTGAGCGCATGCCAATCGGCGATGAAAAAATAGCACTCATATTGATACTGCAGCTCGATCCAGCTCTTGAGCGCGCCGTGGTAATTACCCAAATGCAGCTGGCCCGTCGGCCGCATGCCCGACAGCACACGTCGATTTTGGATCGATCCGGCCATCAAGCGGCCGTTCCCATCAGCGTAAGGATCACATGCCCGATGGCGCGATACGCCGGATTGAACAGCCATCCGAACAGACCGAAGGCCGACAAGCCCAGCACGATGAATAGGCCGATCGGTTCGATTTTTTCCAACCGGGCGCTCAAGCGTGGCGGCAGAATTCCAGCAAGCACGCGCCCGCCGTCGAGCGGCGGAATAGGCAGCAGATTGAACACCGCAAGGACCACGTTGATCACGATACCCGCCTGTGCCATAAGAGCGATCCAATGAGCCAATGTCCCGCCGCCATTGAGGCGCGCGACCGCTCCCAGCACGGCGCACCACACTGCCCCCATGAGGAGATTGGCCGCAGGACCTGCGAGCGCGACCAGGATCATCGCGCGACGCGGATTGCGCAGAACACTGGTCGCAACGGGTACCGGCTTCGCCCATCCGAACAAGGGGCCGCCGAAGGCAAGCACCAGGCCTGGAACCAACACCGTGCCGATCGGGTCGATGTGGCGCAACGGGTTCAGACTCAAGCGTCCGAGCATTTCCGCGGTACGATCACCGAAGTATCTGGCCGCCCAACCGTGTGCCACTTCGTGCAGAGTGATTGCAAACAATACCGGGATTGCCCAGATCGATACCTTGTAAAGAAATGCAAATAAATCCAACACTTACACTCGTTATTTAAACCACGAAGAGCTAAACCGTCCGGCGGAAGGTGCATTATACGGTTGTGGCGTCTGCAAAGGGGTTTAACGAGCCACGTCCCGCGCGCACCACGATCGCACGATCGCCGGAAAGATCGATCACTGAGGTGGGGATCAAGCCGCAATTGCCGCCGTCGAGGACGAGATCGACGCTGTGTTCGAGCTTGTCATAGATCTCCTTCGCATCGGTACGCGGTAGATCCTCTCCCGGCAAGAGCAGCGTGGAGCTCATGACGGGCTCGCCCAGCTCGCCGAGCAGCATTTCCGTCACCGGATGATCTGGGACGCGTAAGCCGATGGTACCGCGGCGCTCGTGCTTTAGCCGCCGCGGGGTCTCGCGCGACGCCTTGAGCAGGAAGGTATATGGACCCGGCGTATGCGCACGCAACAGCCGATATTGCCAATTATCCAGCGTTGCGTACTTCCCTACGTCGGCAAGGTCGCGGCACACCAAGGTGAAATGATGATTGCGATCGGTTTGCCGAATGCTGCGGATGCGCTCCAGTGCGGCCTTGTCGCCAATATGGCAGCCAAGCGCATAGCAAGAATCGGTGGGATACACGATGACCCCTCCGCCGCGCAGCACCTCAACGGCTTGACGCACGAATCGACGCTGCGGCGTCACCGGATGCAGTTGCAGGTAGATGCTCACGACGTCGGCTATCATACGCGTATGAATCAGCTCATCGAATGGTTGCCCCTCATCGTTTTTTTCCTCAGTTTCAAACTGCTCGGAATCTACTGGGCCACCGCGGCCCTCATGGCGGCCTGCGTGCTGCAGCTGGTCGGGCACCGGTTGCGCACCGGTGAATTCAAGACCATGCATATCGTCACCGTCGCGGTCGTGATCTTGCTCGGCACCGCCACGCTGCTGCTGCACGACCGGCGTTTCATTCAGTGGAAGCCCACCGTGCTGCTCGCCCTGGCGGCGGTCGCTTTTCTGGGGAGCATGTTGATCGGCAAGCAGCCTCTTGCGCGGCGCATGCTGGAGGCTGTGTTCAAAGAACCGTTGAATATCTCGCCGCGCACGTGGTTGGTGATCAATTCCCTGTGGGTCGGGTGGCTTGCGGCGCTCGCGGCGGTCAATATTTACGTGGCGCGGAACTTTGCCGAGAGTACGTGGGTCAATTTCAAAGTGTTCGGCATCACTGCGGCGATGCTGGTATTCATGGTGCCGCAAGTCCTGTGGCTGAGCGGCAAGACCAAAACCTCGCAATCGGATCAGGCTAAAGTATGAATCAGGCAGGCTCCGGCCGTGCGCAGCGGTTGCGCCAGCGCCTCGAGAGTCGTTTTGCGCCCACGGTTCTGGTCATCGAGGACGAGAGCCACTTGCACGCCGGCCATGCGGGTGCTGCCGCTGGTCACGGCCATTTCAGGATACGCATCGTTGCCGAGGCCTTCCGCAATGTGTCGCCGGTCGCACGTCATCGCTTGGTTTATGCTGCTGTCGAAGATCTCTTGAAAACGGACATTCACGCACTGGCAATCGAAGCCTCGCCCCCGCCCGCATGACCAAGGCCGCGTCGGTTTTGTCGAATCGCATTGATATTTGGAGAGATCCCGCTTTAAAGGCTAAACTGCCGCCCGCGGCGCGTCGGCCATGTCGGCCGAAACCGCCTTTTTTCTTGTGCAGAGGATACAAATGACGCAATTTTTCAGTACACAGTGGACCCGCATGTCCGCCGTGGCAGTGATTACCCTGCTACTTGCGGCCTGCGGCAAAGGGCAGCAACCTGCGGCGCCCGCTGCCGCCGACAAGCCGGCCACTCCGTCCGCCACGGCGGTCGCGGTCGTCGACGGGACGCCAATTTCACGCGAAGCCTACGACGACTACCTTAAAGGACTGCTGCGCGGCAAACCGCTGACCGACGTGACGGCCGAAGAAAAGAATCAAGTCCTCGACCAGATGATCAACATGCAGCTGATCGCCGCTCAGGCAGAGAAAGATGGCGTGGCGAAGGATCCGGACGTCGCCACGAAAATCGCTCTGTTGCGGACGCAAATCTTGGCGGACGCAGCCGCGCAAAAGTACATCAAGAGCCACGAACCCTCGGATCAGGAACTGCACGCCGCGTACGACGCCGCGACGGACAAGACCGAATATCATGCTTCCCACATCCTGGTGCCGACCAAAGAAAAGGCTCAACAGCTCATCAAGAAGCTCAAGGGCGGAGCGAAGTTCGCAGACGTCGCGAAGGCCGAGTCCACGGATAATTCGAAAGCGAACGGCGGCGATCTCGGCTGGTTCACGACCGCGCGCATGGTCAAACCGTTCGGCGACGCCGTCAAGGAACTGAAGAAAGGGGAAATGACACCCGAGCCCGTGCAGACGCAGTATGGCTGGCACATCATCCAGCTGGCCGACACACGCGACGCACCGTTTGACCAATTCAAGGGTCAGCTATCCAACACCATTATGCAGAAGAAATTTCAGACGTATATCGACGAATTGAAGAAGTCCGCCAAGATCGAAAAGAAAATTTAGTCAATTTGAGGAGACATCCAGCGGATTCACGAGAGTCCGCTAGATGTCCAGCATCTTTAAAAACGCCGCTTCGTCGAGCATCGTGATTCCCAGTTGCTGGGCCTTCTTGAGTTTCGATCCCGCGTCGGCTCCGGCGACCACGTAACTCGT
>JBBROC010000010.1:0-64128 GCA_038229815.1 Steroidobacterales bacterium | reverse complement strand
TGTAGTTGACCGGGTGAATTCGGACGATGAAAGCAAGGGCGTCGGCTTGGCTGTTTTCGGTTTATATTACGGCGCGTGACTGGGCAGTAACGTGCGAAGTTAGGCGCGCGCGTCGATCGCCCCATTCGTTCTATCCGTACCCCCCGCGATGACATCGCCGGATCACCTTTTAGCCTCGCATGGCAAGGATCAGTTCTGTTGCGCTAGCGCCTTTGCCGCCACGAACTTCTTCGCGTGCGCGAGCTCGGGACGCGCGGACGTTGAGCCTTCGGTGGACTTGAGGAGCGCGGTGTAATAACGCGAAGCTTGGGCGTCGTCGCCGGCGGCCTCGGCGGCGCGGCCGGCGCCGTACAGGCCGTTGAATCGGTTCGGGCTGTGGCCGAGGGAGGTGTGATACTCCAGCACCGCGCGCTGCGGCTCGTGGAACTCAAGCAGCATGTCGGCAAGCATTTCCCGCGCGGGAATGTCCACTTCGCCCTGGCCTACTTCATCCTGCAGATTGGCGGCGGCCTGCATCAGGTCGAGCGCTTCGGCCTTCTTATCTTCCGCGAACGCCACCCAGGCGAGCATCTCGCCATGGGTGATGCGCCGTCCGGTGGAGGCCATCCGATAGGCATCTGGGCCTTTGTTGATTTCGTCGGCTAGGGCATCGTAGCCGGCGAGATCAGCGCGCGCCTGTGCGGGCCGGTGCAGCCGTCCGTCCGCGATAGCGCGGGCCCAGTAAGTGAGCGTCTTGACGTAGGGCGGAGCGGCGGCGACCGGCTGTATCGCTGCCACGGTGTCCCAATCGCGCATTTCGAGCGCGTAGAACGCCGGCAGTTCGCTGCGATAGTACGGAACCATGTCGCGCATCGCGCCGTCGGCCATGTCGGGCATGGACTCCAGGTGCGTGAGCACGGCTTGGGCCTGGTCGATCGCGTGTTTGGCGGCGTCCTCCTGGCCGCTTTGCAGATAGGCATACGCCAGGAAGTCGTAGGAATGCGGTTCGTCCATGATGCTGCTTCGGCCGCGGGCCTCGGCGGCCTCGGCGGCATTCACGGACAGCAGATTGGCGTCGATGTCCTCGCGCCATAGGCCGAGCCGCGAGAAGATGTGTCCGGGCATGTGCACCGCGTGCGAGCCCGCCGGCGCCACCTTGCCGTAGCGCACGGAGGCCGGGAGCCCGTCCGCTGCCATGGTGGGATTGTCGCAGGCGTGGATGATGTAATGGATCACGCCGGGGTGGTCAGGATGAGCGGCGTACAACGGCGTCAGCACCGCCATGGCCTGGTGTTCGGGCTTGAGGCCGGTGTCGTTTGGGTCTTGTGCGGCGAGCAGCGAAAGAGCGTAGAAGGCGCCGGCATCCACGTCGTTTGGGTATCTGCGGTAAAGGGCGCCCATGGCCTCCGAGTAGGCGGCGATGCGCGCTGGATATTCTTTCGGACCCGGCTTGAAGAAGGTGCTGAGCGCTGCGATGTAGGCGCGCTCGCGGGCGGTTTTGGCCGCTGGTTTTTGGGCGCGGTTGAGTTCGCTCCAGCCGAGCGCAATATCCTTCTTGTCGGGTCGGCCCCAAATTTGCTGGAACTGACTCATGACCACGCCCCAGCGGGCCATGGCGCAGTGCGGATCGGCCTTCGTGATGTCGCGGAACTGCCGGCCGGCTTCCTTGTACCAGAAGTCGTGCAGCAGCGCGACGCCGCGGTTGAAGTCCGGCTGCACAGAGGGGTCGCAGGAGATGGCGAATGAGATATTCCCCAAATGCTCGCCGGACAACTCTGCGTTGGGCGTCGTTTTCACAATGGGCACTGCGGCGCCGTGGACTTGAGACAGGTTGGCTAAGAGAAGCAACGTCGTGGCGAACACCGATCTGCAGTTCATAATTGGTCACTCCGGGCCGACTGACGATGAAGGGGCGCAAACGCACGGTTGTGGTCTCTGCTGGCCCGGGGTGATCCCGAGACTGCTCGGCGGCGTGTCGCTGGTGGAGTTCATCGGCATCTGGCTGCTCGTCCGATGGAGGCTAGGAGCGGAATCGAACCGCTGTACGCGGCTTTGCAGGCCGCTGCATGACCACTCTGCCACCTAGCCGTAAGTCAAAACAACGAACCCCGGACGTCGCGGGGTTCTGAAAAATCTGGATCGCTTTTAGGCGGCGATCAGAGCGCGCAACATTACCATGTATGCACAACCAGTTCCATTCGCGGGGTCCATGAGCACGGGTGAAATGCCGGTCAGCAAATGGTCATGACGACGACCTTATTTGCTTAGTTGAACCGCTCATCTCGATTCGAAAAATGGGAATTTGATTTTTTATATACCGGCAATCGCACGTAGCATCTTCCGGCAAAGCTCCGGCGCTTAAGGCACCTTGAAGTTCATTGTGAGAGTACCGGTCCTCGGCTACCATCAGACTTGTTCTGCAGCGCTGGCCCGCAGTTCCAACAGGTATGCGCGAGGCTTTTAAACAGGGTTATTGAATGTTGTCGATTCGCACTTGGCACACGTACCTTGGAATTCTAATCGCACCAAGCGTGATTTTTTTCGCACTTACCGGAGCCGTGCAGCTCTTCAGTCTTCACGAGGCGCACGGCACTTATGAGCCACCCCCCCTTCTTGAGAAACTGAGCTCGCTTCACAAGGATCAGATATTTGCCGATGAGGAGCTGCATGCAGAGGATCATCCGGAGCCGGGCGCCGCGCCTGGCGACCACGAAGCTCCGGCGGCTCGGGATCACGAAACAAAATCGGCGGGCACCGTCCTTTTGAAGTGGTACTTTTTGCTGGTGGCTCTTGCTCTGACCACTTCGACGCTATTCGGTCTGTGGATGGGATTGACGCACATCAAACACAAGCGCACCTGCCGGTGGCTTCTCGGCGTGGGGGTGGTCATTCCTGTGGCAGTGAGCCTGCTAATCTAGCCGCGGGCGCTACTCCCACGGTCTGATATATCCAGCAGCCGAAATCTTTGGAGCGGGAAACGAGGCTCGAACTCGCGACCTCAACCTTGGCAAGGTTGCGCTCTACCAACTGAGCTATTCCCGCCCGAAACAGACGCGCAATTGTAGGGCCTTACCGCCGCGAGTCAAGGAGAACGCGGCCGGAAATGCTTCTCCCGGGAAGGCGCCTGTTAGAGCCGCGCGCTGCCCCGCAATTCAGGCCATGCCAAACGCAGGTATTGGACCATGGACCACAGCGTGAGAACCGCGGCTATGCCCGTCAGCACCAACCCTAGCTTGTAGGTTGGAATGCCGAAGAGATCCTGCCGGAATAGAAGCAGCGACAGTCCGACGATCTGCATGATGGTTTTGTACTTGGCCAAAACCGACACCTTGATCCGGCCGCGCGCGCCTATTTCAGCCATCCATTCGCGCAGCGCGGACACCGCGATTTCTCTGCCGATGATGACGACCGCCACGATGACCACGAACCAGCGCGGATCCTTGCTGACGATCAACACCAATGCAGCGGCGACGATGAGCTTGTCGGCGACCGGATCCAAGAATGCGCCGAGCCGCGAGGTCTGACCCAATTTACGCGCGTAGTAGCCATCCAACGAGTCAGTGATGCCGGCCAGCGCGAAAGCGGCACAGGACGCTGGATCAGCCCATGGGTAGGGCAGCAAGTAGAACAGCGCGACGATCGCTGGAATCATCAAGATGCGCAGCCAAGTCAACGTATTCGGCACATTCCAATGCGATTGACCTCTAGCGCCCTGGGTGGAGGTGCTCATAAATTACCTCGGCGAGATCGCGCCCGAGACCGCGGATTTGAACGAAATCCTCAATGCCCGCACGCAAAATCCCCTGCAAACCCCCGAACTGTTTCAGTAGCTCGCGTCGTTTAACGGGCCCCAAGCCCGGAATAGTTTCGAGTATCGACTCGCTGTGACGTTTGGCCCGCTTGCGCCGGTGTCCCGAGATCGCGAAACGGTGCGCTTCGTCGCGCACGCGCTGAATCAGGTGTAATGCTCGCGAGTCCGGAGGCAGTATAGTAGCCGTGTCCCGGCCCA
Source organism: Steroidobacterales bacterium (assembly GCA_038229815.1). Lineage (GTDB taxonomy): Bacteria > Pseudomonadota > Gammaproteobacteria > Steroidobacterales > Steroidobacteraceae > Bog-1198. The sequence continues at coordinate 60,140 of JBBROC010000010.1, read as the reverse complement.
ACAAGAATAGTTGCTCTTGACCCGGACGCCGGTCGGCGCCTTTTGCGACGCCTATCAATGTGATCCCGGTCACCCCCAATTCCTCGAGCACCTTGGCCGCTTCCGCGAGCTGCCCTTTGCCGCCGTCGATGAGCAGTACATCGGGCTTGGGTGCCTCGCCGTCGCGGACGCGCTTGTAGCGCCGCGTCAAGGCCTGATACATCGCCGCATAATCGTCCCCGGGCTGGATGCCGGCGATGTTGAAGCGGCGATATTCGCTCTTTACGGGGCCCTCCTCGCCGAATATCACGCATGAGGCAACGGTGTCCGTGCCGCCCGTATGACTGATGTCAAAGCATTCCAGGCGGCTTGGGGTCTCCTCCAAATCGAACGCCTCACGCAAGTCTGCCAAGCTTGATTCGATGCTCGCGCGCACCAGGCCGCGCATGGTCAGTGCCTGCTCCGCATTGTTGTGCATCATCCCGAGCCAGCGGGCGCGAATGCCTCGAACCGAGGAGGCAATGCGCACCTTGTGGCCCGCTCGCTCCGCCAGCGTCGCCTCCAGCAGGGACATTTCGTCGAATTCCGCTTCGACGATTATCTCCGGGGGCGACTCTCGCTCCAGATAATATTGGGCGACGAAGGCCGAGAGCACTTCGGGCAACTCCGCATAGGGCGCCTTGGGAAAAAATGTCGTGCTACCCAGGCTGCGGCCGGCGCGGATGAACATCAGCGCCACGCAATACTCGCCACTGCGGACCGCGATCGCAATGACGTCGGCATCGTGATCGATGTCGGCCGAGACTATCTGTTGCGCCTGCACCGCTTTGAGCTTCGCCAGCTGGTCGCGCAGCTGCGCGGCTTCTTCGAACTGCAACTGTTCGGCGGCTGATTCCATGCGCCGCCCGAGATCGACGCTCACCTCATCGTTGCGCCCTTCCAGCACCTTGATCGCCGCACCGACGTCGCGCGCGTAGTTGTCTCTGGTTATGAGTCCCACGCAGGGAGCGGTGCAGCGCTGGATCTGATACTGCAGGCAAGGCCGGGACCTATTCGCGAAATATGTATCCTCGCAATTTCGCAGGCGAAAGAGTTTCTGCAGCTGCTGCAGCGTCTCGCGCACCGCGCCGGCCGACGGGTAGGGGCCGAAGTACCTCCCCGCTTCCTTGCGCGACCCGCGATAAAAATTGAGGCGCGGAAATTCGTGCTCCGTTTCGAAATGTAGGTAGGGAAAACTCTTGTCGTCGCGCAGCACCACGTTGAAGCGCGGACGATGTTTTTTGATGAGATTGTATTCAAGCAGCAGGGCCTCGGTGTCGGAGTTCGCGATGGTGACTTCCATGCTTGCCGTTTTGGCCACCAGCGCCTGAACTTTCGGATGCACGTTGCTGGGCTGAAAGTACGACCCGACCCGGCTTTTGAGGTTGCGGGCCTTGCCCACGTACAGAATCTCGCCCTGGGCATCGAGCATCCTGTAAACCCCCGGCCGTGCGGGTAAGCTGTCGACGAACGACTTAGCGTCGAATGAGGTCACACGCCCTGCCAATGACGCCTTCAAACATGGAGGTCGTAAGCCGCCGGGTCTGGGTGTTGTACCGGCTGCAATGATAAGAATCCAGCAACACGCGGCCTCCGCCCAAGTCACTTTCCGCGGCGTGCGCAAAGCGATTGGCTCCCGGCGCCAGATCGCAGGCCCTCAGCACCGCTCCATGGGCGATGGCGCCCAGTGCGAGGATAACTCGGACGTGGGGACTTTGTGCGAGTTCTGCACGAAGAAAATCATTGCAAGTCTTGATTTCCAACGGTAAAGGTTTGTTCGCGGGCGGCACGCACTTCACCGAATTGGTAATGCGGGCGTCCAGGAGTCGGAGCCCATCTTCAGCGTCCGTGGAAATCGGGCCGCTGGCGAAGCCAAACTTATGCAATGTCGCGTACAAGAGAATACCGGCGTGATCGCCGGTAAATGGCCGACCGGTGCGATTGGCGCCATGCAGGCCCGGCGCTAGCCCGACGATCAGCAACCGCGCATGTGAGTCGCCAAAAGGCGCTACGGGTCGACAGTGGTAGCCCGGCTCTTGGAGGTGCACCGCATCCAGAAACGCGGTAAGACGCGCGCACCGCCTGCACGCGGGATCAAAGCTGCTGTTCATGAGCGGGGTTGAAAGATCTCGTCGGGCGCACACAAAAAACGGACTACGCGGAGAATCCGCGTAGCCCGCCGTCGATCACGCGCGGCTTTGGACTAACCCGAGCGCAACCCAACCTTGCCCAGAACCTAGGCTGGAACCCGTCAGACTCACTGCACCGAGAAAAATTCCGCGCAATGCGTCGTTATTCGTTTTGCTTATCGTCCGAGCAGTTGGGCCTCGCGACACTCAAATCTCAATGGCGGGAAGGTCTGGAACTCAGAATAGCATCTGCACGCATCGAGGCAAGTCGGCTTTTAAAAAAAGGCCTGTGTTAATCCAGGTTATACTCGAAATTTATGTAATAACCTTTTGAAATATAGAAATATAATTCAATGGGATGAATTTGACATATTGACGCCACCGATGCCCTCAAACCGATGAGTTTGGGTTCTTGCCTGTACGCCTGTGCGCCCCGGCGCGGCGCGCGATCAGCATCGCCAATTCCAGGGCTTGTTCGGCATTCAGCCGCGGATCCACCTGCGACCTGTAGGCGCGGGCGAGATCGTTCTCTGCCAGCCCGCGTGCGCCGCCGATGCACTCCGTCACGTCCTCGCCGGTGAGTTCGATGTGGACCCCCCCTAGCATCGATCCCTCCTCCTCATGGATGCGGAAGGCAGCTTCCACCTCTCCAAGTATATTGTCGAAGCGGCGCGTCTTCACGCCGCCCGACGTGGTCTCGGTGTTCCCGTGCATGGGGTCGCATACCCAAAGTACTTGTGAACCCGTCGCGCGCACCGCGCGGATCATGGCAGGCAGGCGCTGCTCGATGTCCTTGACGCCAAACCGATGCACGAGGGTGAGCCGGCCGGGCTGGCTCTGGGGGTTCAGCACTGCCACGAGTTCCTGCAGCCATTCGGCGCTCATCGCGGCGCCCACTTTCACGCCGATGGGATTGGCGATGCCGCGAAAATATTCGACGTGGGCGCCATCGAGGTCGGCGGTACGCATGCCGATCCAGGGCATATGCGTCGACAAGTTGTACCAGCGCTTCTGGCGCTCGATATAACGGGTCTGCGCCTGCTCGGACAGCAAGTGTAATCCTTCGTGGCTGGTGTAGAAATCGACGCGCGTGGCCGCATGGACCCGCTGCCCGCTCACCGATTCGAAGAATTCCAGCGACTCGGCAATCGAGTCGACGATTCTTTGATAGGCGTCGTGCAATGCCGCGTGGCGCAGGAAGCTCAGGTCCCAGTACTCAGGATGGTGCAGATCGGCGAAACCGCCGTCGATCAAGGCGCGCACGAAATTCAAGGTGAGCGAGGCGCGCTCGTAGCCGCGCAGCAAGAGCTGCGGATCCGGTTCTCGCTCTGCGGCGGTGAAGCCCGGCCGATTGACGTTGTCGCCGCGGTAGCATGGCAAGGTCACTCCGTCGCGCGTTTCGGTGTCCGCGGAGCGCGGCTTTGCATACTGCCCGGCAAAGCGGCCGACGCGAATGATGGGTTTTTTCAAGCCTTGCAACAGTACCAGACTCATCTGCAGCAGGACCTTAAGGCGCTTGGCGATATTGTCGGATTCGCAATCGGCGAAACTCTCGGCGCAATCTCCGCCCTGCAACAGGAACTGGTCCCCGCGCTGCGCGTGGCCCAGCTTCGCCCGCAATGCCTCGACTTCCCACGAGACGACCAAGGGCGGCAGACGGCTTAGCGAGGCGACGGCGCGTTCCAGCGCTTGCTGGTCGGGGTAATTGGGTTGTTGGGTCGCGAGGCGGCTGTGCCAGCTCGCGGGGTGCCAGTTCGTCAAGGCAGGAGTTTTCGACATGGCGCGATGCTAGCGTTGTCGGCCGTCCCACGTCAAAATGCCGCCCCTCGGGAATCCCGCCAAACCTCCTGGAAATTTATTTATGCACTCAACCGACCCCTTGCAGGCGCTCGGACTTCGGGACCTCAACTCCGGCACTTGGTCCGGCAGCCACGGCTGGAGCGAGCAAACCGACGGCCCCTTGATCGATTCAGTCAATCCCGCCACGGGTAAGCGGTTGGCGCAAGTGCGCGGCGCGACGCTCATCGACTACGAGCACGTGATCGCAGCAGCCGTCCTCGCGGCCTCTGCCTGGCGGCAGGTACCGGCACCGAAGCGCGGCGAAGCGGTGCGGCTCATGGGTGAGGAACTGCGGCAACACAAAGATGCGCTCGGGAGCCTAGTGTCCCTGGAGAACGGCAAAATCAAGGCTGAGGGCGACGGCGAGGTCCAGGAGATGATCGATATCGCTGACTTCGCGGTCGGCCAATCGCGCATGCTGTACGGCCTCACCATGCACTCGGAACGGCCGCAGCACCGGATGTACGAGCAATGGCACCCGCTCGGAGTGGTGGGCGTGATTTCCGCGTTTAATTTTCCGGTGGCGGTATGGTCATGGAACGCCTTTCTGTCGGCGATCTGCGGCAATGCCACCGTGTGGAAGCCCTCGCCCAAGACCGCCCTCTGTTCGCTCGCCGTGCAGCACATCTGCAACAGAGTTCTCAAGCGTCACGGGTTGCCGGCCATTTTTCAGGTATTCATCGATGCCGGCACCGAGCTCGCGACGCGCTTTGTCGACGACCGGCGCGTGGCGCTGGTTTCCTTCACCGGCTCGACGCAGGTGGGACGGCAAATCGGTGTGCGAGTGGCAGAGCGCCTCGGCAAGAGTCTGCTGGAACTCGGCGGCAACAACGCCATCATCGTCGACGAGACGGCCAATCTCGACCTGGCGGTGCCCGGGATCGTTTTTGGCGCAGTCGGAACTGCGGGGCAGCGCTGCACCACCACGCGGCGGGTGTTGGTGCACCGTGCCCGCGCGCCAGAGCTCGAACGGCGGCTGATTGCAGCCTACGGGCAGGTTCGCATCGGCGACCCGCTCGCGGCGGACACCCTGATGGGACCTCTGATCGACAAGGGGTCCGTGGAGCGCTTTTCGGCCGCCATCGCCGCTGCGCAAGACGAAGGCGGACACCTGCTGTACGGCGGTAAGGTCCTGCCCAAGCCGGGTAATTTCGTGGAACCCGCCATTGTTCGCGCCTCGGCCGACATGGCGGTGGTCCGCACCGAGACCTTTGCACCGATCTTGTATCTGATCGCTTATGACACCTTGGGTGAGGCAGTGGCCATTCAGAACTCCGTCCCTTATGGTCTGTCGTCGGCCATCTTTACCGATCGACTGCAAGCCGCCGAGCGCTTCTTATCGGCGCAAGGCAGCGATTGCGGCATCGCCAACGTCAATCTCGGCACCTCAGGCGCCGAGATCGGCGGCGCTTTCGGCGGCGAGAAGGATACGGGGGGCGGCCGCGAAGCCGGCTCCGATTCCTGGAAGGCGTACATGCGCCGCCAGACGAATACGATCAACTGGAGTTCAGAGCTGCCGCTCGCGCAAGGGATCCTCTTTAACGTCTAGCGCGCCAGCCACGCTTCGATCTCGGCGGCGCGCCCGTCCAAGCGGGCCGCCGAGATCGGCCCGAAGGTCTTGAGTTCTTGCGCATACAGCGACACCCGGTATTCTTCGATCCAGTTCTGCAATTCGTCGAGCTGCGGGATCCAGCGCATCTCGGCGGCCACCTGCTTTGCTAGCGTCGCTTGGCGCTCGGACCAACGGCGCAGTTCCCGGACGATCTGCGGCGACTCGCTGCGGGTTGCTACGCGTTGCCAGCGGCGATTCTCGGCCTTCAAATACCGCGGCAGCTGACGCAGCCACTCCGCCGACATGGATTCGAGGCGGCCGGCGCAGAGGAGCCGGCGCAGATGCTCATTGGTCTCGTTGATAGCGTCGGCCAGGAGTGCGTTAGGCGCATCATCGAGCAGCCGGCGCACCGCGCGTGCCTCGGTGAACCAGCCCAAGGCGGCGGCGGCGATCTCCTCCAGGCAGGGATGCAAACGTGATCGCCCTCGGTCGAGGGCGATCTCGAACCCCTCTCGGGTGCGCGGCGGCTCCGCACCGCCGAAACAGGCGCAGCGAAATGCACGCTGCAGGAGAACCTCGTGGAGCTCGCCGCTGCGCAGGTACGGGCTCGCCGCCAGCAGCAGAGCGGCGTCGGCGGCGATGCTCTTGCCGAGGTCGCGCGCCTGCCGGCTGAGCATGTTGCGCGCGAGATGAACCGCGCCCTCGAGCCAACTACGGCCGGCCTCGGCGGCAGACCATTCGTAGCGCATTTCGAGTGCCGCCCCTGCGCCGACGCGAGCAAGCGACGGATACACCCAAACCCGACCCTGCTCGAGCGCCACAGACACGCGGCTCGGCAACTCATCGATCTCGAACCGACGCCAGGCGCCGATGCTCCCATGCTCGGTGCGCGCAAGGCGCGCGAGCTCCGCGCGAGCGGCGGCGGCGCTTGCGCGGCGCAACCCCGCCAGGGTTTTGCCATGCGCAACGTCATGGCCGTCCAAGCTCGCCGCCAGCTGGGGCATCACGTGGGCCGGCACGGCGGCGAGATCGAATCGAAGCAAGGAATCGGGGATGCCGCGCTGCTCTTTGAGCCATGCCTTGAGGCTGGGTGCGTCCGCCGCGGCGGCGCTGGTCGCGGCCAAGAACTGCCGGGCCGTGTCGCCGATCGGGATCAAGTTTCGGCGTGCGTCCTTGGGCAGAGAGCGGAGCAGCGCCTCGATGCGCGGCTCGGCTAGCCCCGGGATGGCTGCGTCCGCGACGGCGCGGGTGAGTCCTGGCAACGCCAATAGCGGAATATGCAAGAGCGGACCGTCCTCGGCTTCACCGGGCTTGAAGCGGTACTCTATGGGGATGGGGACTGCATCCACGTTCGCGATCTCGGGAAATTGGCCGAGCGCTTGCGGCTCCGGCACGCGAGCGAAAATTTGTTCTGGTCCGAGCGTCAAGGCGCGCCGTCCAGCGTCCGAGAGATGGCGGGTGAAGTACTCCAAAGTCGCTGCGCTGGAGACCTGTCGCGGCAACCCACGATCATAGAAATCGACGAAGACCTCCGCGCTCTGCAGCAGATCGCGGGTGCGTAGCCGATCCTCCAGCCGCTGCGCGTCCCGTAGTGCTGCGTCATTCGCGAGCAGCCAAGCGGGTCTGCGGTGCAGGCGTTGGTGGACCAGTCCCTCGCGCGCGAAGATGCGGCGGGATTCTTCAGGCGCAAGGGGTCCGAAATTCACCACTCGATCTGCACTCAAGGTCAACCCGAGAAAACTGACCCGTTCGCGAGCCACCACTTCCTCGCGTTCCTCGTCCCAGTCCGGTTCCAGATACTCGCGTTTCAGCAAAGCGCCTGCCGCGCCTTCGATCCATTGCGGTTCGACCTCTGCGGCTCGGCGCGCGAATACCCGCGAAGTCTCGACTATATTCGCTGCCATGACCCATCGCGGCCGCCGCCGCGCCAGAGGCGAGCCGGGAAAGAGATGAAAACGCACCCCTCGTGTGCCGAGGTAGACGCCTTCGTCCCCGCGCGTGCCCACGATCGTGCAAAAGCCCGCGAGCAACGCGCGATGAACCGCGGTATAGCTCGCCGCTTGCCGACGCCCTGCAATACCGATATCAGCCGCCCGATCGGCGACCTGGGCATAGACATCGTCCCACTCGGACAGCCGAAGCAGCGAGAAGCGGTGCTCCTTGCACCAGCGCCGCAGTTCGCGCCGCGGACCCTCGCGGGCCTTGCGGTATGCGCGCCACACCTTCACGAGCGCGGAGAACTCGGACTTGCTGTCCTCGAAAGCGGCGACTTCGGCTTCCTTGGGCAAGCCTGCGGCTTCCCCACCCGCCGCAATGCGAAAATCCGGAACGCTCAAAGCGGCGACGATCGCCAATAGCTCGCTCTCGGCGCGGAAGCGCTTGCTCTCGAGGAGAGCCCGTGCCAAGCGCGGGTCGAGCGGCAATCGCGCCATGGCCCGGCCGCGATGCGTGATCCGCCGTTCGGAACTAAGCGCCTGCAGCTCTTGCAGGAGCCGATAACCATCGCTCAAGGCTCGGGAATCGGGCGCGTCGAGAAAAGGAAAGTCCTCCGCGCTGCCCAGATTATCCGCGGCCAGGCGAAGCAGCAGAGCGCTCAAGTTGGTGCGCAATATCTCGGGTTCGGTAAAGAGCGGGCGCGCGTCGAAGTCGGCTTCCGTATACAGCCGCAAACAGAGCCCCGACCCCAAGCGCCCGCAGCGACCCTTGCGCTGCTCGGCGCTGGCGCGCGATATGGGCTCTATCGGCAATCGCTGCAGGCGGTTGCGCGGGCTGTAGCGGCTGATTCGCGCCAGTCCCGCATCGATGACCGAGCGAATGCCCGGCACCGTAATCGATGTCTCGGCCACATTCGTGGCCAATATGATTCGCTGACGCGAGCCGCGCTGGAATATCCTGCTCTGCTGTTCCCAGGACAGGCGCGAATACAACTCGAGAACCTCTACGCCGGCACCGAGTTCGCGCTGCAAAAATTCATCAACATCGCGTATTTCGCGCTCGCCCGGAAGAAATACGAGCACGTCGCCGCCGCCGATCGCGCCCGGCTCCGCGGCGATTTCCCGGTATGCCGCAAGGATGACGGCAGGCAGGTCGGGATCTTCGGCATCGTCCGGCGCCTCGCGGTAGCGGACTTCGATGGAGTGGCTGCGGCCGCTCACCGTGATGATCGGCGCATCGCCGAAGAATCGCGAGATGCGCTCGACGTCCAAGGTCGCCGAGGTCACGATCACCTTGAGATCCGGCCGGCGCGGCAGCAACCGCTTGAGCACGCCGAGCAGCAAGTCTACATTCAGTGTCCGCTCGTGCGCCTCATCGACGATGATAGTGTCGTAACACCGCAGCATCGGGTCAGACGCGAGTTCTGCCAGCAACAGCCCGTCGGTCATCAGCAGCAAGCGCGTGGAGTCGGACACTTGATCGGCGAAGCGCACGCGAAAACCGACGCTGCGGCCCACCGGCTGACCGACCTCCTCGGCGATGCGCGCAGACAACGCGCGCGCCGCGAGTCGCCGCGGCTGCGTATGGGCGATCAACGCCTCGAGCCCGCGTCCCAATTCGAGGCAATACTGGGGCAACTGAGTGCTCTTTCCCGAGCCGGTATCGCCGGCGACGATCAGCACCTGTTCCCGGCGCAACACCTCCATGATGCTTTCGCGTCGCGCCGAGATCGGCAAGGCGGGGTCGTGTTTGAACGCGAGCGGCGGCGAGTCGCGCGATGCGTGGTTCACAGTCCCGTCCTGTTCACTCGCCACGCTTGACTTCTTGCCAAAGCCTCTCTTGCGCATCGAGGTTCAAGTCCGCGAAAATTTCGCCGCGCTGCGCCGCCAATGACTCCATGCCGCGAAATCGGCGTTCGAACTTGGCGTTCGCCGAACGCAGTGCCGCCTCGGCATCTATATCCAGTTTGCGGGCCAGATTGGCGGCCGCAAACAGCAGATCGCCGATTTCCTCGAAGATTTCCTGCGACGCGCCTAGCGCGTCCTTTGCCGCCTCGCGCACTTCCGCCAGCTCTTCCGCCACCTTGTCGGCCGTTTGACTCGCATGTTCGAAGTCAAATCCCACGCGCGCGGCCCGCTTGCTGAGTTTGAATGCGCGCATCAGGGCCGGCAGCGCCTGAGGTACGCCGTCCAAATGACTCCCCGCATCGGCCCCACGCTCCAGCGCCTTGATTTCTTCCCACACGACGCTTTGCTCTGCGGCGGTCAAAGGGCCCGTTGCGCCGAACACGTGGGGATGGCGGCGCGTGAGCTTGTCGCATATCGTTCCGGCCACGGCCTCGAAGTCGAAAGCGTCGGCCTCGCTCGCTATCTGCGCGTAAAACACCACTTGAAACAACAGATCACCCAACTCGTCTTTAAGGTGCTGCATGTCGCCGCGTTCGGCGGCGTCGGCGACTTCGTAGGCCTCCTCGACGGTATACGGGGCAATGCTCGCGAACGTTTGTTCCTTATCCCATGGGCACCCCTCCGCGCCGCGCAAGCGCGCCATGATGGAAAGCAGCTCTCGGATGCGGCTCTCCACTCAGGAGTGCCCGGCGCCGGCCCGCAACTTTTGGCGCAGAGTCATCAGCATGCCGGCCGTCGCACCCCAAATATTGCGCTCGCCGTAAGGGATATCGTGCACATCGATCATCAACTCGCCCAGCTTGCGCCGGCGGGACTTGTGATTGGCGGCGTCCAAGATAAAATCCAGCGGCACTTCGAATACATCGTGCACCTCAGCGTGTGCGATGCGCGGTTGATATTCGGGATTCACGAAACCGACCACCGGCGTGACGCGAAAACCGGTGATGACGTGGTGATCCGGCAAGTAACCTGCGAATTCCACGAACTCCGGCAACAGACCGATCTCCTCATAGCTCTCGCGTAAAGCCGCATGCCAGGCATCCTTGTCCCCGGGCTCGATGCGGCCGCCGGGAAAGCTGATTTGGCCGGCGTGATCCTTGAGCGTTTCGGCGCGCTGCGTCAGCAACACGGTCAGCCCAGTACGATGCTCGACCAGCGGCACGAGGACAGCCGCCGGTACCCGCCGCGCCGGCAGTGAGGCGCGCACCTGCGATGCAAGCTCGGCTGACGCGCCCGCCAACCACTGCATATCCTCGTCCGGCGTGGAAGGTCGCGGATCGAGCGATGCGCGGATCTCGGCTTTCGAATAAAGAGAAACCATCAATCTCTAGCTGCCGAAACCCGCGCCTTGAATGCCGCCTTCGGTGAGCGTCTTGGGGTCGAGCAGACGGCGCAGTTCATCGACGCTCAAGTCCGTCGCTTCCGCGGCAACCTCCAAAATCGGCCGGCCTTCGGCGTAAGCCTTCTTGGCAATGGCAGCCCCCTGCTCGTAGCCGATGACCGGATTGAGCGCCGTCACCAAGATCGGATTTTGCGCCAACGCGGCCTGCATTCGTGCGTGATTCACCGTGAAGCCGGCGAGCGCGTGATCGGCCAGGTTACGGCTGCCGATCGCGAGCAGTTCGAGGCTTTGCAACAAATTATAGGCAATCACCGGCAGCATGACATTCAGCTGAAAATTTCCGGACGCGGCGGCGACCGTGATGGTCTGGTCGTTGCCCATCACCTGCGCCGCGATCATGGTGACCGATTCGGGCACGACGGGGTTCACTTTGCCCGGCATGATGCTGCTGCCGGGCTGCAGCGCCGGGAGCGCGATTTCGCCCAATCCGGCCAGCGGCCCGCTGTTCATCCAACGCAAGTCATTCGATATTTTCATCAGGGTCACGCTAAGGACCTTGAGTTGACCCGACAGTTCCACGGCCGTGTCTTGACTCGACAACGCTGCAAAATAATTGTCGCTCGGCCTGAAGCTAAGACCGGTCCGCGCCGCCAAGCTGCGTGCGAACACCGCGCCGAACTCGGGCCTTGCATTGATGCCGGTGCCGACGGCGGTGCCGCCCTGCGCGAGCTGGTATAGGCGCGGGGTGACCGACCGCAATCGAGAGATGGCATCGTCAATCTGCGCCTGCCATCCTTTCAGTTCCTGCGCGAGGGTAATGGGTAGCGCATCCATCAAGTGGGTGCGGCCGGTCTTGACGACGTCCGTGAATTCGGCCGCCCGTTGCCCCAAGATCGTGCACAGCCGCTCGAGAGCAGGCAACAGATTCTCGTGCAGGAGCAGCGAGGCAGCGACGTGAATCGCGGTGGGCACCACGTCGTTGCTGCTCTGGCTCATGTTCACATGATCGTTCGCGTGCACCGGCTGCGCCAGGGATCTCGAAGCCAGCGTGGCAATCACTTCGTTGGCGTTCATGTTGCTGCTGGTGCCAGATCCCGTCTGAAAGACGTCGACCGGGAATTGATCATCATAGAGACCGGCGGCAGCATCGAGAGCGGCTGCCTGGATCGCGAGCGCCGTCTCTCTCGGCAGATCACCGAGGTCCGCATTGGCGGCGGCGGCGGCGGCTTTGATGAGGCCCAACGCGCGGATAAAGGCCCGCGGCATGCGCAGGCCCGTGCTCGGAAAGTTCTGCACGGCGCGTTGTGTTTGCGCGCCCCATAAGGCGCTCGCCGGCACATCGAGCGCGCCCATGCTGTCATGTTCGACGCGCGTGGTTGCTGTCATCGCGCCCTTCCTCCGCGGGTTGGTTCGTTTACGGTAATATCGCGGATTCTACACTTAAAGCGACCGCATCCTCCGATGGCCATTCCTCCCACTGACGCGCTCTCACCCCTCGACGGCCGGTACGCCGGCAAGCTCGCGGGTGTCCGGTATTTATTCAGCGAGGCCGGCCTCATGCGCGAGCGCGTGCGGGTGGAGTGTGCCTGGTACCTTGCGCTCGCTTCAGGTCCCGCCTCCACCGCGCTGGCCAAGCTGCCGAGCGCTGCCCAAGCCTTGCTGCGCACGCTTGCCAAGGATCCGTCCGGCACCGATGTTGCCGCCATCAAAGACATCGAAGCCCGCACCAATCACGATGTGAAGGCGGTTGAAATTTGGCTGCGCACCGAACTCCAGACGCAGGGTGCCACGGCCGCCCAACTCGAGTGGCTGCATTTCGGCTGTACCTCCGAGGACATCAACAACCTCGCATACGCGCTCATGCTGAAAGGCGCTCGCACGGAGCTGCTAGTACCCCTGCTCGACTACATAGCCCGGCTGCTCGACTCGTTGGCGCGCCGTCACGCCGCAGCGCCCATGCTGTCGCGCACCCATGGCCAGACCGCGAGCCCCACGACGGTGGGCAAGGAACTCGCCAACGTAGCCGCCAGGCTTCACAGACAGCGGGCCGGTCTTGAACGCGTCGAGATACTGGGCAAGATGAACGGCGCCGTGGGCAATTTCAATGCGCACGTCGCGGCATTGCCGCATGTCGATTGGCTTGGCTTCAGCCGCAGCTTCGTCGAATCGTTGGGGATCACGGCGAATGCTCATACCACGCAGATCGAGCCGCACGATTGGATTGCCGAGTATAGCCATGCGCTCATGCGAGCCAATACCGTGCTCGTAGACCTCGCTCGCGACATGTGGACGTATATTTCGTTCGCCTACTTCAAGCAGCGCTTGACCGCGGACGAGGTGGGGTCATCCACCATGCCGCACAAGGTGAATCCGATCGATTTCGAAAATGCCGAGGGCAACCTCGGATTAGCCAACGCGTTGCTGGGGCACTTCGCCGACAAGCTCCCGCTGTCGCGGTTACAGCGCGACCTCACCGACTCGACCGTGCTGCGAAATCTCGGTGTGGCGATCGGGCATTCCGTCTTGAGCTATGGATCGTTGCGGTCGGGCCTGGAAAAAATAGAACTTGACCCCGCGCGCGCGGCCGAGGATCTGGATCGCGCCTGGGAAGTGCTCGGTGAAGCGGTGCAAACGGTAATGCGGGCCCACGGGATTCCGGATGCGTATGATCGTTTGAAATCCTTCACCCGCGGGCGTCCCATGGACAAGGACTCGATGCGCGCGTTCATCGGCGCTTTGGAGCTGCCGCCGGCGGAGAAAGAGCGGCTGCTGTGCCTGGAACCGAAGGATTACCTCGGGTTGGCACCGGTCCTCGCCAGGCGCACAACCGGTTCTTAGCGGCCGCTTCGTAGGTTCAGCCCTCTGAAACGTGACGCAGTTGGCACGAGCCTTTCCGGGCCAAACGGTAGTATCCCTCAAAGCAATCGAAGCCGGGCGAGCAATGCCGGCAATCCTCTCCAATTGAGGCGACCAGACATGGCGGGTAATACGGAAGAACGGACGAAACCGGTCGTGGACAGGGTCTCTGCACCGGGCGCAGATCGTGCTGCAGGCTCCGGTACCCGGACCATTCTCACAACCATGCCGGAGGTTCGCGAAGCCAGCCTCAAGGTCGCCAAGTCGGCGCAACGCTTGTTATCCATCTTCACGCAAGATCTCGAGCCCTTGATTTACGGCGAGGAGCCGTTTCTCGAGGCTATCAAGCGGCTGGTATTGGCGCGCTCCTACGCCAAGGTGCGGGTGCTGCTCGCCGACCCCTCCCGGGCCATGGTCGATAACAACCGGTTTCTTGCCTTGGCGCGCCGTTTGACCAGCTGTATCGATTTACGGGCGATGAGCCCTGAGTACCCGGCGAGTGCGGGTGCGTTCATCATCGCGGACGACAAGGCGTTGGTGCACCGGCTGCAGGCGGACCGCTGGGACGGCATCTCGGACATGAACGATCCGGCCGTCGTGCGCCGCTATTTGAATTTCTTCGACGAGGTCTGGCAAACGAGCATGCAAGAATCGCAAATGCGGCAAATGCTCATGTAGTCGATCCGCAGCGCGCCCCTCTGCGCGCGCTGCTTCGCACGTCGCCGCGCACGCCCGTATAATGGGGCCGATGCCGGCCCACCACATCCCCTTCGACCCTTCGCCCATCGGGACAGGTGCCGTCATCGTCGGCATGTCCGGCGGCGTCGATTCCGCCGTCGCGGCCCTCCTGCTGCGGGACTCGGGCCACGCGGTGCAGGGCTTGTTCATGTCCAATTGGGACGAGGAGGACGACGCCTACTGCACCGCCGCGGCCGATTTTCAAGATGCACGCCGTGTCTGCGACGAATTAGGGATTGCCCTGCACCGCGCCAGCTTCGCGGCACAGTACCGTGAACGAGTCTTCGATCTGTTCTTGCGTGAATACGCTGCCGGCCGAACACCCAATCCGGACGTTCTCTGCAACCGCGAAATCAAGTTCGGCGTGTGTCTCGACTACATGCAGCGCCTGGGTGCTACCGCGATCGCCACGGGACACTATGCGCGACTGCAACACACGTCCCGCGGCCCACAGCTTTTGAAAGCCGTCGACAGTGCCAAGGATCAGAGCTACTTTTTGCACGCGGTCGCGCCGTCGGCGCTCAGCAAGACATTGTTCCCAATCGGCGAGTTGCGCAAGGCCGAAGTGCGGAACCTCGCGCATGCTGCCGGCTTGCCGGTCTACGACAAGCCTGACAGCACCGGCATCTGTTTCATCGGCGAGCGGCCGTTTCAGGAATTCCTGAGCCGGTATCTGCGCACCGAACCGGGCCCCATTGAGAATGATGCCGGTTTGGTACTCGGCGAGCATCGCGGCCTCGCACTCTATACTCTGGGTCAGCGCTCCGGCATCGGGATCGGCGGGCGGGCCAGAACCGCTGCTGCGCCGTGGTACGTCGCCTCCAAGGATATGGAGCGCAACGCGCTCATCGTCGTACAAGATCAAGACCATCCGATGCTATTGTCCGATGCCTTCGACGTGGAACAATTACGCTGGTTGACTCCCGACGACGACACCGGCTCGCCGATCGATTGCGCGGTCAAGACACGCTACCGGCAGAGCGATCTAGGCTGCACGGTACAGTGGGCTCGTGCTCGAGAGGACGCCGCCGATTCGGGCGACGGCGCCGATCGTTGGCGTGTTACCTTGAGCGGAGCCGCGCGCGCCGTCACCCCGGGCCAGTACGCGGTGTTCTATCGCGGTGCACGCTGTCTCGGCGGCGGCGTCATCGTGCGACGATACAATTCCCGCATGCCACCTGCCGCCGGCGCAATCACCTATAATTGTGTCTTTACTGCGGAGGAATCATGACGGATAGCTTCAAGGCCAGAACGACGCTCAAAGTGGGCGCGGCGCAATACGAGATCGTGAGTCTCGAGGCCCTCAAGCCGCTCCATGTCCACCGCCTGCCCTATTCCCTCAAAATCCTGTTGGAAAACCTCTTGCGCTTCGAAGACGACGTCAATGTGACGAAGAACGACATCGAGGCTCTGGTCAATTGGAACCCCAAAGCGCAGCCGAGTCACGAAATAGCTTTCACGCCGGCGCGAGTCATCATGCAGGACTTCACGGGCGTCCCTTGCATAGTCGACCTCGCGGCCATGCGCGAGGCAATCGTCCGGCTCGGCGGCGATCCGCAACGTGTCAACCCGCTGGCCCCCGCAGAATTGGTCATCGATCATTCGGTGCAGGTCGATGAATACGGTGCGGCCGATTCGCTCAAGCGCAACAACGAAATCGAATTCCACCGCAACGGCGAACGCTACATGTTCCTGCGATGGGGACAGTCGGCGTTCAGCAACTTCAAGGTGGTGCCGCCCAATACCGGCATTGTCCATCAAGTTAACATCGAGCGCCTGGCGCGCGTGATTTTCTCGGACGACGCCACCGGCAAAAAGCTCGCCTATCCCGACACTTTGGTGGGCACGGATTCGCACACCACAATGGTCAATGGCCTCGGAGTGCTCGGGTGGGGCGTGGGCGGCATCGAAGCAGAGGCCGCCATGTTGGGCCAAGCGGTGACGATGTTGATTCCGCAGGTGATCGGCTTCAAATTGACGGGCAGCCTGCCCGCGGGCACCACGGCGACCGACCTCGTGCTCACGGTAACCGAGATTTTGCGCAAGCACGGCGTGGTCGACAAATTCGTGGAATTCTTCGGCGACGGCCTCAAGGGTCTGCCGCTCGCCGACCGCGCCACCATCGCCAATATGTCGCCGGAGTTCGGCTCGACCTGCGCGATCTTTCCTATCGACGAGGAAACGATACGCTACCTCGAGCTCACGGGACGCACAGCCGATCAAATTGCGCTCGTCGAGGCCTATGCAAAGGCGCAAGGACTGTGGCGCATCGACGGTGCACCGGCCGCCGACTACACAGACGTCGTCGAGCTCGACTTGTCGACGGTCGAACCCTCGCTCGCGGGACCGAAGCGCCCGCAGGACCGCGTTCCGCTCCGCAGTGCGAAGAGCGTCTACGAGCGAAGCGTAAAGAAAATGGCCGAGGAGCGTACGCAAAAGAATCCACAGGCAACGGGAGCGGCGAAAGCCAATGTCGGCGGGAAGACCTTTGAGGTGCGCGACGGCGCGGTCCTGATTGCCGCCATCACCAGCTGTACGAATACGTCGAATCCGGCGGTATTGGTGGCCGCGGGTCTGCTCGCCCGCAACGCGGGCGCCCGCGGCCTGACCTCCAAGCCCTGGGTCAAGACTTCCCTCGCACCCGGCTCACGAGTCGTCACCGACTACTTGCAGAAGGCAGGACTGCTCGAGGATTTGGAGGCTCTGGGTTTTTATACCGTGGGCTATGGCTGCACGACCTGCATCGGCAACTCCGGACCCTTGAAACCGGAGATCTCCGAAGCCGTGAGATCGGCCGACGTCGTCGCCTGCTCCGTGCTTTCGGGCAATCGCAACTTCGAAGGCCGCGTGCATCCGGAAATAAAAATGAATTTCCTCGCCTCCCCTCCTTTGGTCGTGGCATATGCGCTGGCGGGGAGTTTGGATGTCGATATCACCACCGAACCCTTGGGCATAGGCAAGGACGGAAAGCCGGTGTACCTGAAGGACGTGTGGCCAAGCGCGCAGGATGTGGCCGCGTCCGTGGCTGCCTGCGTCGACTCTGCGATGTTCAGGAAAGGCTACGCCAACGTGTTCTCGGGCGACGCGAATTGGAATGCCATCAAGACACCGGCCGGCAAGATTTACTCATGGGACGACAAGTCCACCTACGTCAAGAATCCGCCGTACTTCGATGGCATGACCATGACACCGGCGCCGTTGAGCGACATCAAGGGCGCACGCGTGCTGGCCTTGCTCGGAGATTCAGTGACGACCGATCACATCTCCCCGGCCGGCAATATCGCCAAATCCAGCCCAGCCGCCAAATATCTGATGGCGCAAGGCGTGCAACCGGTGGATTTCAATTCCTATGGCGCGCGCCGCGGAAACCACGAGGTCATGATGCGCGGCACATTTGCCAACATCCGCTTGCGCAATTTGCTGCTCCCCAGTACCGAAGGCGGCGTGACGCTGCATATCCCCAGCGGCGAACAGATGTCGATTTTCGACGCTTCGATCAAGTACAAGGCGGCAGGTACGCCGCTGGTGATTCTCGCCGGCAAGGAGTACGGCACCGGCAGCTCGCGCGACTGGGCAGCCAAGGGCACGATGCTGTTGGGCGTCAGAGCCGTGATCGCCGAGAGTTTCGAGCGCATCCACCGCTCCAACCTGATCGGGATGGGCGTTTTGCCGCTGCAGTATCAGCAAGGTCAAAGCGCCCTTGGGCTGGGCCTCACCGGCAAGGAGACTTTTGAAATCGTCGGGCTCAATCGGGGGGCGGCGAGGTCCGTAAAAGTCATTGCCAGGGCTGATGACGGCAAGAATACCGAATTCGAGGCGCGGCTGCGCATCGACACCCCGAAGGAACTCGACTACTACCAACATGGCGGGATTCTGCAATACGTTTTGCGGCAACTCGCCACATCAAGCAAGGCGGCCTGAACTTATGTCTCTCACAATGCATACGGCCTCCGTGCCGACGTGTACTCGCGCATTGAACAGCCTGGTGTCGATCCTGGAGAAGGCGGCCGCACATGCGGAGGCGCGCAAAATAAATCCCAGCGTATTGCTGAACACCCGGCTCTTTCCGGACATGTTTCCGTTGGCGACTCAAATCCACATTGCCAATGATATCGCCCAGGGCGGGGCGGCGAGGCTCGCCGGCGTTGAGGTTCCTATATTCGAAGCGAAGGAACGTACCTTGAGCGAATGGATCGCGGCGTCGCGCGCGACAGTCGCATATCTCGAATCATTGAAGCCCGCGCAATTCGGGGGGGCCGAGGACAGGACCATCACCTGGCAGACACGCACGTCCACAAAAACCATGCAGGGCACGCCCTACTTGTTCCATCACGTGCTGCCGAACGTGTTTTTTCATGTCGCTACTGCGTATGACATCCTGCGGCAATCGGGCCTCGAGATCGGCAAACAAGACTATTTGGGTAAGGCTTGAGCCGGTGGTGGGACGCTTCCGGCCTTCACAGTCACCATGACGTTCGGGTTCAGATGATTTTTGATGGCGCTATTCACCTCGTCTCGCGTCAGCGCCTTGATTGCCCCGGGAAAGCTCTCAAGGCGGCTTACGTCGTAGCCGCGCAGAATATCGGTCAAGATTGCATTCGCAAGTCCGGCCGTTGTCGACAGGCCGACCAGATAACTTCCGACCAAACCTTGTTTGCGTGCCGCCAATTCTTGGTCGGTAATCCCCTCCTTCCACCACCTGTTGAGTTCGCGCCGCGTCGAGGCAATACCCTTATCCAGGAGAGACGGCGCGAAACTCGCCGAGATGTCCCAGCTGCCATCCACGATACTGTCCTCGGCCACCGCGGCCGAGATGTTATAAGTCAATCCTTCCTTGTCGCGCACGATGCCCATCAAGCGTCCCGTGAAGCCGCTGCCGAGAACCGCCGTCCCCACGCGCAACGCCAATGCGTCCGGGTCCTTGTACCGCAGCCCCGTCGGCTGCCCGATGATCAGCGACACGCTCGGCTTGTCGGCCAGCCTTACCAACGCTTCGAGCGGCGTCTGCAAGACGGCGGGGGCCGGGGGCCGTACGAATTCTTGGCCGCCGCTCCAACCTGAAAACAGCGTAACGATCTGGGCCTGCGTTTCCGGCGCGTCCACATCGCCGACGAGGACCAGGGTCATGTGAGCCGGCCCGTAATATTTCGCGTGAAAGGCCTTCAGTTCGTCCAGCGTGGCGGATTTCGCTGCGGCCTCATACTCATTCACCAAGTGCGGACGATTCGGGTGCCCCGGGGGAAATGCCGCGCGCCCGAAGGCCTCCTGCGCGCGCGCTTCGGTATTCTGCGCCGAGGCTTCCAACGCGCCGATAAATTGCTGCTTTGCTTTGTTGAACTCCGCCGATTGCAGGGCCGGCGTGCGCAGCTCCGCGGCAATGATTCCCAGCACCAGCGGCAGGTCCTTCTTGAGGCACTTCGCGCGAATCTCCAATGACTGCACGCCGACGCTGAATGCGACCTCCGCGCCGACATTGTCCAGCTGTTCCGCGATCGCGAACTTGTCGAGCTTCTTCGTGCCACGGTCGAGCATCATCCCGGTCAACGTCGGAATGGCGATATCGCCGGGCTCCGCCATTGCGTCGCCCGCGGGCAGCGACCCCAATATGACGACCACGTCCTTCACATCGGTGCGATAGGTGATCAGGTCGATCCCGTCAACCTGAGTGCGATTGCTCTGCCCCGCCACATTCGCGGCGGCCGCACCGCTCATCAGCAGCAGAATACCGGCCAGATAGTGCCGCATCACGAGCCTTTCTCCGCGGTCGGAGGCGCTGGAATGAACCAGCCGGCCGTGGCCTGATCCTCTTTTAGATACTCGGCGGCAACACGCTGAACGTCTGCAGGAGTCACGAGCTGCACCTTCTTTGGAAAGGTCACATAGAGGGTCCAATCGCCGACGCCGATCCACTCGTTGATCTCCGAGGCAATCGCCGCGGTTCCGTCCTTTTTGTAAGCATCCGCGGCGATATATTGCTGCTTCACCCGGGCGACTTCCGCTGCGGTCACGCCGTCCGTCTTGATCTTGGCGATTTCTTCCATGAGCGCCTTTTCCACTTGGGCGTGCGTCACCCCTGGAGCGAGAATCGCGTACACGGTGTGCAGCGAAAGGTCGCGGTGCAGATCGGTTCCCGCGCCGGCGTTCAGCGCCAAGCCTTGATCGACGAGTGCTCGATACAGGCGCGCATTTTTACCGGAGCTCAAAATGGCGTCGAGCATGTCGAGAGCCGGGAGGTCAGGGTCACGGCCGGTCGGAACCTTGTGGGCGATGATCACGGTTCCGAGTTCGCCGGGACGCTTCACGGTGACGCGGCGCTCCCCGCTTTGCGCGGGCTCCTCGGTGTAAATCGTGGGAATAGGCGCCGGCGAATGCGGATAAACGCCGTAGTACTTCTTGACCAGGCCCAAGGTGGCCGCGGATTCGATATCGCCGATCACCGTCACCGTCGCGTTGTTGGGCCAATAAAACGTATCGTAGAATTCGTGCAATTTCGTGATCGGCACATGCTCGATATCGCTCTTCCAGCCGATCGTCGGGTGGTGGTACGGCAATGCTTCGTAGGCCGCCGCCGCCACCTCTTCCATGAGCACGCTGTCCGGATCGTTTTTGCCGCGTTCATATTCGTTGCGCACGACGGTCATTTCCGCCTGCCGGTCTTCCTCATGCAACCACAGATGGCGCATACGGTCGGCTTCAATCGCAATATACCCTTCGAGGTTTTCGCGGCCTATCGTCGCGAAGTAATTGGTGCGGTCGAACGAGGTCGTGGCATTGAATTGACCGCCGACTTTCTCGAGGAATTGCTTCACACTGTTGCCCTTCGCGTCATTGAAGCTTTCGCTCCCCTTGAACATCATGTGTTCGAGAATATGCGTCGCTCCGGTGGTCCCCGTAACTTCGTTGCGCGACCCGACTTGATAGGTCACTTGGAAAGTCACCACAGGCGCCGAATGGTCGGGGACCAGCAGCACGGTGAGACCGTTGCTGTCGAGGCGATATTCGTCGATGCCGCTGAATGACTTTACGTGCGTAATGCCTGCGACGGCAACGGATCCGTCCGGGGGCGCAGCTGCCTTCGAAGCCGCGGCGTTTGCAGCGGGCAAAAGCCCACTGAGTGCCGCTCCGAACACGCAGGTGACCCAACCGCTTCGCAGCCCAGGCAATTCGACTCTGTTATTCATACAATCTCCCGCCAACCACCGCCGCTTCCGATCGAGGCGGCATTCTAGTTCGTTCTGATTCCAGCCGCGGCGTATTTTGGCGGATAGCTACGCGGCGGCCGCTTGCACTTCGTCTGTCCATACCCTAAAGCGCTGCAGAACGTTAGGGCCGAAGGTCATGCAGATGGCAACGTCCGCGGCATCGCGCCCGCGAGCGATGAGCACGCGGCCGACACGCCGTTGGTTGTTGCGAGGATCGAAGACGCACCATCCGCCTCCGATGTAGGCTTCGAACCAACCGGCGAAATCCATGGGGGCGTCCACGGGGGTGACCCCGATGTCGCCGAGATAGCCGGTGCAATAGCGGGCGGGGATGTTCAAGCTGCGGCACAAGGTGATGGCGAGGTGCGCGAAATCTCGGCACACCCCGCGCCGTTCGGTATATGTTTCCCAGGCGGTCTTGGTGGGACGGGCGCTTTGATAATCGAACGTGATGTACTGATGCACGAAATCGCAAATGGCCTGTACCCGTCTCCAGCCGGGCATCATGCTGCCGAATTGACTCCAGGCCATGGGCGACAGGAGTTCGGTCTCGCAATAGCGGCTAGGAAGCAGATACTCCAAGCTCTCGTCCGGCAGTGATTCAACAGTATGCTCGAACGCGTTCGGAAAGCTCGGTTCCACCATTCCCGAGTCCTGGATCAATGCGTCGCTGGTGACGCGAAACGCTCCGGCAGGCGCGACCAATCGCGTGCACCAGTTGCCGAAGGCGTCGCGATACATGCGAAGCGGCACGGAGGGTTCTGTCACGATGCTATCGGGACGAATCAAGTCGGCGGTGCGGCTGTAGTGCACGTTGACGATCGCGATTATCGGGGTGGCTTGAGGGAACTCGTAGGCCAACTCGTAGCCAAGTCGTATCAACATCTCTTACCACCTTCGTTCCGCATCCGAGCGAGTGCGCCTGAATTTGCCACGCGCGCGCGTGCGAGCACAGGGGTGACCGACGTCACGAATTGTAGGCTGCCTCCTACGCCGGGCGGTACGCCCGCCCCGCGAGAATGCGTGCGAAAACGGCGGTGCTATTCGGTCAAAATCTCGATGACCGTCGCGAACGGTGGAGTCATGCTAAAAGATCAGCAAACCCGGGCTGACGGCGTCCTCGCCGGCCGCTCCCGATACGGGCGGGGCTGTGATGTTAATTTTACATAACTTATCTTATTGTATTATATACCTATTTATGATTTCGACGGACCCTGCAACAACATCCCGTTCGGTCGCGGTGTTTGACCTTGACGGCACGCTCACGTGGCGCGATAGCCTGGCGTTGTTCCTGTTGAGCTTCCTGCGCCGGCATCCGGGGCGCGTATTGGGGCTATGGCGCCTGCCCTTCGCCCTGCTGAGCTTCGCGGTGCGGCACGACCCCGGTCTCCTCAAGTCGCGACTCATTTGCATGGCGATGGGCGGAGCCAGACGCACCGATGTCGACAGCTGCGCCGACTCGTTCGTGAACGCGCTGCAGCCGCGCCACCGCTTGCGGCCGGCCGCGCTAGCGGTGCTAGAGGCACACCGCGCAGCTGGCGACCACCTGATATTGCTGTCGGCGAGCCCGGACTTATACGTGCCGCGCATCGGGCGGTTGCTCGGTTTCGAACTCACGTTATGCACGCAGATCGAATGGCGGGGCGACCGGCTGGGAGGTGCGCTGAAAACCGCGAATCGCCGGGGCGCTGAAAAAACGCACTGCCTGGACTTGCTGCGCGCGCAGTACCAGGGTCTGCCGATAGTGGCATACGGCAACAGCGCCTCCGATTTGGACCATCTGCGTCAAGCCGATCGTGCCCTGTTGGTGAATGGCAGTCCCGCGGCACGCGCGCTGGCGGCGCAATCGGGCATCCCTACCGCGGATTGGATTTAAACTAGACCGCGTTCGAAACAAAGCTCAGGATCGGCCGGTCTATTAGACGAACGCTTTGAACACGAGAGAGAAAGCCATGCGCCGGAGATCAGCAGATTCCAAGATTGTGCCGTCGGACATAACGCCGCACGAGCAATACTTGTCGCGGCGCGCTCTGATCGCAGGCGGTCTCGGTTTGGCCGCCGCCCAAAGCATCGGCGGCTTCGCGCGCAACGCCTTTGCACAAACGCCGGCGCCTCTCGTCTACGTGAAAAATGCCGCATTGAGCGTTACCGAGCCGCCCAACTCGTACGCCGACATCACCACGTACAATAATTACTACGAATTCGGCACAGACAAATCCGACCCCTCGGAGAACGCACAGAAATTTCGCGCATCGCCGTGGAATGTCACCGTCGGCGGCGAGGCTGAAGTGACCGGCAACTTCAGCCTGGAAGACATTCTCAAGCCCCACCCCTTGGAAGAACGGATCTATCGGCTGCGCTGCGTGGAAGCCTGGTCGATGGTGGTCCCGTGGGTCGGCTTTCCGCTCGGCGAGCTGCTCAAGCGATTCAAGCCCACCTCCAAAGCGAAGTTCGTGGAATTCAAGACCCTGTACGATCCGAAACAGATGCCCGGCCAGCGCTCTGCCGTGCTCGAGTGGCCCTACGTGGAAGGATTGCGCATGGACGAGGCCATGCATCCCTTGACCCTCATGGCGGTCGGTTTATACGGCAAGGTCTTGCCGAATCAGAACGGGGCCCCGCTGCGGCTCATCATTCCTTGGAAATACGGCTTCAAGGGCATCAAATCGATCGTGAGCATCAAATTCAACGAGCACGCGCCGCGCACCACCTGGGCAGGTTCGGCATCCAACGAGTATGGCTTCTTCGCCAACGTCAATCCGGGCGTCGACCATCCGCGATGGAGCCAGGCAACCGAACGCCACATCGGCGCGAATGCGTTCGGGCCGCGGCAGCCTACCCTTCCTTTCAACGGCTACGCGGCGCAGGTGGCGAGTCTCTACTCGGGAATGGATCTGCGGAAATTTTTTTGATGTGGCAGATCCGGTGGGTGTTGAAGCCGCTGGTGTTTCTCGCCTGTCTGCTCCCCGCGCTGCACATCGGCATCGGAGCGCTCAATGCAGCCGGTTTCTTGCACGTCCGCGGCATCTCCTTGGGTGCGGACCCTGTCAAAGTGATGCTGCACACCTGCGGCCGATGGACGCTGAATTTCCTGATGATTACGCTCTGCATGACGCCGCTCAAGGATCTGACGCATTCCGTTGTTTGGCTCAAGTTCCGGCGCATGTTTGGCCTGTTCGCATTCTTCTATGTGCTGCTGCACTTCTCGGTGTACTTATTGCTCGATCAGAACGGCAAACTTGGCGCGTTGTGGCAAGACATCGTCAAACGGCCGTACATCACGATCGGCATGCTGGGATTGCTGTTGCTGATTCCGCTGGCGCTCACCTCCACCGCCAAGGCGCAACGTCGTCTGGGAAGACGCTGGACGCAATTGCATCGCCTGATATACGCGATCGCGATCCTCGGTACGTGGCACTTTTGGTGGCAAGTCAAGAAGGACATTCGCGAGCCTCTGCTGTACGCTGGCGGCCTCGCCCTCCTGCTCGGTTATCGCGTGTGGAAACGCCGTCAATCGCTGGCACGCCTCAGCGTTGCACGCTTTGCAAGGACTGATGGAGCCTGAGCATCAGTCTCTCCGTAGTTTGCCAGTCGATGCACGGATCGGTGATGGACATTCCATATTCAAGTTTGCTCAAATCCTTGGGGATGGATTGGTTTCCCGCCTTCAAGTGACTCTCCAGCATGAGCCCTACGATCGAACGGTTTCCATCGACTATTTGAGCGATGCAGTTCTCGGCCACTTGAGGCTGCAGGCTGGGGTCCTTGTTGGAGTTGCCATGGCTGCAATCGACGACGATGGTGGCAGGCAGACCTGCCGCCGCCAACTCGCGCTCCGCCAGCGCTATGCTCACCGCGTCGTAGTTGACGCGGCCACCCCCCCCGCGCAGCACGAGGTGCGCATGCGCATTGCCGCGCGTGCGGAACACCGCCGACTGTCCCTGTTGAGTGATGCCGAGAAAGTGGTGCGGATGCCGCACCGATTGCAGGGCGTTGATCGAGGTTGCCAGCGCGCCGTCGGTGCCATTCTTGAACCCCACCGGAGTCGATAGGCCACTCGCCATTTCCCGGTGGGTCTGCGACTCGGTGGTGCGGGCGCCGATGGCTGTCCAAGTGATCAGTTCCGAGAGGTACTGCGGCATGATGGGGTCGAGCGCTTCCGTGCCCGCGGGCAGCCCGAGCTCGGCAATGTACAGCAACAATTCCCGCGCCATGAGAATGCCCTTCTCGATGTGGAAGGAGTCATCCAGGTCCGGGTCGTTGATCAATCCCTTCCAGCCCACGGTGGTGCGCGGCTTTTCGAAGTACACGCGCATGACCGGCAATATCGTTGACCCGACCTGAACGGCCAGGTTCTTGAGACGGGCAGCATAATCACGCGCCGCGACCACATCATGAATCGAACAGGGCCCGACCACCACGAACAAACGCGGGTCGCGTCGCTCCAGGATCGCTCGCACGCTCGCGCGCGAATTGAACACGGTCTGCGCCGCCCGCGACGTGAGCGGCAGGCGCCGTTTGACTTCCTCCGGCGTCGCCAGGAGGTCGCTCGAGGCAACATTGACGTTTTGCAACCGGTCTTGGATGTTCGTCACCGACCGGCCTACATGGATGTTCTGATGGTCCAAAGCTCGGGAAAGAACTTCAGTTCCAACGCTTTGGTCAGATACGAAACGCCGCCGGTTCCCCCCGTGCCGCGCTTATCGCCGATGATCCGCTCGACCGTTTTCACGTGCGCAAATCGCCACAGCTGGAACTTGTAATCCAGATCCACCAGACGTTCGGCCAGCTCGTACAAATCCCATTCCTTGACGGAATTATGGTAGACGCTGAGCCACGCCGCCGCCACCTGCTTGCTGGGCTGATAGGGCTGGGTAAAATCCCGGTCGATGGCCGCGGGCGGCAGCTCGAACCCGCGCCGGCTGAGCAGGCGCAGGACCTCGTCGTACAGGCTGGGCGCGCGCAGTGCCCGCTCGAGCGTCTCGTGGACTTGCGGGTCGCTGCGAAAAACCTTGATTGTCTCCGCGTTCTTGTTGCCGATGATGAATTCCAGCATTCGGTATTGGGGCGATTGAAAACCGGAAGACTTACCCAACGTGTTGCGAAACGCCGAATAGTCGTGCGGTGTAATCGTCGCCAGCACATCCCATGAGTGCAGCAACTGCTGCTGTATGGTCGAGACACGCGCCAACATCTTGAAGGTGGGGCCCAGGTCATCGCGCCGAACGCAGTCGACGGTCGCGCCGAGCTCATGCAGGCACAGCTTCATCCATAGCTCGGAGACTTGATGGATGATGATGAAGAGCATCTCGTCGTGTTCGTAGGACAGCGGATGCTGAGCGTCGAGCAATTTGTCGAGATTGAGGTACTGCGAATAACTCAAGGCATCGGTCAAGTCCCAATGCACCTGTTCATCGCTCAGATCGACGAAAGGTTTCGCCTGCGGCGTAATCTCGTTCATGTTATGTCTTGAAAACCCAGCCGGGCACGGTACGCCAGCCCGCAATCAAGTCACGGTCCAAGCGCCGATAGTCAGGTTCGAGTTTTTCAACCAGGCGCCAAAAGCTGGCCGAATGATTCATGTGCCTGGTATGCGACAGCTCATGGATGAACAAATAGCGCACGACCTCCAGTCTTAAGAAGAGCAGCGAGCAATTCAAGCTCACCGTGCCGCGCGTCGAGCAGCTGCCCCAACGCGTCCTTTGGCGACGGATCGACACTCGCGCAACCGAACAATTCAGCTCGCCAGCCAACTCCAGCAGGCGCGGCGCCAATCGTTCGTAAGCGGCGGCTTTCAACCAATTCTGGAGCTGCCGGCGCGCGCTCTGCTCGTCCGATGCCTGCACCAGAATGCCGTCGGAAGTTAGGTCGAGGGTACGCTTCGCAGACTTGCGCCATTCGACCGCAAACTTCTCGCCCGTGAACGCCAACTCGATGAGAGGCGGCACGGGCTCGCCGGGCGCCGCGATGCACCGCATGGCGGCGACCTTGCGGTCGATCCATGGCGTAAAGCGCTGCACGAAATCACGCACCGCGTGGGCCTTGACTCCGATCGGGACCACGATTTCCACCCGGCCGCCTACGTGCACTCGCGCCGTCAGCCGCCGCGCACGCGGGCTCACGCGGACGGCGAATGGATCGCCGGCGCTACGCGTCTCGAACAGCGATAACTGAGTCCCTAGAGATGACTTCATCGCGCGGAATCATACCAGGTTAGGGTTGGCCCGGACCGAGACGCCTTCATCGTCGAACCAGCAGCGCCAACTGGCGCTGCGCCTCTTTGTAGTCGGGTGCGACGATCAGGGATTTTTCGATCCAGTTTCGCGCACCCACTTGATCGCCCCGCGACTGCAGCTCCCGGCCAAGAGCCAAGTACGATTCGGCGTGCCCCCACCCAGGAGTGTCGGTGTTCGTTGCCGAAGACCCGTCGAACAGTTGCGCGGCAAGCTGTAATTGCGCGAACGCGTGCTGCCTCTCGGCGGAGTCCGCCTTGGCATGAGCCAAACCCTCCATGCTCGCCAGAAACACGGCGCGCGGATTGTGCGGCGCGAGGCCAAGAGCGGCCTTGAGCCGCTCCTCCGACCGCGATCGAAGCAGCCCCGATCCGAGGCCTCGATGGTCGGCAAGGTTGGAGTAGCACGCGGACTGCAGGATCAAGGCCTCCTCGGACTTTACGTGTTGAGCAAGCATCGGCTTGAGCTGGTCGATACACTCCGCAAATGAAGACTCCGCTTCATGTTCATTGGCAATGCCGGCCAAAAGTCCGCGTCGGTATTGCGCGTGCGCCAGGTGATACCTCAGCGCCAAGTCGCCCGCGTCCGCCTCGACCCGCGTCGCCAATTCCTGGATCAGATTTTTCAGGTTGTTGGTATCCTCAGTCTGGTACGCATAAAGAATTTGTGCTTGTATGTCTCCGCCCAGCTGCGCGGGCGCCGCAGCCGCAAACGTCATCAGCGCCGATGCCGCGGCATTGGCGACGAACATCCGAAGCAGTCCCCACCGATCCATAAATCCCGGCACTCGCGATTACAATGACGGCATGAAGATATCACTAATCGATATTGGGTCGAACCTCACCCACGACAGCTTTGCACAGGATCGCGACGCGGTGGTCGCACGCGCCCGCGAGGTCGGGGTGCGGCGTCAAATAGTGACGGGTGCAGATCTGGCGAGCTCGATCCAGGCTGCCGATCTGGCTTTCGCGCAACCGGGGCTCCTGTCGAGCACGGCCGGGGTGCATCCCCATCATGCCCGGAGCTTCGACGCCTCGCTGCGCGCCGCATTGTGCGACGTGCTAGGCCGGCCGGAGGTAGTCGCGGTCGGCGAATGCGGGCTGGATTACTGCCGCAATTTCTCGCCGCCCGATGCCCAGCGCGCGGCCTTCATCGCGCAGTTGGAAATCGCCGTTTCGGCGCGCAAGCCCGTGTTCCTGCATCAGCGCGACGCCCATGCCGACTTTACGGCCATCCTGAAGGATTTTCGCGGCAGCCTCGCCGGCGGCGTTGCGCATTGCTTTACCGGCGGCCGCGCCGAACTCGAGCAATACCTCGCTCTCGATCTCCATATAGGAGTGACCGGCTGGGTGAACGACGAACGGCGCGGCGAGAGCCTGCGTACTTCAGTCCCCCATATCCCCGCGGATAGGTTGATGGTGGAAACGGACGCCCCGTATCTTTTGCCTCGCGACCTCGTGCCGGTCCCGAAATCGCGGCGCAATGAACCGTGCTATCTGCCCCATGTTGCGCGTGCCGTTGCGCAATTGCGCGGCGAATCCTTCGATCACGTCGCGGCATCGACCACCCGCAACGCAATTCGATTTTTCGGGCTCGAGCCGGCCTAGAGGCTCGCTACTTACAAACTGGTGAAGAGGTGCGGGCTCGGCCGCAGTTGCGTGAGCAGCCGGCTCCAGGCTTCCGTAAATCCCGTGAACTCTGGCGAGGACTTCATGCCGCGATCGACGACGGGAAATTCCACCTCGATGCCGTCCAGCATGAGCACCCATTTGGGAAAGCCCTTGGTGAACTTCCCGGCGTTCGAGAACACCAATCGTCCTTCGACAGGCAGCTCT
This sequence comes from Steroidobacterales bacterium, assembly GCA_038229815.1. Lineage (GTDB taxonomy): Bacteria > Pseudomonadota > Gammaproteobacteria > Steroidobacterales > Steroidobacteraceae > Bog-1198. The sequence continues at coordinate 30,554 of JBBROC010000010.1, read as the reverse complement.
CCGACCAGCGCTTTCACCGCCGCGATCCGGTCGTAGAGCGCCGGCTGCGGATTATCGAAAGTATATCGGCGTCCGCGTCCGATGACGGTCCAGTCGTCCATCTGATCGCCGCCGAAAATGAGCCCGGCCACGCGGCGCGTGTCCAGCACCAGCACGCCGCGGGGCGTAAGCAGCAAATGGTCGACATGGATGAACCCGCCCATGCCGTCGGGAACGAGGACCTGATGCGCCGCCTCGAATGCAACGCGTTCCAAGCGCGCCAGCAAGGCGCGCCGCCGGGACCGCCGCTGATAGGCCCGCACGGCCCAGAAGCCTACGCCAAGCAGCAGCAAAACGGCCGCGCCGATTGCAATCCACTCCGGGTCTATTCCGATGTTGGTCATTCGAGCGCTGCGGCCAGCGCCTCGAGCGTGGGCGGAAGGTCCACGGCATGCTGCGGCAAGCGCAGCAGCCGCTCGAGGCTTTCGGGAATCGTCACCGGCTTGCCGATGATGGGTTCCACGATTTCATTGAACTTTGCGGGATGAGCTGTGGCGACCAAGACCCAGGGTCGGTCGCGCCGTTCCGCTGCGCCGAGGCGGCTATAGACTTCTGCCGCAGTCGCGGTGTGCGGGCACCATTCGCGTCCAAAGCGCATGAAGTCTTCTCCGATACGAGCGCGGATTGTAGCGTCATCGACCCAGTCCGCGCTCACTTGTTCGCGCATGCCGCTTAAGGTTGGATAGAGCGCCCGCAGGCGTTCCATATTGCTGGGATTTCCGACATCCATGGCCGAAGCCAGCGTCGCGGTGCTGGGCCGCGGACTCCACATTCCAGTTTCCAGGTAATCGGGAACGGTGCGGTTTACATTGTGCGCCAGGATGATGCGGGCGATGGGAAAACCGAGCGCCCTCGCCCAAACGCCAGCGAGGGCATTGCCCAAGTTGCCGGCCGGAATGACGTACGAGGCCTTTTCGCCCGTGCGACGTTCGACTTCGAGGCTCGATGCCACATAGTAGACCATCTGCGGCAGCAACCGGCCGACATTGATGCTGTTCGCGGAGCTGAAGCGGTGCCGGCGGTTCAAGCGCGGATCACCGAATGCCTCCTTCACCAGTCTCTGGCAATCATCGAAGGTCCCCGCAATCCGCAGCGACGCGATGTTCTCCCCCCAGCAAGTCAGCTGTTGCTCCTGGCGCGGACTCACGAGTCCAGCGGGATACAGGATCACCACGCGCGCCCATGCGCGACGGTGGAAAGCCGCCGCCACGGCGCCGCCGGTGTCGCCGGAGGTCGCGACCAGGATGGTCAGGCGTTGCGAGTCCTCGGTCTGCAGGCGCTGCAGGCTTTCAGCCAAAAAGCGCGCACCGAAATCCTTGAACGCCGCGGTGGGCCCGTGAAAGAGCTCGAGCGCAAAAAGGGGGTCAGCGCACGCCGTGACGGCAGTCGTTGGCGCGGCGAAATCGAGCGCTGCGTCCGCGATCTCCCCGACCACACGCTGTAATCGGTCACCGGCGAAGAACCCGGCAAGCGCCCCGCGTGCGATCTGCGGCAATGCGTGGAGCCCCGCGAAACCCGCCGGATCGACCGCCGGTAGCCGGGTCGGAATGTATAAACCGCCGTCGGGCGCCAGACCCTGGGCAATCGCATCGCTCAAGTGTACGGGCGGCGCGGCGCCGCGCGAACTCACGAATTTCAAATCTGACATTATGCCTTCACTACTCTCGCGCCGTAATTTTCCATTCCGGAAATCCAATAATCCGATTGCAGCCCGTGGGCAGCGAAGGCGGCCACCATCGCGCCGCGCACCGCCTCAGCATATTGAATCTCGGCCCAGGCAAAAACCGTGGGTCCGGCGCCGGAGATGGAGCAGCCCAGCGCTCCGGCCGACATGGCGCCGCGCTGGACATCCTTGAAACCAGGAATCAACGAGTGCCGCTGCGGCTCAATGATTACGTCGTTGAAGGAATCGCGGATCATGTCCAGATCATTCGAATAGCATCCGCTGATGAATCCCGCCAGATTGGCGCTGGCCCAAACGAAATCAGAACGGGTTATATCCGCTTTGAGTATGGCCCGCGCCTCGCGGGTTCCGAGGTACATGTGTGGATGTGCCAGCACACAGCGTACCGACGGAGGAACGGGAATTTGCTTCACCCGCGGGTGATCTATGCCGACGGTGAGGATCAGGCCGCCGAACAGGCAGGGAGCGATGTTGTCGATGTGCGCGGATCCGCTCGCGACGATTTCGCCCTCCATTGCAAACTTGAGCAATTGCAGCCGCGGCAGCGGAGCTTCGAGCAGTGCATTCGCCGCCACCACCGCCGCCACGGCCGATGCCGCCGAACCGCCCAAGCCCGACCCGAGCGGGATACCCTTTTCGATATCCATCTCGAAGCCGAAATCAAGCGTCAGTGCGGCATGCATGGCCTGAACCGCCCGACCGGCGGTGTTTCGCGCCGGATCGACCGGCAGATCCCCTGCAATTCCGGTGATCGAGCGGATGCGCACCGCACATTCCTCGATGCGGCGCAGGCGCACCCTGTCGCCGAGAGCCTCGACAGTGTGTCCCAGAATATCGAAACCGATGCCGACGTTGGCGACGGTGGCCGGTGCGAAGGCGGTGACATCAGAAAGCATTACAAATGTGCTCCGAGATAGGCGGATAATCGCAGCAGATCCGCGAAGACGCCGCCCGCTGTCACCTCCGGACCGGCCCCCGGGCCCTGCACGATCAGAGGATTGTCGCAGTACCGGCGGGTCGCAAACCGCACGACGTTGTCGGTAAGCGCAATATTCGCGAAGGCGTGGCTCGCGTCGAGATGCATCAATCCCACCGTGGCCTTGCCCGACTCATCGACGCGGCCGACATAGCGCAGGACCTCATCCTTGCGCCGGGCCTCCGCCAGCGTCGCCGCCATCGTGGCGTCGAATTCCGGAAGCCGCGTCATGAATTCCTCGACGCTGCATTTCTCGAGCGCCGCCGGCACCAACCCTTCCACGCGCACGTCCGACATCTCCAGAGTCAGGCCCATTTCCCGGCCCAGGATAATGAGCTTGCGAGCGACGTCCATCCCCGACAAGTCATCGCGCGGATCGGGTTCGGTGTATCCCTTGGCCTTCGCGGCGCGCACGATTGACGAGAAGGACTCGCGGCCGTCGAACAGATTGAACAAATACGCCAGCGTGCCGGAAAAAATACCTTCGATGCGCGTGATCTCATCGCCGGTGCCCCGCAGATCGCGCAGCGTCTGGATGATCGGCAAGCCGGCGCCTACCGTGGCTTCGTACAGGTAATGGGTTCCCGAGGCACGCGCGGCCTCGTGCAAGGCGCGGTAGTAGGGCAATGATCCGCTGTTCGCTTTCTTGTTGGGTGTGACCACATGAATGCCGCGCGTCAGCCACCCGACATAGTGCTCGCTCACATCGGCGCTCGCCGTGCAATCCACCATGACGGTGTGCGGGATGTAGTCCGCCTGCACGTGATGGGCGAATTTTTCGAGATCCAAAGGTTCCCCCGCCTCGGCCAACCGCTCGGCCCATCGATCGAGATCGACGGCAGTCTCGTGCAACAACATGCGTTTGGAACTGGCGATCCCGCGTACCCGCAAATCCAGATTCAGCTCGCGCAAGCGCCCTATCTGAGTCGCAATCTGGGCGAGCAGCACACGCCCGACGGTACCCGGTCCAATCAAGCCGATCGACAGCGTATTCGGCGACAAGTAGAACGCAGCATGCACGGCGCGCAGCGCTTTGGCGCCGACCTTGCCGTCCACCACCACCGAAATATTGCGCTCGGAGGCGCCCTGCGCGATCGCCCGGACGCTGATGGCCGCATCCCCCAGCGAGTTGAAAACCTTTGCCGCGACCCCGTGCGCTCCCGCCATGCCGTCGCCAACGACCGCGAGAATGCTCATTCCCAAACCGACCTCCACGTGCTGAATCTGTCCGTCGCGTAGCTCCGCATCGAATGCTCGCCGCACCGCCTCCTCGGCACGCGAAGCCTGCGCTTCCGGGATTGCGAAACAAATGGAATGCTCCGAGCTCCCTTGGGAGATCAGGATCACGGAGATGCCCGAATCGCGAAGCGCGCCGAACAAACGATGTGCCGTACCCGGAACGCCGATCATGCCAGCGCCTTCGAGGTTTACGAGCGCCACCGGATCGATGGTCGTGATGCCCTTCACCTTGAGCGCGGATTTGGGATTCGCGCAGATGAGGGTGCCGCGCTTCTCAGGCGCGAAAGTGTTGCGGATGAAGATCGGGATATCGCGCGCGATCGCCGGTTCCATGGTCTGCGGATGGATGACTTTGGCGCCGAAATAGGCAAGTTCCATGGCTTCGTTGTACGACAGCTGATCGATGACTTGCGCGTTCGGCACCAGCCGCGGATCGGCCGATAGCACGCCATCGACATCGGTCCAGATGATGATTTCCGCGGCTGACAGCAAGGCGCCGAATATGGAGCCGGAAAAATCGCTGCCGTTGCGCCCCAGAGTGGTCTGGATTCCCTTCGCGGTGCTGGCAATGAAACCGGTCACGATGAGGCGGCCGGTGAACCCCTGCGGTACGAGACGCAGAAGATTCGCGGCGCTTGCAGCCCACTGAACGGCGGGCCCCAGAGATCCCCATTCGACGATGACGATGTCGCGGGCGTCGAGCCAGAGCACCTCGCCCTGGATGCGGGGCCGCTCGCGTAGGTAGGGCGCAAACAGACGGGTCGACCAGATCTCGCCGTAGCCCGAAATCACGTCCCGCATCGCATACGTCGAGGATCGGATCAGACGCACGGTCTGCAACATGCCGGCGATGTCGCGGCAATCATGCTCCAGCTGGTCGCGGTAAGCGGCGCACGCATCCGCCGAGACCAACGCCGCCGCGAGTTCCAGGTGCCGGCTCTTCAGCGCGTCGATCGCGGGAATGAAATCGCCGTCCGGTTTTTCGGCCAACGTCACCAAGCCGAGCAACGCGTCCGTGACGCCGCGGCAAGCGGACAACACCACCGCCTTGCGCGGATTGGGCGAGGCTTCGACGATATCGGCGACGCGGCGGAAACAACCGGCGTCAGCGACGCTGGAACCCCCAAATTTATGTACGATCCAATTGTCCATGCTTCACAGCCGCCCTTTCCACCTGGGCGTTCTCATTGCTCCCTCTTTCGGATGTCCGATGAATTGCTAAGGCCGTCCGCGGCGCACGCCCTTCGGCGCGCTTCGGAGAGGCTTACCTGCCTGACGGCCGCCCGATTTCGGCAGTCCCGTATGCTGCGTGCGGAATGGCAGCCCCGCCCGACGCTTGAGCCCGGGCTGGGCTGCTAACGGCTGATAAGCCGGGATCAGATGATGCTTGCCGTTGCCGATCAAGTCCGCGCGCCCCATGCGTTTCAGCGCGTCGCGCAACACCGGCCAATTCTCCGGATCATGATATCGAAGGAAAGCCTTGTGCAGGCGGCGCACTTTCAGTCCCTTCGGTACGACCACCTCCTCGCTGGCGCGGGTAACGCGCCTGAGCGGATTCTTGCCGGAGTGATACATCGCGGTGGCGGTCGCCATCGGCGAGGGCAAAAACGCCTGCACCTGATCGGCTCGAAAACCGTTCTTCTTGAGCCACAGCGCGAGCTCCAGCATATCCTGGTCGCGGGTGCCGGGGTGAGCGGCGATGAAGTAAGGAATCAAATACTGTTCCTTGCCAGCTTCCTTCGAGTATTTTTCGAACAATTCCTTGAACCGGTAGTACGCGCCGACGCCGGGCTTCATCATCTTGGACAGCGGCCCCTCGCCGATGGCCTCGGGTGCGATCTTGAGATACCCACCGGTGTGATGAGTGGCAAGTTCCCTAACGTACTCGGGCGATTCGACTGCGAGGTCGTAGCGCACACCGGAGGCGATCAACACCTTCTTGATTCCCTTCACTGCACGCGCTCGACGATATAAATCGATGAGCGGAGCGTGATCGGTGTTGAGATTAGAGCACACGCCGGGATAAACGCAGGAGGGACGGCGGCAAGCCGACTCGATCGCCGCGCTTTTGCAGTGCAGGCGGTACATATTTGCGGTCGGACCCCCGAGATCGGATATGACTCCCGTGAAACCGCTCACCGTGTCGCGGATGGTTTCTACCTCGCGAATGACCGAATCCTCGGAACGGCTCTGTATTATTCGACCTTCATGCTCGGTAATCGAACAGAAGGTGCAGCCGCCGAAGCAGCCGCGTTGGATCGATACGGAAAAACGAATCATGTGGTAGGCGGGGATTTTCGCCGCGCCGTACGAGGGGTGAGGACGGCGCGCGTACGGCAATTCGTAGATCGCATCCATCTCCGGCGTACTCAACGGGATGGGCGGCGGATTCAACCACAATTCCATCGTGCCATGACGCTGCACCAAGGCGCGAGCGTTTCCGGGATTCGATTCCAAGTGCAAAATGCGCGACGCATGCGCGTACAAGACGGGATCGCCGACAACCTGCTCGAAGGATGGTAAGCGGATGATGCTCCGCTCGCGCTGCGCATTCGGTACCTTGCGGTAGAACTTGACGACATTTTCTGGGCGCGCACCTGCGGGCGGCGTTTGACTCGCGCGGCGTTCCCCTTCGCTTGCGTACGGATCCACCGGCGGATTCAGGGGACCGGGGGCATCCAGCTCGCTCGAATCGATTTCGACCCAGCCCGCCGGCATGGCGCGGCTTAAGAAAGCCGTGCCGCGCAAGTCGGTGATCTCGCTCAACGCTTCACCCGCATCGAGGCGCTGCGCGAGCGCGCCGATCTGGCGCTCCGCATTGCCGTACACCAGCAGGTCCGCTTTGGAGTCCATCAATACGGATCGGCGCACCTGCTCCGACCAATAATCGAAATGCGCGATCCGTCGCAGGCTCGCTTCGATGCCGCCGATGACGATCGGCACGGTTTTGTACGATTCGCGTACGCGCTGCGAATAGACGATGACGCACCGGTCCGGGCGCTTGCCGCCCTGTCCGCCGGGCGTATAGGCGTCATCGCTCCGCACCCTCCGATCGGAGGTGTAGCGATTCACCATCGAATCCATGTTACCGCCGGTGACCCCGAAAAAGAGGCGCGGCGCTCCGAGGGCCTCGAAATCGCGCGTACTGCGCCAGTCCGGCTGGGCAATGATGCCGACCTTGAATCCCAAGCCCTCCAGCACCCGGCCGATGATGGCCATGCCGAAGCTGGGATGATCTACATAAGCATCGCCGCTGACGATGATGATGTCGCAGCTCTCCCAGCCGAGAGCATCCATTTCGGAGCGGCTGGTCGGCAAGAACGGCGCCGGCTGCATGCCGGCGCGATTCTCTTTGACACTGGAAAATAAGGGGGTAGCGGCTTGCACGCCCGCGATTAGGCCTGAACCGTCAGCCTATGTCGACGGGTAAATAAATCTGGGCTTCCTCGCGCTGGATCAATAACGCGACGCTGTGCCCCGCCCGCGCGACCTCGCGCTTTAGGTCAGCCACCGAGGACACGCCGGCCCCATTGACGCCCAGCACCACATCGCCCGCCTGCAGCCCGGCTGCCAAGGCCGGGCCCGATACCTCTTCAACCAGCAACCGGCCCCGCGTGTGCAGCTCCTGCTGCTCCTTCGGATCGAGCGGCCGCACCGAAAGACCGAGTTTGCCGCCGGCGTCGTCATTCTCTGTGCGCGCCGTCTGGCTCGGTTCCTCGTCCAGCAAGACGGTCTTGACATCGACTTCGGCCGCCTTGTGATCGTGCCAGATGCCGATGTGCGCCTGGTTACCCGGCGGGATGTCGGCGATGATCGTCGGCAAGTCGAAGGAATGGTCGATATTGTGGCCGTTGACGCTGGTGATGACGTCGCCGGGTTTCAAGCCCGATTTCTCGCCCGGACCCTTCGGATCCACGGAACTGATGAGCGCCCCATGCGGCGTACCCAAGCCGAATGTCTGGGCCAACTTCTGATTGACCTCCTGCACGGCCACTCCGATGCGGCTGCGGCTCACCTTGCCTTTGGTCAAGAGCTGGTTCTTGACGTTCAATGCCAGATCGATGGGAATGGCAAACGACATGCCCATGTAGCCGCCCGTGCGGCTGTAAATCTGCGCATTGATGCCGATCACCTGCCCATCGACATTGAACAACGGACCGCCGGAATTGCCGGGATTGACGGCAGCGTCGGTCTGAATGAACGGCACATAGTTCTCGTCGAGCGGCCGTGCCGTCGCGCTTACGACGCCTGCGGTCACACTGTTCTCGAAGCCGAACGGCGAACCGATCGCGATCACCCACTGGCCGGGCCGCAGGTGCGAGGAATCACCGAAGTGCACCGTGGGCAACCCGGTGGCGGCGATCTTGATCAACGCCACGTCGCTGCGCTTGTCGACGCCGATCACCTTGGCCACGAATTCGCGGCGGTCCGTAAGCTTCACGGTGACTTCCGATGCATCGCTCACCACATGCGCATTCGTCAAAACGTAGCCATCCGGACTCACGATGAATCCCGACCCGATGCCCTTCATCGGCGGCGCGTGTCCGGGCGCGGGCATCTGGTAACGATGAAAAAACTGCGACAGTGGGTCATCGCCCTCGTCCGGTTCGCCGGGGGCGTTCATCTTCGAAGCCTTCTGCACCACGCTGATATTGACCACGGCGGCGCCGTTCTCGGCGACCAATCCTGAAAAATCGGGCAACCCCGTGACACGCGCCGAGGGCGGAGCCTGGGTCACCGGAACGTTCGTTGACGCCGCCGGGGCAGTAGCGGCGGTGGACCGCCCCGTATCGGCGCTCGAACGCTGATGCGCTACGACCACGACGAAGATGCCCGCTATCAGCGCGAGCGACCAAGTTCTCAAGCTACCCATTTAAATCAGACCTCTCTAAAGCCAGTTGATGCGGATATATCATAGACCCTCAAACGAGGGTATTGGTTCCGAAACGCCGGCCCCAGCGCCCAAAACCTGCAAACCGAAGGTTACATCCCGAGAAAATGTGAAATCCCGACGGGCCCGCCCCGTCGCAGGGAGTTAGGCTGGCTGTCCTTTAATAGACCTCATCTTATGGCAGACGCGACCGGTCCGAACTTACTGGTGGTGGGCGGCGATACCAAACGCCTGCAGTGGCTCACCCATCACGTCACCAGCCATTGGCCCGACGCCCAGGTAACAACGGTGCCGACCGGGGCGTCTGCGCCTTTGAACCGCCTGATCGCGGAGCGCGCGCCAGACGCGGTGATCTTGCAAGCAGACTTCGCCGACGAAGCGGCGGTTTGCACCGTACTGGGGCACATGAAGCAGATGCTGCAAATGCAGCCTGGGTTGCATTGCATTTTTCTCGCCGAGAACGGCGGTGAGATAGCCGCGGTCCGCATCCTCAAGAGCGGCGCCAAGGATTACCTGCCCCTCGCCCGCATTACCCGCGATCAGCTCTTGGCGGCCATCACGGAGGCGCTGTCCAAGCGCCGCGCAGCCGCGCACGCCGCCAAGACCTTGAGCCACCCGAGCGCGGAAGTGTCGGACTTAACCGTCCCCGGCTACATGATCGTCAAGGAAATTGCCACGAGTAATTTCTCGCAGGTTTTTTTGGCTCGCAGCGAACGCTTGCGACGCAACGTCGTGCTCAAGGTGATGAATCGCGGCGAATCCCCGCGCGAAATCGACGATGCCGAGCGCTTCCAGCGCGAATATGAAATTATTTCCAGCATCAGGCATGGCGCGATCGCAGAGATATATGATTTCGGCACCCTGCCCCGCCATTTATACCTGGCAATGGAGCATTTTCCGTGCGGGGACTTGCGTGACCGGCTTCGCAATCCAGTGAGCGTGGATGAGAGCCTATACTATTTGCGCACCATCGCCGAAGCATTGCGGGTCATCCACGTATTCGGCGTTCTGCATCGCGATCTGAAACCTGCAAACGTCATGTTGCGCGACGACAATTCTCCGGTTCTGATCGACTTCGGCCTGGCGCGCCGCTCGATGGACGAGTCCGGGACCACCGGAATCGGTCAAGTGATCGGCTCTCCTTACTACATCAGCCCGGAGCAAGCGCAAGGGCAACGAGTGGACGCGCGCACCGACCTCTACAGCCTGGGCGTCATGTTTTACGAAATGCTGACCGGCGAAAGACCCTATGCGGGCCGCAGCGCCCTCTCCATCATGGCCCAGCATACGAGCTCACCCGTGCCCACCCTGCCGGCACCGACCTCCGCCCAACAGCCGCTGCTCGATCGCCTCATGGCGAAGCCGCAAAAGGCCCGCTATGCATCCGCCGACGAATTGCTCGCCGATTTGGGCCCCTTGGTTGCGGCCGTCGCCTGATTGTGACGCGCGTCTCAGGCGCTCATGACCCAGCGCAACATACATAACGGCCCGTCCTAGGCTGTGACAGCCATCAAGCCGAGGCGCCCCAGCGTTTGGCACTCTGTCATTCATGTTCATCACCCGCAAACGTCACGAGCGCGAGAAGCAGGAATTGATCGGCGCGGGCAACCGCCTAACCGATGCCATCTTGAAGGGCAGCGCCCACGGACTCTTCCTACTCGACGCCAAGGGTAAAATCCTGCCGCGGGTATCGAGTTCTCTGGGCACGATGTTCAGGCGGCAGGATTTCAGCAACCTTAACTTCGAAAGACTGATCGGCCCGGTCGTCACGGCGAAAACCTTGAGCGCGGCTCGGACTTTCGTTCTGCGGCTCCTCGACACCGCCCAGCCCGTCGAACTCTTGCCGGCCAATCCGCTCGAAGATGTGGAGGTGCGCCTGCTCAAACCGGACGGTACGTTTGAGACGGCGCATTATTCGTTCCAATTCCATGCAGTCGATTCGCCCGCTGAGTCTCGCGCTTGGCTGGTGCACGTCAGCGACATCACCGCAGGGGTGCAGCAAGATCACGAACTTAAGGATCTGCGCACGCAGATACGGACTCAGGGTGAGATATTACGCAGCGTCTTGCAGGCCGGAGCCGCAAGCTTCAGAGCATTCCTGCATCGGACCGACGCGTCGATGAACGCGATCGATGAGGTTTTGAAGAAACCGGCGCGTGAGGCGGACGCATTCCGCAACAAGCTTGAAAAAATGCTCGACGAAGTCGATCTCGTCCGGCGCGATGCCGCTGCATTCAAGCTCACCGGCCTCGAGTCTGCGGCCCGTCTACTGGAAGATTCCTTGTTGGAATTGCGCGGCCGCGGCGGCGCGCTCAGCGGCAGTGATTTTCTGCCGCTCGCCGTCAAACTCGATCAACTCTACGGGCAGTTCGCACTGCTGCGTTCGCTCACTTCCCAGGCGAGCCTTACCGCCGAATCCGATGCCGCGCCACCCGACACGCGCGTCACGGAAAACGGCACGCAGATCATCGCGGCGCCGAAATTCTCGGCCGAAGTTGCGCCGAAATCCGACCTTCCGAAAGGCCGCCGCATGGCCCAAGCCGGGAGTCTCGATAGCACTCTCACGGCGCTGACCGAGCTCGTGGCGCAAGAGCACAACAAGACCGTGGTGCTCGAGTGCGTCGGCATGCACCTGGTTCCTCCGCGATATCAAGCGGCGATCAAGAACGTGGCAATCCAATTGATCCGCAATGCCGTGATGCATGGCGTTGAAACGTCCGCGGTGCGGAAAACCGCCGGTAAGGCATTGCACGGCACGCTGCGCATCGAATTCAAGGTAATGCACGATCAAAGCTTTGAAATGCATTTTCAAGACGACGGCCGCGGTCTCGATCCCGACATGGTCCGCGCCACTGCTGTCGCCAACGGTCTCATCACTGAAGACGCCGCAAAGCGCCTGCGCGATCGCCAGGCCATCAAGTTGATTTTCAAGTCCGGCTACACGACGCAAGGCCCCGGGCCCGGCGCCGCGCCTCACGGCACGGGCATGTCCCTGGTGCGGCGCTATGTGCATGAGGCCGGCGGCAAGATTGCGCTGGCGACGCTATTGGGCCACGAGACGCGCTTCAAGGTCACTCTCCCCGCCGTGGCGGAGGCCGACGCGCAAGTCGCCTAAGAGCCGGGAGTCTGGAGCGGCGAGAGCTCGACCAGTATCGCGCCGGCGGAGACCCGTTCCTTGAGGCTAAAGAGAACGCGTGCCACCGTCCCGTCGTAAGGCGCAGTCAGGGTATGTTCCATTTTCATGGCCTCGACCGTCACGAGAGGCGCACCGCGCAGAACCTGCTGCCCGGGCGTCACGTGCACGGCGACCACGGTGCCCGGCAGGGGCGTCAGCAGGGATCCCTGTTCCACGCCGGCGGCGACCTCCAAGGCATCTTCGGTTCGCGTCACGCGCAGCACCACGTGCCGCCCAGCTCTAAAAAGGTGGAGGTTGTGCCCGAATTCGAGGACGCGAACACGCTGCATATGCCCCGCAAGCTCAGCCTGCAAAACATCCGCGCCGCGTATCACCGTCCGCAACGTAAGCCTCTGGCCGGCAAAGTGCGCGATGTACGTGCTGGGCGCGCGGAATTCGACCGCCACGGTGCGGTCCGCGAACGCCCATAGGCTCCTCGGGTCAGCGGCCAGTCGCCAGCCGCGACTGTCGCACCATAGGGCGTCCGCAGAAGTTTCACGGGTCGCGCACCAAACCGCCGCCAGCACGGCATCGACGTCGTCAGCCTGCGGATCGCCGAACGACAGAAGTGCGCCGCGGGCGCTCAGAAAATCCGTCGCAACACCGCCGCGGCGAAATTCTTCATCCGCAAGCACGCTGCTCAGGAGCGCACGATTGGTGGCGACGCCGACGATCTCGATGTCATCGAGCGCCTTGCGCAGCCGATCGGCCGCCTCGCCGCGCGTCTCGCCCCATGCGATGACCTTGCCGAGCATTGGATCGTAGAAAGGAGAGACCTCATCTCCGGCGTCGACGCCGATATCAAGCCGCAGACCCGGAGCGGCATCGGGCCAGCGCAGGTGCACGATTCGTCCGACGCTCGGCAGATATCCACGGTCCGGATCCTCGGCGTACAAACGCGCCTCCATGGCAGTGCCGCGCGGCAGAATTTCGCTCTGTGTCATCGGCAGGTGCGCGCCTTGCGCGATGCGCAATTGCCACTCCACGAGATCGACGCCCGCGATCAATTCCGTGACCGGGTGTTCCACCTGCAGGCGGGTATTCATTTCCATGAAGTAAAAGTGCTGGGCTTCATCCACCAAGAACTCGACCGTACCCGCGCCCACGTAACCTACCGCCTGCGCGGACTGGATGGCGGCACGCGCCATCGCGGCGCGCACCTCATGGCGCAGACCGGGCGCCGGAGCCTCCTCGATGATTTTTTGATGCCGGCGCTGCACCGAGCAGTCGCGATCGAACAGGCTTACGATGCCACCATGGGAGTCTGCGAATACCTGTACTTCCACATGGCGCGCTTGGGGAAAATAACGTTCGAGGAGCAGCCGATCATCACCGAATGCGGTACGTGCCAACCGCTTCGCCGAATCGACCGCCGCCGCGATCTCGGCGGCGGAGTTGACCACCTGCATGCCCTTGCCGCCGCCGCCCGCACTCGCCTTGAAAATGAGCGGGAAACCGGCTTTCTTTGCTTCGGCATGCAGCCGTTGCGGCGACTGATCTTCGCCATGGTAGCCTGGAGCCACCGGCACTCCGACCGCCGCCATGGCGGCTTTGGAAGCACTTTTAGAACCCATCGCTCGAATAGACGCCGCAGGCGGCCCGACAAAGATCAACCCTGTATCGATGCAGGCCTGCGCGAAATCGGCATTCTCGGATAGAAATCCGTAACCCGGGTGCACGGCATCGGCGCCCACCCGCTTCGCAACGTCCAGGATCTTCGCGATATCCAGATAGCTTTCCGCTGCCGGCGCGGGACCCAAGTAGTACGCTTCATCGGACGTGCGCACGTGCCGCGCACAGCGATCCGCCTCGGAGTACACGGCGATGCTGGTTATCCCTAGGCGCTGCGCTGTGCGTGTAATGCGGCAAACGATCTCGCCGCGGTTGGCGATCAGCAGTCGTCGGATCATTCGCGAGCTCACATTCGAAAAACGCCGAAGCGCGTCGCCACGGATTCCTGGCGGCGCGTGAGGGCGAGCGCCAAGCCGAGGGCCCGCCGCGTGTCGAGCGGATCGATGACGCCGTCGTCCCAGAGCCGCGCGGACGCGTAATAGGGGTGTCCTTGACGCTCGAATTGCTCGCGAATGGGGGCTTTGAGGCGTTCCTCGTCGGCCAAGTCCAAGGTGCCTCCGGCGCGCTCCAAGGCCTCGCGCTTGATGGTCGCCAACACGCTCGCGGCTTGCTCTCCACCCATGACCGAGGTACGCGCGTTGGGCCATTGAAACAAGAAGCGCGGGTCGTACGCGCGCCCGCACATCGCGTAATTGCCGGCACCGAAGCTGCCGCCGATGACTATGGTGTATTTCGGCACGTTGGCGCAGGCCACCGCCGTCACCAGCTTGGCCCCGTCCTTGGCGATGCCGCCTGCCTCGGCGGCCTGACCCACCATGAAGCCGGCAATGTTTTGCAGAAATACGAGGGGTATCCCTTCGCGGCAGCACAACTCGATGAAATGCGTGCCCTTCAACGCGCTCTCCGAAAACAAGATGCCGTTGTTCGCCAGAATTCCCACTGTCGAACCGTGGATGTCGGCGAAGCCGCAAACCAAGGTCGTGCCGTACAACGCCTTGAACTCATCGAACCACGACCGATCCACCAGGCGAGCGATCAGCTCACGCACGTCGTAGGGTCTGCGCGAACTCGGCGGAATGATGCCGTATATTTCTGCGGGGTCGAATGCGGGTTCTGCACCCCCGTCCGTATGGGCCACGTCTCTCAGCGGAGCCACCCGCAGCCGCGACACCGCGCGGCGCGCGAACGCCAAGGCGTGAGTGTCGCTCTCCGCGTAGTAGTCGGTTACCCCGGAGCGCCGGCAATGCACTTCTGCGCCGCCCAGGGATTCCGCATCGATCTCCTCGCCGGTTGCCGCCCTCACCAACGGCGGGCCGCCCAGAAACACACGGCCCTGATTGCGAACGATGACGGCATGGTCGGACATCGCCGGCACGTACGCGCCGCCCGCGGTGCACGAGCCGTGCACCACCGCGATCTGCGCTACACCCTGAGCGGAGAGCCTGGCCTGATTGAAGAATATGCGGCCGAAGTGCTGACGGTCCGGAAATACCTCGTCCTGCTTCGGCAGAAACGCCCCGCCGCTCTCGACGAGATAGATGCACGGCAGGGCGTTCTCGCCCGCGATCTCCTGCGCGCGCAGGTGCTTCTTCACGGTAAGCGGGTAGTAAGTGCCTCCCTTCACCGTGGGATCGTTCGCCACCACCATGCATTCGCGGCCCGAGATGCGGCCAATACCAGTAATGAGACCGGCGCCCGGCAGATCCTCGCCGTAGACCCCCTGCGCCGCCAAGGCAGAGAGTTCCAGAAACGGCGATCCCGGATCGAGCAGCAGCGCTATGCGCTCGCGCGCGAGCAGCTTGCCCGCCTTGGTGTGCTTGTCGCGGGCGGCGGCGCTGCCGCCCGCGGCATTGCGCTGCAACGTCGCCCGAAGATCCTCTACCAAGGGCTGCATGGCGGCGCGGTTAGCGACGAATTCCTTCGAGCGGCTGTCGATTTTGGAGGCGATCTGGGCCATTGGCTTTATTGGATCGGGAATGGCAAAATTGTCGGACAGTCAGATTATCCAACGATTTGGGGTCCGATGACAATGGGGGGCCCGTGAATGTCCAGTTCCGCTTATCGAGAATTCAATTTCGGCCTCGGCGAAGTGGTCGACGCCGTGCGCGAACAGGCGCAGCGGTTCGCGCAGGAGCGCATCGCGCCGCGCGCCAATGAGATCGACCGCAGCAACGTGTTTCCGCGAGATCTTTGGCCCGAGTTGGGCGAATTGGGGCTGCTCGGCATGACGGTGAGCCCGGACTACGGCGGCGCGGGCCTTGGATACCTGGCCCATACCATCGCGATGGAGGAGATCTCTCGCGCATCGGCCGCCGTTGGCTTGAGCTACGGTGCCCATTCGAACTTGTGCGTCAACCAAATGGCCCTCAATGCGAGCGAGGCGCAGAAGCAGAAGTACCTGCCTAAACTCATCAGCGGCGAGCACTTGGGCGCGCTGGCGATGTCCGAACCCGGCGCCGGCTCCGATGTGGTATCCATGCAGCTCAAGGCCACGCGGCATGGCGATCGGTACGTGCTCGACGGTCGCAAGATGTGGATCACCAACGGCCCGGAAGCCGATGTCCTGGTGGTGTACGCCAAGACCAACGCCACCGCTCGGCAGCGAGGTATCAGCGCCTTCATCATCGAGAAGGAATTCAAGGGTTTCAAGCCGGCGCAGAAGCTCGACAAGCTCGGCATGCGCGGTTCCAGCACCAGCGAATTGGTGTTCGACGGCTGCGAAGTGCCGGCCGAGAACCTTATGGGCGAGGAAAATCAAGGCATCAGCGTCTTGATGCGCGGCTTGGACTATGAACGGGTCGTCTTGTGCGGCGGCCCGCTGGGCATCATGGGCGCTGCGCTCGACGTAGCCGTACCGTATGTGCGGGAACGGCGTCAATTCGGCCAGCCCATCGGCACCTTCGAACTCGTGCAGGGCAAGCTCGCCGACATGTACGCATCGCTCAATGCATGCCGCAGCTATGCATATATGGTCGCGGCGGCGTGCGACCGCGCCGACTCCACGCGCAAAGATGCCGCAGCCTGCATTCTGTTCTGCGCAGAATCGGCCACCCGGGCAGCGCTCGATGCGATTCAGCTCTTGGGCGGCAATGGCTATATCAATGACTATCCGACGGGACGATTGCTGCGCGACGCCAAGCTCTATGAGATCGGCGCCGGAACCTCCGAGATCCGCCGCATGCTGATCGGCCGCGAGCTGTTCGGAGAGGGTTAGTGAGCGATCTGTTCCTGCCTCTCGACGATCATCCGGCCTACCGCCAAATCGCGAATGTCATCGAGCAGCGCATCGTCGGCCGTTCGCTGCGCGCCGGCGATCCATTACCCTCTGAAGCGGATCTGGCGCGCCAATTCGGCGTCAACCGATCGACCATTCGCGAGGCGATTCGCGAGCTCGAAACCCACGGACTGCTGGGCCGCATGCGCGGTGAAAAACGCTTGCGCGTGACGCGCCCGGAGCCGCGCCGCGTGAGTTCAGGCGTGAGCCGCGCATTGGCGCTGCACGATGTGACCTTCCTCGAGCTGTGGGAAGCGATGATGGCGATCGAACCGGTCGCCGCGCAATATGCGGCCGAAAGACGCAGCACCGCACAGCTGCAGAACTTGGGCCATGCCCGCGCACGGTTCAAGCGCGGGGCCGCCGATACCGCCGCTGCCGTTTCCGCCGTGATGGATTTTTTCACCGCCGTCGCCGCGGCCAGCGGCAATCAAGTGCTGGCGCTCTCGCAGGCGCCGCTCAATCTGCTGCTAGAGCCGGCGCTCACCCGCATCATCGATTGCGTGCCGCAGGCGCGGATGCGCATCCAAGATGCACAGGCGCGGATTGCCGATGCGATCAAGCACAGGCGCAGCGACCAAGCACGCGCCTGGATGGAGAAGCACATCCGGGATTTCAGGCGTGGTCATGAGATCGAATCGGGCGGATCCGGAAGCGGCCGCTGAGATTGCCGCTCGACGAGACAGCGATACGGCCGCTCGTTCGAAACAAGCGGGAGCGCGCGGCGCGGGTCGAACCGACTCACTTAATCGAATATTTCCCCGACCTGGATCGAAAAGTTCGGGAACGCCTGCGGAACGGCGTCGGTCACGGTGAACTCGACTCGGCGACCGTAGCCTTGAGAGGCAGGCTCACGGTAGGTCACGATCCGCTGGCCTTCGACGTCGACGATCCAGTACTCAGGAACTCCGTAACGTGCGTACAGATTCAATTTGACGCTCTGATCGAAGGACAGCGAACTGTCGGACACCTCGATGAGCAACAAGACATCCGCGACCTCGGGAATCTTTCCGCCGTAGAAATCGGTGCGACGTTTCAGCAGCATGAGATCCGGCTGCGGCTCCGAGAACTCGCCCAGGTTTACCGGACCGCCGCCCACCACAATCGCCGAACGCGAAACCGCTAAAACAAATAGCTCATTGAGCCGACTGGTGATCGCCGAATGCTTTGTTCCAATCGGCGCCATGTCGAGCATCTCACCTTCGATCAATTCGATTCGATCGTATTCAGTGAGCACTCCTGTTGCCACCATCTTTTGGTAGCGATCAGTGGTGATTCGCGTTCGCGTCGGAATGAATGTGGTGCTCATGGAACCCGTCGCTGATTGCCCGTTCATCGGGACGATTGAGATTATATGCCGCCAATGCTAGCCGCAGAAGCGGGGGTCAGAGAATTTGCTCGCGCATTATGTCGGAGCCTTCCGGATCATGCAGGTTGGTGCTGAACGACACGAGCACCATCATGGTTTCGCCGGTATTACGAAACGCATGCACCACGCCGGGCGGAATGTTCAGGCGGCAAACCTCTCCTGCAGGCACCTCCAGATCTCGAATCGAACCCTCTTCCTTAAGACGGATCAGGCAGGGACCCATGACGATGGTCGTTTCAACCGCCGTTCGATGTGCATGGTTGCCGCGCACCTCGTTGGGTCGAGTAACCACGATATGCACGTTTTTCTGGCTCGCCAGCTCGGCATCGGTCAACGGCTCGAACAGGCTCCCGCGGGCGTCGCGATGCGTCTTCACGGGCTCAACGATCACCCGCGAGGGTTTCGGCTGATTCATCCTGCCGATTATAGCCGAGCCTCTGACTAGGACGTCGAGCAACGCGTCGAACGACGGCCTGCATAACGCCGACCCGCCACCAGCACACCGGCGACGAACATCATGTCCAGCCAATCCAAGTCGCCTCCACCGCTGTGGCCTGATGACGCGGGTACCGACGCCGCTACGGGTGGCGTCACGGTCAGCGAGGCCGAAGCGCCCGCCGCGTTGCTCCCCGCCGGCCCGGTCGAAAGTGCTTTGGCTGCGATGGAATTGGCGTAACTCCCCGCCGCGGCACTGGTCACGCTCATGGTGATGGTACAGCTGCCCTTGGCCGGAATGTTGCCGCCGGCCATCGTCACCGTGCTCGCGGAACTGGTTAAAGTCCCGGATCCCCCGGTGCAGGTCGTGGTCGGCGCGGGCGAAGTCTGGATCGTGAGATTCGCGGGCACCGTCTCCGTACAACTCGCCTGCGTGAGCGCAAACCCGTTCGTGTTGTCGAATGTGATCGTCAGCGTCGAAGCTGCATTCTCAGCGACGCTGGTCGGTGAAAAAGCTTCGGTGACCGACGGCGCGGCCGGCGTGAACGTCATCGACGCGGGGCACGCAGAGGCCGCGGTGCCCGCGGATGACGGTGCAGCGATTGTCGCAACCAAGGCAGCGTTGAATGAAACAAACGCCGTATTGTCGGCGTGCCCGGCGGCGTCCTTGACGGCGAGCTTCAAGGTGCCTGCGCCACTCACCATAACTGTCACCTGTGCTGCGGTCGATGACCCCGAAATAGCGACTCCACCCGTGGTGCTCCAAAGATACGACAATCCCGTCTGATTGCACGCGGCAACGCTGCCGCCGGCATCGAATGTATTAATTGCCGGTGAAGTGATGACGGCAATCGGTGCGAGTGCCGCAGTGACTGCGCTCAAGGCATTGACCATGCCCGCACCACACTGTCCGGAACCAAGGCAGGAGCACTCTTGGGTGGTTGCGTCGGTGGCGGGGCACACCGGAAGACCCGTAGTGTTGGGCGGAAATGGGCTCGCGCTCGCCTTGAGTCGCGTGATCAGCTGCGTCGGCGTCAAATTCGCATTGACCGCACGCATGAGGGACGCTATCCCCGAAACGATGGGCGCGGAAAAGCTCGTGCCGATATTGTAATCCGTCTGGTCCGTGTAGCTGTTCGCGCCCGGTATGGTCATCCCCAAATTGTAGGTCGTATCGATGGATCGATAGCACAATCCCGTTGAGGTCACACAGTTACCGGCCGGCGCGGCGATGCCCACTTGAGACCCCATGCTGCTGTACCCCACCTTGGTGCCGACATTGCGCAGTCCGGCCACCGCGAGCACGCCGCTGCAGTTGCCGGGCGCATCCACCGCCGCCCCTCCGTTGCCGGCCGAGGCAACGATCAGCACTCCCATGGTGGTCAAGGTAGAAATGACGCTGCCATACGCGCTCGGGCACGCACCCGTCCCGCCCAAGCTCAAGTTGATGATGTCCGCCGGATACGGATTATCAGGCACCGCCGCGCCCTCGGGGCTGGTGACCGTGAGGCCAGCGGCCCACTGCATGCCGGCAATGATGTCCGAATCGTAGCCACCGCATTTACCAAGCGCGCGCACCGGCAACAAGTATGGAGTCCAAGTCATTCCGGCGATGCCGACGCCGTTATCGGTGAGGGCGCCCAAAACGCCCATGACGCGGGTGCCGTGCCAGGAACTGTCGGTCGGTCCATGGTTATTGCTAGGATCCCCGCAATTGGCCGGCGGGAACAGCGGGTTTTTGAGATCGGTGCTGCTGATCCAATCGCCCGGATCTGAGGGGTCCGGATCCCAGCCGTCGCCGTCGTTGGCAATGAGATACGTGCCTAGCGCGTTATAGGGAGATGTCGGACTGTAATCTTGGTCGACGAAATCGTAGCCCGGCAGCAAGCGCCCGGGGACACCCGATGGCGAATCGATGCCCGCCCGCCACAAATCGGGATGATCGAATCGAACACCGGTATCGACGTCGGCGATGACAGTGCCTGTGCTGCCGGTGGTGATCGCCCACGCAGACACGGCGTCGGTGGCCGACAAGTCCTGGGTCAGCGTGCCGTTGAAATTGATGATCGTCGCGCTTGGCGCTTGCATGAACCACTGACCGCTGGCGCCCGCAGTCGGCGCGAACAATGGGTCATTGGGCACGGAATGCGCATATCGGCGTTGATCGACGTCCGCAAATAGCACGCTGGGCTCAGCGCGTAATTTCTTGAGCGCCGCGTTTAATTCGGCGCCATAGAGAGTTTTCTGCAAGTAGAGCACGTGCATGCTCGGGGTAATCTGCCGCGACCGATCCATCGCCAACCCTGTCCGCTGCGCAAGTTCTGCAACGTCCGCGTCCGAGGTTTTTGCCTGGACGATCTTGATGCTTTGCGTTTGCACGCGGCTCGTGACGGCGGTGACCACGGCATTGCCGGAAGTCGCGCGAAAACCGACGAGCAGGCGATGCGCTTCGGGACCGATTTGGACGGGATGCGTTCGCACGACATTCCATTCCGGGACGGCTGCTCCGGCGGGCGCAAACGTTAAAGTAACGATGCAGCTACCGGCAAGCATGAGCAGCATTCTTGCGATTCCTGGCATAAACACTCCAAAACCGATGTGAGGGTAGGGAATCGGCCACTTTGTGTGCGATTCCGAGCCCGAAGGTTACCAATAATGCAGGCGCGAGAATGAGAACTGTGGCCGCAAAAACCCCCGCGTATTCTTGGGTGTTCCGCCACGCGGCACCACTCGTCGGCGCCTGGCGACACATAATCTTCGGCCAGGGCCCTGCAGCGGGTAGAATATGCCCGGCAATTAAACGAGATTTCGAGAGGCTTTCAATGACATATGACAATCGGCAGTTCTACATCGACGGCGCATGGGTCGACCCCGCCGAACCGAAGGAATTCAAGGTAATCAACCCCGCCACCGAATCGGTGGCCGGCGTGATTTCGATGGGCGGCGCAAAAGATGTGGAGCGGGCGGTGGGGGCGGCACGCCGCGCCTTCGACAGCTACTCCCGCACCACTCCCACGGAGCGCTTGGCCCTGATGGAGCGTATCCTCGCCGCGTACAAGGCGCATTACGATGAAATCGCGCAGGCAATCTCGACGGAAATGGGCGCGCCCATCACGCTCGCCAAGGGCTCCCAGACGCGCATCGGCGTAGGCCATATCGGCGCCATGATCGAGGTACTGAAAACCTTCAAGTTCGAGGAAATGCGCGGCACCACGCGGCTGGTGCAAGAGCCCGTCGGGGTTTGCGCCTTGATCACGCCGTGGAACTGGCCGATGAACCAAGTCGCGGCGAAAGTCGTGCCCGCACTCGCCGCCGGTTGCACCATGGTGCTCAAGCCCTCGGAATATTCTCCTTTCAGCGCCGTCCTGTGGGCCAAGGTCATGCATGAGGCGGGCGTTCCCGCGGGTGTGTTCAATCTGATCAACGGCGACGGCCCGAATGTAGGCGCGCCTCTTTCCTCGCATCGCGAAATCGACATGGTGTCCTTCACCGGATCGACGCGGGCCGGCACGGAAGTGGCGCGCAACGCCGCCGCCTCGGTCAAGCGCGTTCACCAGGAACTCGGCGGCAAATCGCCGAACGTCTTATTGGATGACGCCGATTTCGAGCGTGCCGTGAAGCAAAGCGTGCTGCACGTATTCCAGAACTCCGGCCAATCCTGCAACGCACCGACGCGCATGCTGGTGCCCGCAGGAAAGATGGCTGCGGTTGAAGCCATTGCTAAGCGCATCGCAGAGAGCGTTGTCGTCGGCGACCCTGCCTCCGATAAGACCACGGTCGGACCCGTGGTCTCCAAACTGCAGTTCGACCGCGTCGAGGGATTCATCGAGAAGGGAATTGCCGAAGGAGCGAATCTCATCGCCGGCGGCGCAGGCCGCCCCGACGGACTGGCAAAGGGCTATTACGTCAGGCCAACGATTTTCTCGAACGTGCGCAACGACATGACCATCGCGCGCGAGGAGATATTCGGGCCGGTGCTGTGCATTTTGCCGTACCAGACCGAGGATGAGGCGGTGCAAATTGCCAATGACACGCCGTACGGCTTGGCCGCTTACGTCTGGTCGCAGGACAATGTTCGTGCGCGGCGCGTGGGCAACCGCATCCGCGCCGGCCAGGTTGCCTTGAACGGGGCGTACGGCGACATGCAAACGCCGTTCGGCGGCTTCAAGATGTCCGGAAATGGACGCGAGTATGGTGAATTCGGCCTGCGCGATTTCCTGGAGGTCAAAGCCATGATCGGAGTCGACGCCGCTTGATGCAGGCGCGTCACGGCATCCATGCGGGGTCGGGTGGCTGACCCCGCCGTTCTGCGGCTGGAGAATCTCAGCAAACGCTATTCGCCGGATCGCCCCGCGATCTTCGACGGCCTCGGGCTCGAATTGCGGCAAGGCGAATACCTCGCCGTGATGGGCGAATCCGGCGTCGGCAAGTCGACGCTGCTCAATCTGCTTGCGGGACTCGATCAACCCGATTCGGGCCGCGTGCTGCTCGAGGGAGTCGATCTTTCCACGTTGGACGATGACGCCATCACGCTGCTGCGTCGCCGGGCGGTGGGATTCGTTTTTCAGACCTTCCACGTATTGCCATATCTCAGCGTAGAGGAAAACGTCGCCCTGCCCCTCGATCTCCTGGGTGTCAAAGAGCCTGAACGCAGCCGGCGCGCGCTCGATATGTTGGAAGCGGTGGGAATCGCCCCGCTCGCCAAGCGGTACGCAAGGGAACTGTCCGGCGGCGAAGTGCAGCGTATCGCCATCGCGCGCGCTTTGGTTCATCGACCACGATTGGTCTTGGCAGACGAGCCGACTGGAAACTTGGACCCGCGCACTGCCGCACAGACACTGGCCTTGCTGCGCGACCAGGTCAAAGCCAATGCCGGCGCGGGCATTCTGATCACGCACTCGCGCACCGCTGCCGACACTGCGGATCGCATCTCGGTGCTCGATGTCGGCGGGCTCAGGCCATTGGACCCCGACGGATGAGCGCGCCGCGCGGTTCCCAGGGCGCATACGCAATCTGGCGCGTGCTGCTGCTCGCTCAATTGCGGGAACAGCCTGCGCGGCTCCTGGTAACGGTGCTCGCGATCGCATCAGGCGTCGCTTTGGGTGGAGCGGTGTATCTGGTCAACAGCGCTGCCCTCAATGAGTTTGGGTTGGCCACGAAACGCCTGGTCGGTGAAGCCGATGTCGTCGTGCGCGGTCCACGCGAAGGTTTTTCCGAACAATTGTTCACGCGGCTGGCGAGCGACACGGCGGTCGGTGCAGCGAGCCCGGTGCTCGAGCTCGAAGCAGCTTTACCCGGACGGCGCGACACGCTCAAAGTGTTGGGGATCGATCCTTTCCGCGCCGCCACGCTGCAGCCGGCGCTCATCGGCGACATTGGCGGCAGCATCTTTGCGCTCTTCGAGCCGGACAGCATTTACTTGAGCGCCGGCGCCGCGCAGGCGCTCAACTTGCGCAGCGGCGATATGCTGCAAGTCATCGTCGGCAGTACTCCCAAGGCGCTGCACGTCGTGGGCATCCTATCCGAAAGGAGTTTCCCACAGGCATTGGGACTCATGGACATTGCCTCGGCACAATGGACCTTCGACAGGATCGGTGTGTTGAATCGCATCGACTTGCGCTTGAGACCCGGCAACGACGTTGGGAACTTTCGGCGCGGTCTCGGGCCGCATTTGACCACCGGCGTCATGGCGATCGCTCCGCAAGTCGAGCGCGACCGCGCGGTGACGGTGACGCGTGCGTATCGAATCAATCTAAATATGCTGGCGCTCGTGGCGCTCTGGACCGGTGCGTTCTTGGTGTTTTCAACGCAATCCCTTTCGGTGCTGCGCAGACGCCGCTCGCTCGCCTTGCTGCGGGCGCTCGGAGTGACGCGCGGCCAGTTGCAGCGCGCGCTCATCGGCGAGGGCGCTGCGCTCGGAGTCACCGGATCGTTCTTCGGCGTCGTGCTTGGTTTGGGTGTTGCCGCGGTCATCTTGCGTTTTCTGGCCGGCGATCTCGGCAACAGTCAATTACATGCAAGCTGGGAATCAATGCGCGCGGCCCCGCTGCCGATGCTCGTCTTCTTTATAATCGGCACGCTGGTGGCATGCATTGGCGCCTGGTTGCCGGCACGCACCTCTTCGCTGCAGCCGCCGGCCCGCGCCTTGAAAGGCGGCGATGGAGACTACGCCGTGGTGGCACGAACCAGCGCGTTCTCCGGCGTTGCGCTGCTGTGTCTCGGCGCCGCGCTGTCGGCTCTGCCGCCCATCGCGGGCTTACCGCTTTTCGGCTACGCGGCGATCGCCGCACTGTTATTCGGGGCTGTTCTGCTGGTCCCCACGCTGACGGTGACGTTGTTGAGCTTCACGCCGCGCACGCGCCGCATCGTGCTCGATACCGCCGTGTCGCAGCTCCGCGAAAACGTAGGCCTGTCGACCTTAAGCTTGGCTTCCATCATCGTAAGCTTCAGTCTGATGGTAGCAATGGCCATCATGGTGTATTCATTCCGGGTGTCGTTCGAGCACTGGCTGGACAAACTGCTGCCCGCCGATATGCAATTACGCGAGCCCCTCGGCAACGATACGGCGTATTGGTCCGGGTTCGATCAATCAAAGCTCGCAACCGTGGCCGGCATATCGCGCATCGAGTTTCGCCGCACTCGTCAGCTGCTGCTCGACCCCGCGCGTGCGCCGGTGGCATTGATTGCCCGCGGAGCGACGGCTGCGCAAGCCGCGGAAGAGTTGCCCTTGTTGAGAAGTGAAAATCTGCCGCTGCCGTCGAATGCCGAGCCAGCTTGGATATCCGAGGCGATGCAAGACCTGTATGGCTACCAACTCGGGACTCGGATCGACCTACCGCTTGCAGACCGCACGCAGCGGTTCACGGTGGCTGGTATCTGGCGAGACTACGCGCGTTTATCCGGTTCGATCGTGATCTCACGGCGGGCGTATCGGGCAGCAACTGGCGACGACAGCGCGAATGAGGGCTCCGTTTGGCTGAAAAAGGGCGCGAACCCCGCAGTAACCGAAAGCGCAATACGCGCTAACTTCGCACGCGGCGATGCGGTCGAAGTTTTGACCAGCACTGAGCTGCGCGAGCGTTCACTGCAGATTTTCGATCGGGCGTTTTCCATAACTTACGCGCTCGAGGCGATTGCAGTGATTATCGGGCTGACAGGCGTGAGCTTTGCCGCGAGTTCGACCGCCCTCGCGCGCCGTGCCGAGTTCGGCATGCTGCGGCACATTGGAATGTTGCGCGGGCAGATCGTCGGCATGCTGGCGAGCGAGGGAGTTCTGATGAGCGCGTTCGGCGTCGCCTATGGACTTGCACTCGGCGGGGCATTGAGCTTGGTTTTGGTCTATGTGATC
This sequence comes from Steroidobacterales bacterium, assembly GCA_038229815.1. Classification (GTDB taxonomy): domain Bacteria; phylum Pseudomonadota; class Gammaproteobacteria; order Steroidobacterales; family Steroidobacteraceae; genus Bog-1198. Next base: position 4,552 of record JBBROC010000010.1, on the reverse strand, counting down.
AATCGACAATCCTTCAATTGGAGCATCGATCTCGCAGTCCCCTTCTGGCAACTCGCGATCTTGAGCCTCACGCTCATTGCCGCGGCCGCCGTCACGGCCATTTGGAGTGGTCGCGGCGCGACGGGCCGGGAAGCCGTGCACGCCGTGCGCGAGGACTGGTGACGTGCGCAAAGGGACGGCAAGCTTGATATCGCGCGCGCGCCGGCGGATGCGAACGATCGCGCTGTCCACCGCGGCGAGTCTGGTACCGGGGTGTGCCATGGCTGCAATGCCCGCGTACTCTCCCGTCACCTCCGGACATCCGCTGACATTTCCCAGCGATTACGGCAGTCACCCTCAGTTTCGCACGGAGTGGTGGTACGTCACCGGCTGGCTCGACACGGCGCATGGCGAGCCGCTCGGTTTCCAGATAACTTTTTTTCGCACCAAGCCCAATGTAGACGAGAGCAATCCCAGTGCCTTCACACCGCATCAGCTGCTGGTCGCGCATTGCGCCATCAGCGACCCGAAGCGCGGTCGACTCTGGCAAGACCAGCGTATTCGCCGCGCCGGGCTGGGACTTGCGGAGGCGGCCGCCGGCGATACCGATGTTCGGATAGATCGCTGGTCGCTCAAGCGTGATGCCGCCGCCTACTACGCGAAAATCGACGCGGAGGACTTCACATTAGATCTCAAGCTCTCGGAAACACAAGCCGCGCTCCTCAACGGCGATGCCGGTGTTAGCCGCAAGGGCCCCACGGCAGAAGCAGCGAGTTACTATTACAGTTTGCCGCATATGCGAGTGGCGGGCGCCATCGCACGTCAGGGAAGCCATGACCTCGTGAGCGGCGAAGCTTGGTTCGACCACGAATGGTCGAGCGAGTATCTTGAACCGCAGGCCGTGGGCTGGGACTGGATAGGTATCAATTTGGACGACGGAGCAGCGCTGATGGCTTTCCGTATCCGCAGCGCGCAGGGCGAGCCGCGTTGGGCGGGCGGCACGCTTCGCGGCAGCGACAGCCGTACTCAAATATTGCGGCCCGGCGATATCGAATTTACGGCGGGACGCCGTTGGACGTCTCCGCGAACGGGAATTACCTACCCCGTGCAATGGCACGTGCGCGCGGGATCCCGGCAGTTCGACCTGGAGCCATTGATCGACGATCAGGAGAACGACACTCGGCTCTCCACCGGTGCAATCTACTGGGAGGGTGCCGTGCGCGCCTACGAACAGCGGCATATCGTCGGTCGCGGATATCTGGAACTCACAGGTTATGGCGAGCGACTGCGGCTGAGATGAGGCACTATTCAGTGTCCCTGCGTTTCGCGCCCTCTGACCGGAGATCGATGTTGTGACCCGTGATGCTCGCTTCGACATTCTTTTCGAACCGGTGAAGATCGGTCCCGTGGTCGCCAAGAACCGCTTCTACCAGGTCCCTCACTGCAACGGGATGGGCCACGTCCGGCCGCAGGCCCATGCAGCAATGCGCGGTGTGAAAGCCGAGGGGGGCTGGGCGGTCGTGAGCACCGAGGAGGTGGAGATCCATCCCTCGAGTGATCTTTCCCCATACATCGAAGGCCGATTATGGGACGACCGCGATGTGCCGGCACTTGCTCTGTTAACGGATGCCATTCATAAACACGGAGCATTGGCCGCGATCGAACTTGCCCACGCGGGCATGAATGCGCAGAATCTTTACTCGCGCGAGGTCTCCATTGCCCCGAGCCATATCGCGAACCCGGCAAGCTACGCTCCGGCGCAGGCTCGCGCGATGACCAAAGATGATATCCGCAACTACCGGCGTTGGCACCGCGAAGCGGCGCTACGCGCGCGGCGTGCAGGCTTCAACATCATCTATGTGTATGCCGCCCACGGCCTGTCACTCGCCATGCATTTTCTGCAAAGCCGGCTCAATCGCCGCACCGACGAGTACGGCGGCAGTCTGGTCAATCGTGCGCGCCTGTTGCGGGAACTGATCGAGGAGACAAAGGAAGCCGTGGGCACCGATTGCGCCGTGGCCGTGCGCTTCGCAGTCGATGAGATGCGAGGCGCCGACGGCATCCGTGCTGACACCGAAGGCCGGGAGGTAGTCGCGATGCTCGCGGAGCTGCCCGACCTGTGGGATGTCAACGTGAGCGACTGGTCGAACGACTCGAAGACTTCCCGATTTGCGGCCGAAGGATACCAAGAAGAATTCGTTCGATTCGTAAAGACGGTGACGACCAAGCCGGTCGTGGGCGTCGGCCGATTTACCTCGCCGGACACAATGGTGTCGCAAATCAGACGCGGAGTTCTGGACATGATCGGCGCAGCCCGCCCGTCCATCGCGGATCCATTCCTGCCGAAGAAAATCGAAACTGGGGATATCGATGACATCCGTGAATGCATCGGATGCAACGTGTGCGTCACCGGCGACTACACCATGTCCCCGATCCGGTGCACCCAGAATCCCACCATGGGCGAAGAATGGCGAAAGGGCTGGCATCCAGAGGCCGTACCGCCTCGCACCAGTCACGATTCGTTTCTCGTGATCGGCGCCGGACCATCCGGGCTCGAGTGCGCCAGGGTCTTGGGCCTGCGCGGATATTCAGTTCACTTGGCTGAGGCCGGCGAGCACTTGGGCGGCCGAGTCACGCGCGAATCGCGCCTGCCGGGACTCGCTGCCTGGGCACGGGTGAGAGATTACCGAGTAAATCAATTAAACAAAATGCGGAACGTAGAGATACTTCGCGGCAGCCTAGTTACCGCCGACCAGATCCTGGAATTCGGCGCTAGTCGCGTCGTAATCGCCACCGGCTGCCGTTGGCGGCGCGATGGTGTCGGCAGAGCGAATGCCCGGCCCATACGCGGATTCGACGCTCACAGGGTGCTCACGCCTGATGAATTGATGGTCGGAGGCATCGTATCGGGACCGGTCGTCGTGTTCGATGACGATCACTATTACCTTGGTGCGGTTCTCGCGGAAAAATTGCGCCAAGACGGGCTGGCCGTCACACTGGTAACCCCCGCTGACCGGGTATCGGCGTGGACGGTCAACACGCTGGAACAGCATGCAATTCAGAGGCGAGTGCTGGACCTCGGCGTTGAGGTAGTCACCAATCGCAACATCATCGGGTTCGACGGCGCGGGAGTGATTCTCGAATGCACGTATACAGGCCGACTTACGACCGTGACTGCAGCCGCAATTGTCACAGTGACTTCGCGCTTGCCGAACGACGAGCTTGCTCGAGCGCTGGAGGATTTGCCCGCGGCGGTCGCGGCCGCGGGAATCGCCGCGATCACGGCGGTCGGCGACTGCCACGCACCGAGCACAATAGCCGCCGCCGTCTATGCGGGTCATCGTCATGCCCGGGAGTGCGATCGGCCGCCGACCGATGAGGTGCCATTCCGGCGTGAACTGACTGACCTACGGCTGCTGTGAATCAATCATAGGAGACCCCGCAATGCGTGTCGGATTCATTGGGCTAGGAACCATGGGCGCGGCCGTCGCCGCCAATCTAGTGCGCGCGCAACACGAGGTGGCGGTTTGGAATCGCAGCCCCGAGAAGGCGCGGCCCCTAGTCGATTTGGGTGCTGCACTTGCGGACAGCTCCAAATCAGCCGCGGCCGGCAAAGACGTCGTCTTTACCATGCTGGCCGATGATTCGGCCCTCGATTCGGTCGTCGCCGGGGAGAGTGGTCTCGTGGCGGGTCTTAAGCCTGGGGCACTGCACGTTTCGATGAGCACCATCGGCGTGGCCACCGCAGACCGGCTCACGGAGATCCATCGCGCACGAAATCAGCGCTTCTTGTGCGCTCCGGTCTTTGGCCGTCCGGAGGCCGCAGCGGCTGCCAAACTGTTCGTGGTCGCTGCCGGGGATGCCGTCGACTTACAAACGGCGAGTCCATTGCTGAGCGTTCTCAGCCAACGTGTTTTCTATGCCGGGGACAAGCCATCCGCGGCAAGCCTGGTGAAACTCTGCGGCAATTTCATGATTTTGTCGGCTGTCGAAGCATTGGGCGAAGCGATGGCATTGGCGGAGAAGGGAGGAGTTTCGAAGCAGCTGCTGCTCGAAGTATTGACAGGCACCTTGTTCGACGCCCCGGTGTACCGTACCTACGGAGCGATTCTCGTTGAAGAGCGATTCAGGCCGGCGGGATTCGCCGCGCCGCTTGGACTTAAGGATATGCGCCTCGTCGGCCAATCTGCGGAGGCGCTGCGCGTGCCCATGCCGCTGCTCAACCTGGTAAGCGAGCATCTACTGCAAACCATCGCGCAGCAGGGTGAAGACATCGATTGGTCGGCAATCGCCGCGGCGATCGGCCGAAATGCCGGCATAGTACGGATGCCTGAGCCGATTCCTCGATCGTGTAACGATGAGTGATCGATTCTTAAAGCTCGAGGCGCGTGGTAATGGAATAGCGCGCGTAGCCGGAAATACTCTGCGCTCCGGCTATACTCATCTACGGGCAACGGAAACCGGCGCCAGGCCGGGCCACGACACGGGAGGAGAAGCGATGGAACTACCGGAATCGCGGCCGCTGCCGGCATTCATCGCGGCAACTGCATTTGCTGCTCAGAAACACCGCGAC
>JBBROC010000009.1:0-64758 GCA_038229815.1 Steroidobacterales bacterium | reverse complement strand
ATCGATGCCTCGGCGTCACTGTTGACGGCGATGATGTTGGCGACGTGTTTCATGCCGGCAAGGTGCTGGATTGCGCCGGAGACACCCATAGCGATGTAAAGCTTGCAAGCGCTCGCCGTCTTGCCCGACTGTCCCACTTGGCGGCTCTTCGGCAGCCAGCCCGCATCTGCGATGGGCCGCGAACAGCCAAGCGTGGCGCCGACGGCTTCCGCCAATTCCCGAAACTGCGGGACCTTGGCCTCTTCGCCGATGCCGCGGCCGATGCTCAAGATGAATTCGGCAGCCGTCATGTCGACATCGTCAGCCGCGCTCAACTCGACGAACTCCTTGCCCTCGGAGCGACTGGCCGTCACGGGCGCTTCGAAGGCCGTAACCTGCGGCGCGGCGCCGGGATCCGGCGGCTTGAACATGTTGGCGCGCAACGCCAGCAGTACCGTGCTGCGGCCGGGAAAATCGAGTTCGACGCTGACCTTTTGACCATAGCCGCCGCGCGTTGCGATGAGTTCGCCGTCGACGCGCTCGACTTTGAAGACATCGGTGGCAAATCCGTAGCCGCGTGTGGCCGCGAGCGCCGCCGCATAGCCGAAGGAGTCGATGCTGTGCGCCACCAGCACGACATCGGGACTTTTCGCCTCGATCAGAGCGCCAACCGCTGCGGCAAACGTGTCGGGATCGAACTCAGGCTGAGGCACTTTGACCGTCACGATGGTATCGACACCAGCGACACTTAAGGCAGGCACGAATCGATTGGGCTCTTGGCCGAGCACCGCCACGGCGACCTGCTCGCCGTCAAGGCGCAAGGTTCGTGCTGCGCCGACCAGTTCGAGCGAGACCGGGCGCAATTCGCCTCGCCGCTGTTCCGCGATTACCAATATGCCGCTCACGCTGCCTCTCCTTTGAACTCTCTAATGATCGCTGCGAGCCGCTGAGCCTGCTCGGCCGGACTCCCATCGATCAGTTGCGCACGGCCCTTCTCGGGAATATACATGCGCCGCACATGCGACAAAGAACCGGCTTCGCCTACGGCGCCGCTGTCGAGCTCAAGCTCTGACAGCCCTAGGACTTCGATCGGCTTGGCCGCCGCCTGTTTGATGCTGCGCAATGATGCGTAGCGTGGCGTGTTGATGCCCGCCTGAATGGTCAGCACGGCAGGTACTTGCACTTCGACTTCGTGCAGGAGACCGCCCTCGAGCTCGCGACGAAAGACCGCGGTTTTGGCTCCCGGAGCGTAGCGTAGATTCGCCACGACCGCAGCGTGCGGCCAGCCGAGCAGGCCCGCGGTTGCAATGCCAGTCGATGCAAATGCCTGGTCCGACGATTGAACTCCCGCAAACAGCAAATCCGGCGTCTCTCGTTTCGCGACTGCGGTCAGAATGCGCGCGATGGCGATCGGATCCGAGCCTCGCACCGCCTCATCCCAGACGCGCAGCGCCCGATCGGCGCCCTTGGCCAGGCATTTGCGCAAGGATTCGTCGACTTCTTCCGGTCCTACCGACACGGCGATGACCTCGACGGGCTCCCCGGACGCCTCCTTGATCTTGACCGCTTCTTCCAAGGAGAAGTCGTCCCACTCGTTCAAATCGCGAATTAAAAAATCTGGGTCGATGTCTCGACCGTCGCTGCTTATCTCAAAGTCTTCGTCGAGGGCGGCAACCTGTTTGACGGCCACTAATATTTTCATTCAACAACCTCTGTGTTACGCGCCGCGGGAATCGCTTCGCGGATGAGTTCGATCAGTTCTTTGACCACGAACTTTCCCTCATTGCCGGTGGTCTTCAGGGCATCTTCGAACATCGTCAAATCCTTCGGGCAGCTCACGACGTACACTTCGAGGCCCGGAATCGCCGCTGCCTCCCTGATGCGATTCTGGGCGGGCTTCTCAGTTCCCACCGGGTCCGGAATCCAGATCCTGCCGCCGCCTGCGCCGCAACAGAAAGAATTTGCGCGGCTGCGGCCCATTTCGACGATTTCGCAGCCCAGCAGCTTGAGCACCTCGCGCGGCGCTTCATATCCCTTGTTGAAGCGCCCAAGATGACATGGATCGTGAAATGTCGTGCGCACGGCGAGCGGTTTCGTGACCTGCAATTTGCCGGTAGCGAACAGCTGCTTCACGAAGCTGGTGTAGTGCTGAATCTGATACTTGCCGCCGAAATCGGGGTATTCATTACGGATCGTATTGTAGGAATGTGGATCGGTGGTGACGATGGTTTTGAACGCCGCTCCGTTCAGCGCAGCGACATTGGCATTGGCGAGCACCTCGTACAGGCCTTCCTCGCCGACACGGCGCACATCGTTGCCGGCATTGGATTCGCCATCGTAGAGGATCCCAAAATCGACACCTGCTTGGTGTAAGAGGCCGGCAAAGGTCTGGGTGACTTTCTGGTTGCGTGGATCGAACGAGGCATAATCGCCGACGAACCACAAAACCTCCACCGGTTCCTTGCGCGCGTCCTTGACCTTGAATGGCAATGACTTGCTCCAAGCTCCCCGCTTGCGCTTCGATTCGCCGAATGAGTTGCCGGTTTTGTGAATTGTCTGCAGCGTCTTGGTCAGCACCGGATCCATGGCGCCTTCCTCGACCAGCTTGCGGCGCATTTGCACGATGATGGGGATGTGCTCCACGGCGACCGGGCAAATCTCGACGCAGGCCATGCAGGTACGGCAGGACCACAGCGTTTCCATCGCGATTTGGCCGGGCGCTTTTCCATGGACGTCGAGCTCGGCAGCCGCCGGGAGTGTCCCAGATTCGAGCGTGGCGTTCGCGAATTCGCGCAGGCTTAAGATCACGTCGCGCGGCGACAGCGGCGCACCGACCGCGCGAGCTGGGCAGGCTTCGTGACAGCGGCCGCATTTGGTGCAGGCGTCAAGATTCAGCAGCTGCTTCCAATTGAAATCCGTGATCTTGGTAACCCCCGGCTCAGCTTGAGTATCGGGGATGCGCGGCAGTCGCTGCGAGGCCAGTGGATCGCGGACCATCAACGATCCCGCCGCCGTGAATATGTGTTTGACCTTGGTGAAGGGAATGAGCGCGATGAAGAACAGCGCCAGCAGGCCATGGAACCACCAGAGGCCGTGCCGGAACACGCCTCCGCCCTGCGCGCTCAAGCCAAGCGCCCGCATGGCTTCGGCCATCAGTGCGCCGACGGGAGACCACCAGCGCGTCTCCCACACGTCCGGGCGTCCCTGCAGCCACACGAGCCGTGCCGCCTCGAGGAGGTAGCCCGTGCAGCCGATGATGATCAAAATCCAAAGAAAGGCCCAGTCTTCGCGCCGGTAGTGCGGACGATCGAAATCAGGATCGCCCGGCGAGCGATCGGGCCGCGCATAGTCGAGCTTAGGCAACCGCATCCAACCGCGCCGGTACATCATGTACGCGAGGCCGCCGACGAGCGCGACTCCGGCGACGTCGAGGATCAGCGAGAACACCAAGTAAAATTCGCCCTGCCAGAAGCGAATTCCAAACAATGGCTCGAGGATGTCGTATTGCAGCGTGATGGTCGCTGTGCCGATGAACAGCAGGACGAACCCATAAAAAATCAGACGATGCGCACCGCCGGCCGCAGGATCGCGGCGGGCGACGGTGCGATGGTTGAGTACTTTCGCGGTCATATCGCCGAAGCGCGTCCACAGACTACCGTCGAGCCGCAACGCGGCGCCGCGCCGATACTTGCGTATCTGCACATAGACGCCGTAAATGAATACTGCTATCGCGGCGTAACCCAACACGTAAAAGAGCCGCACTTCGGCCGCTGAGAAGGCCTCGAATAGGATCCGAGTGACAGCGTCAATTCGGCTCACGATCAGGTCTTGTATTCGAGCTCAAATTTTCCGCCGGGTAAGTGCGCGGTGCCCCACACTGCGACCTCCCGCTTGTAGGGCAGCGGCAGCTGCGCACGAGCTTCTTCGATTTCGCGCGCGAGCCGGTGGCCAGAGAACGTGGCGTCGGCCATCAGACGCGGCGCTTCGGCATTTCCGATCAAGTACACCTCCTTGACTCCGTTCTTCTCCCACTCGCCGTGGCGAGCTTTGATCTCGGTATACAGAGCGTCGTTGGAATGGCGGCCGGTGACCAGCACCAGCGAGTCGAAGTCCACCCACCGCTGGCTCTTGTTGGCCTCGCGCGGCAACTGGCCGCGGCCACGATAGGTGCGCTTCGAGCCGTCGCCGAAAATGTCATAGACCTCAAGGCGGCCCTTCTCGATGCGGGTGCTGAAGGCGTTGTGAATTTCCTTGATGTGCAGCTCATGCAAGCGCCGCATCATGTTCGGATATTCGAGCGTGAAATGCATGTAGTTGGCCAGATGCACGCCGGTGACAATCGTGACCTCGTGACCGGCCATGGCGAGCTTTTCGGCCAAGCTAGGCGCCATGTAATAAGTATCCGCATTCAGAATCACCACCCGCTTGCCGATGGATTTTTTGCCGGCGAGCACCTGTTCCGGCGTTAGCTGATCGTCTTTTGAAGCGTCCGCTCCCGGAATCGGATCATGGGTGAGGCAATTGGTGCCATCCATATTCCAAGACGAGCCCGTGGCGATGACGATCTTCTCCGCACCGTAGCCAAGGGCGGTCTCGGCTGTCATCGGTTTTTGACCCAAGGCCACCTGGCTCTGCTTGTTCTTTTTCAGTAGCTTGTTGATCTGCAGCTCGCGGTAGTCGCGGTGGTATCCCCACTCGCCAAGCCCCGGAAGAGTCACGATCGCGTTCAAATTTCCGCCGATCTTTGCCGCAGTGTCGTAGAGGTGGACGGTGTAGCCCCGCTCCATCAGCACGCGAGCGCATTCGGAGCCGGAAGGTCCGGCGCCCACCACCAATATGGAATCGTCCGAGCCGCGCTTCGGAAATTTTTCCGGATGCCAACCGCGCCGATATTCTTCGCCCGCGGTGGCGTTCTGCGTGCAGATCATCGGCGGGCCGCCGATTTCCCAGCGCGAAATGCACACATTGCAGCCGATGCAGACGCGGATATCGTCGTAGCGGCCTTCTTCGATCTTCTTCGGAAGCCAGGGATCGGAGATGGAGGGACGGGCGGCGCCGATGATGTCGGCGATGCCCTTGGTCACGATTTCCGTCATCTTCTCCGGATCGGTGAAGCGGCCCACTCCGAGCACCGGCTTCTTGGCGATTTGCTTGACGAAGCGGGTCCATGGCACCTGATGCCCCTGTTGATAGAACCGGGATGGACCGGCGTCTTCTCCCCACTCGGCGATGTCGCCGACATCCACGTCCCACAGATCGACCAGCGGGTCGGCCATTGCGATAAATTTCATGCCGTCATTTTCGACTTCGATTCCCGATTCGCCGTAGAGCGTGTCGACGGCGAAGCGGGTTGCGATCGCGCAGTCATGGCCTACTGCGCGCCGGACCTTCTCCAGGGTTTCCAGCCAGAAGCGCGCACGATTTTCCAGCGAGCCACCGTATTTGTCCTTGCGCTTGTTGTAGTAAGGCGAGAGAAACTGCAGCGGCAGGTAGGAGTGCGCGCCGTAGACGTAGACGATGTCGAAGCCGGCGTCCCGCGAGCGCAGCGCGGCATCGACATAGTACTGCTGCACGGTGGCGATATCGTCCAAGTCCATTTCCTTGCAGTAGGTGAGGGTTTCGAATTCCGAGGCGTATTGGCTCGGACCTCGCGGTGTTGCGCGCGATTCCATGCAAGGCGCATGCGACGCGCCGTACCAAAGCTCGACTCCCGCCAGGGATCCGAAGTGATGGATGTGATCGGTCATGGCGCGCAAATTGCGCACATCGCCCTCATCCCAAATGCGCGCCGACAAGCGATGCGTGTCGTCCGATTCCGGGTGAATCGAACAATACTCGGTATTGATGCCCGCCCAGCCGCCTTCGGCCTTCAGTGAACGGTGCGCCGCCTGAAAGCCCGGCTTGTCGGAACCCGCTCCGATGCAATGCGGCACCTGATAGAACCGGTTGCGCAGCGTCTTGGGGCCGATTTTGATCGGCTGAAACAGGATGTCGTGTTTTGGATCGCGCGCCATACTCTTATCCTCTCGCTTGTGGAGCGGTGTTTATTTGGGAAGGACTCGCCCTTCAAAGGCCAGGAACTCGTATCATATTCCCGATCGAACGGCGCTGGCCAGGTTGACCGCCGCGCAGTCGAAAGAGCGTGACGAGAGACCCTCGGAATGCGCGGGCACGGGAAATAAATAGCATGTCAGTTACTGTAGTGCAAATTTATTGCGCGCAGGGTAAATTTGCCTGCGAACGCATGGTAGCTGCTGCCCATGCATGATCGTTCGAGCTCGAAGAGGTCCAGCTTGGCGCGTCTACTTAAAAAGCCGAAATCGATAGCCGTTTCGGCAGTTGCTTCGAGTAACGTCGGCCGGCAATTGGGCATCGTCGCGCGGCGGGTACGCGAGAGCCAGGATTTGACGCTGACGGACGTTGCGTCCTCTGCCGGAATCAGCGCGGGAATGCTCAGCCGATTAGAAACAGGTCATGTCACCCCGAGCCTCGAAACCTTGGTGGCGCTGGCGGACGCGCTCGGTGTACGACCGGCGCTGCTGCTGCAGCAGCTGGGCGGGGTCGAGGAGGGCGCGCAGCGGGTGCGTGCGGGACAAGGACTCGAGGTGGTCAGACGCGGTACCCGCCGCGGTCATACTTACCATCTGCTGGCCGCCCAGCGCGGCCCGCGAAAATCGTTCGATCCCTTTCTCGTCACACTGACCGACAAGAGCGAAGTGTTTCCCGGCTTTCAACACCCCGGTACGGAATTCATTTACCTCCTCGCCGGGTCGCTGACTTATCGGCATGGCAGTCACAGCTATCCGCTGGAGGTGGGCGACTCATTGAGTTTTCGCGGCGACGTACCGCACGGTCCCGAGACGCTGGGGAAGGTGCCGATTCGGATGTTGTCGATCATCATCTACGACGAAGATACCTGAGCCTGCGCCCATCGCCTCAGTGCGCGGCGCTAAAAGCCCGGCGGGGGTGGGGAGTCGTTCATTGGCGCTCATCGAGGCCAGCTTTGCCTCCATCTCCTTGCCGAAGTACGCCTGCGGATTCGACGCTGTGACGCGTTCGCGGCGTTCGCGGGCGGCGATGGCGGCCTTGGCGGCATAGAAGGCGGCGCGCAGCGAGCGGGCAGCCGGCAACGCGTCGCGATAAAATGCCTCCCCGAAGTAAGTGAGATCGCGATCGTTCGAGCAGCCGAACGACGTGCGATCAGCCGCTGCCGCCGCGATCACGATGGTTTGCGGATCGCTCAGGCGTTCGATGAACCCACCTGCGTAGCAGGCCGAAATAATGATCACGCGCCATTTGATGCCAGATTCGCGCAAGGCGTCGGCGAGATCCTCGTCCGTCAGGTCCTGGAGCGGCAGCTGTGAATTCGAGACTACGATTGCGGGATCCTCCGCGCCATGCGAGGAGATCGACAAGAAAAGCACGTCGCGGTTGACATTCATGCGGGCGCCAAGACCGCGCAGAGCGTACTTCAATCCGCTTACCGTCGCGAGCGGGGCGCGCTCCAGGTCGCGTTCATCGTTGATCAGCGATAGGCTTCTGGCGCCGAAGTCATATCGATTTCCCAGCACCTTCGACGCCAATCCGATTTCTTCTGAGAACACCTTCTCGTTGCCGACGCCGGCAAAGCCGAGGAAGAAGGTCTGCGGTTTGAGCGAAGTGCTGCGGGCAATTCCCGTCAGCAACTCATCGATACGGGCCGCTTGTCCGAATAAAATGGCCTCGCCATCCGCGAAGGCGCCGACGGGCTCCGGGTCTTGTGCCTGGAGTGGCGCCCATACGTCGGGAATTACATCCAACGTATCTGTGAGCAAAACGAACCCCACCATGAACGCGAGACCGGCGCAGGCGGCTGCCCGCTGGAGTTCCCCGGTTATGGCGCGCAGCCCGCGCGCGAGGTAAATCAGAATGTAAACGCCGCCGATCACGGCCGCGCCCAAGAACCACGCGGGATCCAGATACGCGTTGGCTACACTTGCCAACAGCAGCGGCACCGGCACTGCTCCCATCGCCAGCGTGAGGAAAGGCGCGAAACCCGGCGCGGGATGCGCTCTGGATCTCAGCAGTGCGGCCATCGCCAGGAGGGCCAGCACATACCAAGCAAGAAGGGGGAGTCCGCCGGCGAAAAATTGCGGCTCCGGTTGCGATTGCCATCGATCGATGGCAATCCACAGCGCAAGCCATACTGCGGCCATGATCAAGGTGGCGCGCAGCGGATCCCCGGACGGCGCCGAGACCACTCGCCGCAGCGTCCACAGGCGCCACAAGGCTGTGCGCCAGCCTTGTGGCGCAGCGCCGGCGGCCGTTGAAGTCTCGTTCATGTCATCGTCGATGATACCTCAGGCTATTAGAGGATCCGGATGTGCGGTATGTTCACCATGAGTTGTCTTCATGGCTCGGAGAGCTTATGGCCTTATATAAATTGGGCGATGTTTCCCCGACGATAGCGATGAGCGCCTATATCGCACCAAACGCTTCGATCATAGGCAACGCAGCCGTCGCCGATCACAGCAGTGTATGGTTTGGAGCCACCCTGCGCGGCGACAACGAGATTATCAGCATCGGCGCCAACAGCAACGTGCAGGACGGGGCGGTTTTGCATACGGATCCTGGATTTCCGCTGCTGGTGGGAACCAATGTCTCGATCGGCCACCAGGCGATGATGCACGGCTGCAGCGTGGGCGACGGCTCGCTCATAGGTATACAGGCCGTGGTGTTGAATGCGGCCGTGATCGGCAAGGGTTGCCTGGTCGGCGCGGGCGCCGTAATCACCGAGCGCAAGGCTTTTGCCGACGGCACCCTCATCCTGGGCGCGCCCGCCAGGGTGGTGCGCGAGCTTACTGCCGAGGAGCAGGACGAACTCATCGAAATCGCTGCAATTTATGCCGCTCGCGGTGCCTATTATCGAAATAACCTGCAGCTGATAGCCGAGGGTTAAGAGTTAGCATCCATTGAAATACTTTACTTCGCCGGCGCGGCCTTGGCTTGTTGTTCGCGATACGCAACCCAGCTCTGGTCGATCAAGTAGGCATGGATATTGTCGACGTCCTTCTCGCTCAGGATATCGTCGAAGCGCTCCATCCCTGAAGGCGCGAGTACCCCCTTCAAAACGATATCCTTGAAAGAGGCGTGCAAACCGTCATTGAGCCTGCGAAGGTCCGGAGTGCTGCTCGGCCCGAGCACATGGCATCGCGAACACTCTTCGACGAACTTGAGCTCGCCGGCGTCGATCGCAGCCTTGGTTGCGGTCTGCTTTGGGGGGGTGGGAAAAGGTCCTTCCACGCGCGGCGCCGGCGTCGGCACCGCCGCTCCGCCCAGCTTGAACGCAATGATGCGATTGGTGTTCTCATATTTGAGCGCGGCACTGCTCGGCGGAATCGGCCCCACCGTAATCGCTGCACCGCCATATCCCGCTTGGATCGCCACAAACTGCTCGCCGTTGATGGAGTAGGTCATGGGCGCCGCCATGAGATGGCTGCCGGTTTTTATCACCTTGAGGACTTTCCCTGTGTCGGCAGCGTAAACCCAGAGATCCCCCGTGCCGCGTCCTTGAAACACCAAATTCCCAGCCGTAGACATGATGCCGCCGTCGTAACCGCGAATCCCTTCCGATGTCTCATGCTCCCAGACGGTTTTTTGCGTTACCGGGTCCCATGCGCGCAGCAGTTCGCGCACCGGGTTCACCTTTCGCGCCGCCTTGATCGCATGAATGTCTGGCATGGGTCCATAGAGCTTCTTCAAGGCGGCGGGATCGTAGGTGTCATCCGGGAAGACGCCTTGCACCGTAAAGAATCCGTCAAGGAACTTCATGCTGCCGCCGTTATGAAGCATGTCGACCCACACCGCAGACATGTCGATGACGGGGATGTAGACCAAGTGCGTCTGCGCACTCAAGGACATCGGGTTCCAAGTATGTCCACCGGCCCAGGACGGATACACGTTTTTTGGTGCGGAATACCAATCGGCCTGCACGGTGAGAACCGGCCGGCCGGTCTTCATGTCGATGTGGGACGCCCAGTTCACGTAGGTAAAGTTTTTGGCGGATAACAGCTTGCCGGTCTTGCGATCGAGAACGTAGAAAAAGCCGTTCTTCGATGCCTGCATGATGACGGACCGGCGAGCACCGTCGATCTGCAGATCAGCGAGGATCAATTTCTGCACCGAGTCGTAATCCCAGCTGTCTCGCGGCGTCGTCTGGTAATACCACGCCATGCGCCCGGTGGCGGCATCCAAAGCGATGATGGATGCCGTAAAGAGGCTGTCGAGTTTCGCCGGTCCGAGCTGACGCAGATCATATGGGGCTGCATTGGCCGTGCCGAAGTACACGAGATTCAAGCCCGGATCGTAGGCGAATCCATCCCACGCCGTTCCGCCTCCGTGCAAGTCCGCCTTGCGATGGGGATCCCACGTTTTATCTGCTTGCGCCAATTCTGGGTTCTCGTATGGCTGTCCGACGGCCGGCGGTACCGTATAGAAACGCCATTTGAACGTGCCGGTATCCAAATCGTAAGCCGCGACATAGCCGCGCACGCCCGTATGGCCCATGTCGGCGCCGCCGTTGCCGATCACGACTACGTTGCCCGCGATCTGCGGGGCACCCGTGCTCGAATAAGGCAGGGTGTGATCGGTGATCGTGTCGGCGTCCCAGATCTTCTTGCCGGTCGCCGCATCCAAGGCATGCAGACGCCCGTCGGTCGAGGCGACGTAAACCTTGCCCTTCCAAACGGCTACGCCGCGGTTCACCAAGTCGCAGCATGGGTGCCTGCCGGCGAAATAGTCGGGCTTGGGGTCATAGCGCCACAGTTCTTTTCCCGTGGCGGCATCCACCGCATAGACGTAGCCCCAAGTCCCCGACGTGTACATGACCCCGTCGATGACGATGGGCGTCGCTTCCTGACCGCGCATCGGACTACCCATGTCATACTGCCAGGCGAATCCCAGTTTCTCGACGTTATTCGCGTCGATCCCCGCCAAAGGCGAATAATAGCTGCCATCCTGGTCGCGGCCAGCGGTGAACCAGTTTTGCGGCGCGTCGACATTGCCGGATACATGAGGCGCGGCTGCCGCGAGCACGGTGCCGCACGCGATCACGCTTAGCGCATGTATGCAAACACGGGCAAGTGTTTGGTATCTCAGCAAGGTTGATGCTCCTGCAAGGGCAGCGGAAGTTTTCGCGGACATTGGGCACGAACTGTACCACCGCCGCGCCGGTCCAAGCACTCGCCCCAATATGGCGCTGCCGGCTCAGCGCGCCGTAGGCGGACGGTAAATCCGGTTCTGCCGCCACAAGGGCTTGATCACGATGCCGTTCGCCGACGGCGGCATGTAAGTTCCCGCTTCCAGGCGGAGGTCTTCATTGCGCAAGACGCAAATGATTTGCTCCCCAGTTAAATTTCGTGGTTATATCCCCGGCATGGTAACCCTGCTGCGAAACGAGTGTCGCGCCGGCGAATTTCGCTAACCCTATGCCTTATCGCCTACTTCGCTTCGGTCTATCGCGCAAGCATCCTGAACCCCGCATGTTTACGCGCCATGACTCGCTGAAAGCGGGCTATGACGTGGTCATTATCGGAGCCGGGGGGCATGGGTTGGCGGCCGCATACTATCTAGCCCGCGATCACGGCATCCGCAACGTGGCGGTGCTCGAGAAAGGCTATATCGGCGGCGGCAATACCGGCCGCAACACCACCATCATTCGCTCGAATTACCTCACTCCCGAAGGAGTGAAATTCTACGATGAAAGTGTACGCCTCTGGCAGGATCTCGGCGCCGATTTCGATTTGAACTTATTCTATTCCCAGCGTGGCCACTACACCCTCGCACATACGGATTCGGCAATGCGCACCATGCGCTGGAGGGCGGAGGTCAACAAGCATTACGGCGTGCGCTCCGAAGCCGTCGATGCAGCCTTCGTGAAGCGAGCCATTCCCTCGATCGACATGACTTGCGGAGGCCATGCGCCGATTCTCGGCGCCCTGTTCCATGAGCCGGGCGCCATTGCGCGTCATGACGCCGTGGCGTGGGGGTATGGACGCGGCGCCGATCGGCGGGGCGTGGAGATTCATCAACAAACTGAAGTGACCGGAATCCGATTGCAGGGCGGCCGCGTGGTGGGGGTCGAAACCACCCGCGGTTCCATAGCCAGTTCGAAGGTGTTGTGCGCCGTTGCCGGATTCACGCCTCGAATACTCGATATGGTGGGCTTGCGCACGCCGATCTACGTGCATCCGCTGCAGGCCATGGTATCCGAGCCCGTGAAGCCGTGGCTCGACCCCATCATCGTGTCAGGGTCCCTGCATGTGTACGTATCACAGACCGCGCGCGGGGAATTGGTGATGGGTGCCTCGCTGGATCCGTATGAGTTGCATGCAACCCGGTCGACCCTCGATTTCGCCGAAGGCCTGGCTGCGAACATGCTCGACATGTTTCCGTTCTTGAGCGAGGTCAAGGTGAACCGTCAGTGGGCGGGTCTAGCCGATATGACGCCTGATTTCGCGCCCATCATGGGGCTGACGCCCGTCGAAGGCTTCTTTTTGGACGCGGGCTGGGGCACTTGGGGCTTCAAGGCGACGCCGGTGTGCGGCAAGACCATGAGTCACACGGTGGCGACCGGGCGCAATCATCCACTGATCGAGGGGTTCACCGTCGACCGCTTCGCGCGGTATCAACTCACCGGTGAAAAAGGCGCGGCTTCGGTGGGCCACTGATGAAGGTCCTGATCTGCCCGTTGAACGGCCCGCGCCCCGTATCCGAATTCGCCTACGGCGGCGAGGTCCGTGTCAGTCCCGATCCGAGCAGCTGCAGCGATGCCGAGTGGAGCAGCTACGTGTTCAATCGTTCCGGGTCGCCGGGCGCGAAGTACGAATGGTGGTGCCACATCGCTTCCGGATTCTGGTTCATCGTTCTGCGCGATACCACGCGCGATGCAGTCATTGCCACCTTTCCGGCCGACGCAGTCCGCCGCGGACTGCCCGTGCCTGGCATAGCGCCCTGATGCACCGTCTCGAAAAAACCCCCGGGGAATGGCTGGATCGCTCCGTCGATCTGCGCTTCACTTTCGAAGGCCGCCAATATCAAGGATATTCCGGCGACACCATTTCCTCGGCGCTCGCCGCCGCCGGCCTCACGCTCATGGCGCGCAGCTTCAAGTATCATCGGCCACGCAGCATCCTGTCGTTTGCCAATCATGACAGCAATACTTTGTTCCAGGTCGACGGCGTGCCGAATGTGCGCGGCGACGTGACGCTGCTGCGCAATGGCATGCGAGTGTCGGCAATCAACACTTTTGGCGGGCTGGCGCACGATAAGGCGCGCGTGCTCGATCGCTGCGCGCGGATTCTGCCGGTGGGATTTTATTACAAGGCATTTCATTCCAAACATCTGTTCCCGCGGTGGGAGCGCATGTTCCGGGCGCTTACCGGTTTAGGAGAAGTGAATCTCGGCGCCAAGCGCGAATCAACGCCCAAGCGCTATGGATTTTGCGATGTATTGGTTATTGGCGGCGGTCCGAGCGGACTCTCGGCGGCGCTGGCAGCTTCCGAGAGAGGTGCGCAAGTCGCTCTGGTTGAAGAGTCGATTCGCCTGGAGGGCAACGGTGCGCCGTCCGCTTTGGTCCGGGCGGCGCGCGAGTCGGGAGCCATTACCCTATACCCCGCGACGGTCGCGGCCGGCTATTACGCTGATCACTGGGTGGCGCTGGCGCATGAATCTTGCCTGACGAAGATGCGCGCCAAGGCTGTGGTGTTCGCCACGGGGGTGATCGAACAGCCTGCGGTGTTCCGCAACAACGACTCGCCCGGAGTCATGTTGGCGTCCGGCGCGCTACGGCTGCTTGCCCGCTACGGCGTCGCGCCCGGACGGCGGGTGGTTCTCGTCGCGGCGAATCTGGAGGCCTACCTTGCCTGCCTGGAGATGCGCAAGCGCGGCGTTCCCGTGGTTGCCATCGTCGAGCTGCGAGCCGCCCCTGAAAGCGACGCCGCCGTGGCGGCCTGTGCCGCGCTCGGCATCGAGATCCTGTGCGCGCACGCTCCCTATGAAGCCATTCGCGGCTCGAGCGGGACAGTCGCCGCCCTCCGCGTGGCTCCGTGGTCGGACGGCCGGCTCGATGGGGGGGCGGTGCGCGATATCGAATGCGACGCCGTTTTGATGAGCGTGGGATGGGCCGCCGCCGGGCAGCTATGCCTGCAAGCCGGGGGCACCATGCGATACTCGGAGGAGTTGCAGCAATTCGTTCCCGCAGACTTGCCGTCCGGGATTTATGCAGCCGGCCGAGTGAACGGCGTCTACGAGATCGAATCACGGATCGCCGACGGCAGGCGCGCAGGCGCGCAGGCTGCGGCGCATGCGGGATTCGGCGCGGCGCCGAACGGGCCGGCGCCTCGCAGGAGCACTCGCTGCCCGTCGCATCGCTTTCCCATCATCGACCACCCGCGGGCCAAGAACTTCGTCGATTTCGACGAGGACTTGCAGGTGAAGGACTTGGAAAACGCAGCGCAGGAAGGCTTTGATTCGAGCGAATTGCTCAAGCGCTACAGCACGGTCGGCATGGGACCCTCGCAGGGCAAGCATTCGCACGTGAACGCCCTGCGCATTCTCGCGCGCGTTCGCGGGCTCAGCGTTGATCAGCTTGGCCTCACGACTTCACGGCCGATGTATCACCCGGTACCGATGAAGTTGCTCGCGGGCCGAAGCTTCCACCCGGAGCGGCGCACGCCCCTCGACGCGCTGCATGGCTCCCTGGGGGCCGTTTGGATGCCGGCGGGAAACTGGCGCAGGCCGGAATATTACGCGGCGGCCGGCGAATCGCGCCAACAAAGCATCGATGCCGAAGTGCACGCCGTACGCACCGGTGTCGGTCTCATCGATGTGGGGACGCTCGGCAAAGTAGAGATCTATGGCCCCGCAGCAGCCGAGTTTCTGGATCGCGTCTACGCCGGGCGGTATTCCGATCTGACTGTCGGGATGACCCGCTACGGGCTGATGTTGGACGAGTCCGGCGTCATCATCGATGATGGCGTCATTGCGCGTCTGGGCGACGAGCGGTTCTATTTCACGACCACCACCGGCGGTTCCGCCACCGTGTTTCGCGAAATGCTCCGGCTCAACGCCTTATGGGGACTGGATTGCGCTTTGGTGAATGTCACGGGGCATCGAGCGGCGTTCAATCTGGCCGGACCGTTGAGCCGCGAAATATTGCAGGGATTGACCGACCTAGATCTGCGGAATGAGGCATTTCCTTACTTGGCCGTCCGGTCGGGGAACGTCGCCGGTGTGGCGGCCCGCCTGATGCGAGTCGGCTTCGTAGGGGAGTTGGGATACGAAATTCATGTCGCCGCGGGCGGCGGAGCCGACGTATGGCGGGCGCTGATGAAGGCGGGAACGCCGAGAGGATTAAGGCCCTTCGGCGTTGAAGCACAACGCGTGCTGCGCTTGGAAAAAGGACATTTCATCGTGGGACAAGACACGGACGGTCTGACCGATCCATTCGAGGCGAATGCAAACTGGGCCGTCGCCATGAAGAAGCCGTTCTTCGTGGGCCAGCGCAGTTTGCGCATCCTGCAGGCGCGAGGGCAGCGCCAGAAGCTGGTCGGAATCGAACTCGACGCCGCGATGCCCTTGCCCAAGGAATGCCATTTGATCATCGACAAGGACGCGATCGCCGGCCGCGTCACGAGCATCGCGCACTCTCGCGTGCTGAATAAATCCATTGGACTCGCGATGCTGGCTCCCGAGCTTGCCCAAGCCGGGCGGCGCATTCGAATACGCGCCGGCGATGGCGCACTCATCGCGGCGCGAGTCGCCGCCGTCCCGTTTTACGATCCAAAGAACCTGCGGCAAAAACCGGAGATGAGTCAGTGAGCGCGCTGGCTCTGACTATACCGGAACCCCGCAAGAGGCTAGGCCTCAAAGGCCCGCGGGCGGCGCAATGGCTGGCGGAAAAGGGGATCACCCCGCCGCCCCTACCCAATACCTGGGCGCACTCGGAAGGAGCCGCGGCCGCCGAGGCGCTTCTCGTCGCGCGTCTCGGCGCCACGGAGTTTTTTCTCGAGGACGGAGCGGCCGGCACTACACTAGAGCGAATCTCGCCGTTCTTGGACGGGCATCCGCCGGGGGTATATCCGGTGATACGCGAAGACTCGGCGTTTGTGCTCGGCGGCGAGCGTGTTCACGAGGTGCTCGCGCAGGTCTGCAATGTGAATTTCGCGGCGCTTTCGCTGGATTCCCGTCCTGTGATCATGACGCTCATGATCGGCGTCGCGGTGCTGGTCGTGCCGCATGGCGCAGAAGAATACAGCGATGAAGCGGGCCGCCGCGAGCAGAGCGGTCGTTATTATCGGGTGTGGTGCGATCCGACGTTCGGCCCGTACATGGGCGAGTGCTTGGGTGCGGTGGTCGCTGAATGCGGTGGTAGCTATACAGGGGTGCGGGGATGAATCAGCAACAGGCAAAGAATTTTTTTGAAGAACACAAGACGCGCTATGTTTTGGCTCAGTTCGTGGATATCCACGGTGCGGCCAAGGCCAAGGCGGTGCCGGTCGAACATCTGGAGATGGTGCTCACCGACGGTGCGGGCTTCGCCGGGTTTGCATTGTGGGGATTCGGCATGGGTCCGGAAGGACCGGATTATATGGCAGTCGGAGACCTCTCGACGCTGCAGGACATTCCGTGGATGCCAGGCTACGCGCGCATCATTTGCAATGGGGTGGTCAACAAAAAGCCGTACGCCTACTGCTCCCGGGTGGCGCTGCAAGCGCAGGTTGCACGACTCGCCGAGCGCGGCTTGACCATGTTCACCGGCATCGAGCCCGAGTTCATGCTGCTGACGCGGCGCGCCGATGGCAGCTTGGGACCCGCCGACTCAACCGACAATCTGGACAAACCGTGCTACGACTACAAGGGTCTGTACCGCAGCCGCGAGGTCCTGGACGAAATGGTGGCCGGGCTGCGTGCCGTAGGTATCGACGTTTATCAGATCGATCACGAGGACGGCAACGGCCAGTTCGAGATCAATTTCACGTATGCCGATGCGCTGAAGTCGGCGGATAACTTTACTTTCGTAAAGATGGCCGTCAGTGAGATCGCCCACAAACATGGCTTGACCGGGACATTCATGCCGAAGCCGTTTGCCAATCGCGCCGGCAGCGGCGCGCACTTCCACGTTTCTTTGGGCACGGCAAAGCAAAAGAACGCTTTTTACGACGAGAACGACAAATCGGGAATGGGCCTCTCCAGCATGGCCTATAATTTTCTCGGCGGGGTGCTGCACCACGCGCGCGGCCTATGCGCGGTTGCTGCGCCGACCGTGAATTCCTACAAGCGCCTGGTCGTAGGCCGAGCTTTGTCGGGCGCCACATGGGCGCCCGCCTATATTGCCTACGGCGACAACAATCGAACGGCGTGCGTCCGCGTGCCCCACGGGCGTCTCGAGATCCGACTGCCGGATTCCGCGTGCAATCCGTATCTCGTATCCGCCGCCCTGATCGCCGCCGGGCTCGACGGCATCGACAGAAAACTCGATCCCGGTCCGGCGCAGAATATCAACCTGTATGAATTGTCGGCGGAAGAATTGGCGGCGAAGGGCATCAATCTCTTGCCTCAGTCCCTGCACGAAGCCATCGACGCACTCGAGGCGGACAAGGTGATTTGCGATGGAGTGGGATCGGATCTCGCCGCCGAATTCATCCGCTTGAAGCGCATGGAATGGACCGAATACTCGCGCCATGTGTCCGATTGGGAATCACGCCGCTATCTCGAGTTCTTCTAAGAATCTTCAGGAGCTGAAGCATGTGTGGAATAGTCGGCCTTCTCGTGAAGAATCCTGAGCTGCGGGATCGGCTCGGCGCGCTGATGGTGCCGATGCTGGTGGGCATGACGGAGCGCGGTCCGGATTCTGCAGGACTCGCCGTTTACACCGCACCGGTGTCGGAGCGCCATCATAAGCTCAGCTTGTACAGCGGTGAGAACGAGGTGGATTGGTCCGATCTGCTGACCAGGATCGCCGCCGACTTTGCGTGCTCGCACGCGCGTGCGCACGAAATCTCCGCTCATGGCAATCACGCGGTGCTGACCAGCGGCGCGGATCCGGATTTGCTCGCCGCGTGGCTCGCACGCAACGCGCCGATGGTCGCCGTGCTCTCGGTGGGCCGATCGATAGATCTATACAAAGACGTGGGCGCGCCGGCGGATATCGCCGCACGATACGATTTCAAATCGCTGCGCGGCTCACACCTCGTGGGACACACCCGGATGGCAACCGAATCGGCCGTCACCCCCGCACACGCTCATCCGTTCACGGCGGGCCGCGATTTCTGCCTCGTACACAACGGATCTCTTTCTAATCCTCACCTGGTGCGCAAGCGCCTGGAGCCGCTCGGCATCGAATTCGAGACCGACAACGATACGGAAGCGGCGTGCCGTTTCTTCGAATGGAGGCTGCGCGAGGGCGATGACTTGAAGACAGCGGTGCAGCGCGGATTCAGCGAGCTCGACGGATTTTTCACTTTTTTGATGGGCACAGAAAGCGAGCTGCTCATCGTCCGCGACGCCTTCGCCTGCAAGCCGGCAGTGGTTGGCGAGACCGACGACTACGTTGCCATTGCATCGGAATTCCGCTCGTTGGCGCATCTACCGGGTATTTCGCGCGCGACGCTGTTCGAGCCCAAGCCCGAGGAGATCTACTCATGGCGAATCTGATGCCTTTGCCGAAGGCGCGCGAGTTCGATCTGGCGCAGACAAGCTTGCGGGAATTGAATTTGTTCCTGCACACACAAGCAATTCAACAGGGCGTGTCGCAAATTCAAGTGAGGAATCCCGACGGAGCGCATTCCATCGCGTGCGGTCTCGATGCCGACCTCGACGTGCAGATTTATGGCCACACAGGTTATTACGTCGCGGGCATGAACAAGCATGCCGCCGTGACTGTGCATGGCAACGCCGGTCCGGGCGCCGCGGAGAATATGATGTCCGGCCGCGTGCACATCAAGGGCTTCGCTTCCACCGCGGCGGGCGCTTCCGCGCACGGGGGCCTGCTCATCATCGACGGCGATGCGTCCTTGCGCTGCGGGATCTCGCTCAAGGGCGCCGACATCGTGGTCGGGGGCAGCGTCGGCAGTTTTTCGGCGTTCATGGCGCAGGCGGGGCGGATCGTGATTTGCGGTGATGCGGAGCATGCGCTGGGCGATTCACTGTACGAAGCGGTGATCTATGTGCGCGGCAATGTGCGCTCGCTCGGCGCCGACGCGCGCTTTGAGCCGATGAGCGATACTGATTGCGCCGCCGTCAAGGATCTGCTGGCGCTGTCCGGGATCGCTCACGACGCCGGGGAATTCAAGCGTGTCGCCTCGGCGAAAAGTCTCTATCACTGGCATGCGGATGCCGATCAGGAGTATTGATATGGCGGGCCCCCAGCTAGAGGAATCGGCCGGTTTCGATCGATCGACGATTGATTACATTCAGCGCGCCGCCGCGAGCGGCCTGTACGAGATCCGGGGCTTGGGCGCCAAACGCCGCGTTCCTAATTTCGACGATCTGCTGTTTCTTGCCGCTTCGCTGTCACGCTACCCCCTCGAAGGTTATCGAGAACGCTGCTCGACCAAGACCGTCCTCGGCACGCGTTTCGCCACGCGCCCGATTGAACTCGCGATCCCCATCACCGTCGCCGGGATGAGCTTCGGTGCGCTTTCGGCGCGTGTAAAGGACGCGTTGGGGCGTGCCGCGACCGAAGTCGGCACTTCGACGACCACGGGCGACGGCGGAATGACCACCGAGGAGCGAACGTCGTCGAAAACGCTGGTTTACCAGTGTCTGCCGTCGCGCTATGGATTCAATCCGGACGATGTCAGGCGCGCAGATGCCATCGAGATCGTCATCGGTCAAGGCGCCAAACCTGGCGGCGGCGGAATGCTTCTCGGCCAGAAGGTCAATCCCCGCGTCGCGCGCATGCGCACGCTTCCGCAGGGCGTCGATCAACGCTCTGCATCGCGGCACCCGGATTGGACCGGGCCCGATGACCTCGTGATCAAGATCAAGGAGCTGCGCGAGATCACCGACTGGGAAAAGCCGATTTATGTCAAAGTCGGCGCCACGCGCGTATTCAATGATGTGAAGCTAGCGGTGCACGCCGGCGCCGATGTCATTGTGGTCGACGGCATGCAGGGCGGCACTGCGGCAACGCAAACAGTGTTCATCGAGCATGTCGGAATTCCGACGCTTGCGGCGCTTCGCCAGGCCGTCGATGCGTTGGATGAGCTGAACATGCGCGGCACCGTGCAATTGGTGATTTCAGGGGGGATCCGCAGCGGCGCGGATGTGGCCAAGGCGCTCGCCATGGGGGCCGATGCCGTCGCGATCGGGCAGGGGGTCCTCGTAGCGTTGGGCTGCAACAGCGATACCTACATTGCCGGCGGCCGGCATGTGTCCGCGCTCGAGGATTATGCCCGCCTCGGGACCGCACCAGGCTTCTGTCACCACTGCCACACCGGAAAATGTCCCGTCGGGGTGACGACGCAGGATGCGACGCTCGAACTGCGCCTCGATCCGGCAGTGGGGGCAAAGCGGCTCAAGAATTACTTGAAAACCGTGAATATGGAGCTTACGACCATCGCGCGCGCCTGCGGCAAGCAAGACGTGCATCACCTCGAGAAGGAGGATCTGGTGGCGTTGACAGTGGAAGCGGCCGCCATGGCGGATATCCCATTGGCAGGGACGACATGGATTCCGGGGAAGGCGCCGTAGCGCCGGGATTTGGCCGCGCGTCGGGATCAGCGTACGCGCCGGGTGTAGGCCACGCCGCGCCGTCTACGGAATATTACTAATAGAATTTCTCGCCTGATTCGGCGAATCTGACGTCATGCCACAGTATGAGCGAGCTGGTGGAATGCAAATTGCGGCGGAACAGTGGGCCCGGCGCACCATGCGGCTATTGGTCATCGTTACGAGTTTGTGGGACATCGGCGTTACGTTCAATAGCCATCTGGGGTTGACCGCGCGATTGATCTACGCCTCGCTGGCGCACTGAGGCGGCCGTAGGGCGCGCGCGTCGGATCGGCTGCGCGCGAGCGGGTTGCGGAAGTACACCCGACTGCCGCAACATCGGGGATTGGCTTACCGATTACCGGAGCGCTCGTGCGTCGCACTCACCACTCGGCGGTTACACTGGGACTCGTGTGCTTTCTAATGTTCGCTTTCGACGCGGCGGCTGCCACGGAGAAGGCCAACTCGGCTGAGAAAGCGCACCTATTCCAATCACCCGCTCTAAGCAGGGAGTCGATTGCCTTCGGCTATGCCGGCGACCTTTGGACTGTTTCCCGCGACGGAGGCCGCGCCGCACGACTGACGATCGGTGTGGGCTTGGAAAGCGCACCGCTCTATTCTCCGGACGGCAGCACGATTGCCTTTACCGGGGAATATGACGGCAACACGGATGTGTTCACCATCCCCGCCGCGGGCGGGGTACCCCATCGGGTGACCTACCATCCTGCGCCCGATGTCGCGGTTGGATGGAGTCCGGACGGAGCGCGCATTTTGTTTCGCTCGACCCGCGAATCGTCGAGCCGCTACACGCAACTTTTTTCCGTTCCGGCCGGAGGCGGCGAGGCCACCCGCTTGCCGCTGCCGATGGCATATCAAGGCCAGATGTCGCCGGATGGTTCGCAGATTGCGTACTCGCCGCTGGCTCCGGCCTTCGGATTTGACTACACCACGTTCGTGGCGTGGGGAAACTATCGCGGGGGCCGGGCGAGCACCATCTGGATAACCGGCCTCTCGAGCCTGGAGTCGGCACAGATTCCACACGATCGAGCTTCAGACTTCTTCCCAGTCTATATCGGTCAATATGTGTATTTTCTCTCGGGTCGCGCCGGCCACATCGGGATTTTCCGTTACGATCCGGGCACCAAGGCTGTCGCGGAGCTCCTGCATAACGCAGGTCCGGATATACGCAGTCTCGCCGGCGAGGGAACCACCTTGGTCTACGATCAGCTGGGCGAGATACATCTTTTCGATACCGCGACCGGCAGGAACCGCCGCGTACCGATCGAGATCCAAGCCGACCTGCCGGAGGTCCGGTCAAACATCAAAAACGTCGCCGCGGAAATCGATCATGCTGCAATCTCTCCGACCGGCGTTCGCGCTGCGCTGGAAGCGCACGGCGAAATTCTGACTGTGCCGGTGAAGGCGGGGCCCACCCGCAACATCACCAATACGCCGGGCGTGATGGAGCGCTCGCCCGCATGGTCTCCAGACGGTCAATCCATCGCTTACTTCTCCGACGAGTCCGGACTTTACGCGCTCCATGTGGCGGCCCAGACGGGCGCCACGCAAACAGGCGCTGCGGTCAAGAAATTCCCGCTGGCGCCGGAACCGGCCTATTACTTTGCGCCGAAATGGTCGCCGGACTCGAAACGCATTGCGTTCCATGACAATCGACTGAACGTATACCTGCTCGATACCAGCACGGGAAGACTCAGCATCATCAATGATAAGAACGTTTATGGCGGCTTCTCGGACGCAAGCTATGATCTGGCTTGGTCGCCCGACTCGAAGTGGATTGCTTACCCGCGTTCACTCGAAAATCACTTGCACGCCTTGTTCATTTACTCGGTAGACGGAGGCAAGTCCACGCAGATCACGGATTCAATGGCCGATGCACGCCTGCCAACTTTCGATCGCGGGGGGAAATACCTGTACTACACCGCGAGCACGAACGCGGGCGCGAGCTCCGACGCCCTGGATATGAGCAGCGACCTGTACCAGGTGCGTTCGAATGTCTATGCCATCGTGCTGAGCGAGGATCAGCCATCGCCTATCGCCCCGGAGCTGGACGACGAGAAGGCGCCGGGACCGAAA
This sequence comes from Steroidobacterales bacterium, assembly GCA_038229815.1. GTDB lineage: Bacteria > Pseudomonadota > Gammaproteobacteria > Steroidobacterales > Steroidobacteraceae > Bog-1198. The sequence continues at coordinate 41,934 of JBBROC010000009.1, read as the reverse complement.
CTCGCCAAGCAAAAAGACGGTGATGAAGGCGCTCCGGCCGAGGGTAGACCCACCGTCGCCGCAGGACCGAGGTCGGCAGCGCCCACCTCCGGGCCGACGAGGGTGGACTTTAGCGGTATCGGCTCCCGGACCGTGGCCCTGCCTCTGCCCACGGCGGCCTATGTGGGGCTTACCGCAGGGATCCACGGCAGCCTGTACTTCCTGGTGCGATCCGACCTGACTCGATACGACGATCGAGCCGCTACTTTGAGCCGCTTTACCCTAGAGGACCGCAAGACGGAAAAGCTGGCCGAGCGCATCGAGAATTTCGAATTGTCGGCCGATGGAGAAAAGATGCTGGTTGCGCTCTCGAACCGCAAACCGGACGTCCCGCCGCCGCCGCCGGGTGCGGACGAGGTGCGGCCAACCTGGATCGTCGCACCTGCGAGTGTCCCGCTGAAACCCGGCGAGGGCACGCTCTCGTTGGCTGCTCTGCAGGTGCGAGTAGAACCCGCGGCCGAATGGACCCAGATGTACCACGAAGTGTGGCGGATCGAACGTTCCTATTTCTACGATCCGGATTTTCATGGCGCTCCCACGGTTGCCGACGAACGCCGGTTTGAACCATATGTGGTCTCAATCGCATCCAGAGCCGACCTCAACTATATTTTTCAAGAGATGCTGGGAGAATTCTCGGTCGGTCATTTGCGGGGAAGCGGCGGTGCCATACCTCGGGCTCATCGCGTGCCCGGCGGGCTGCTCGGCGCCGACTACATGATCCGCAACAATCGCTATTGCCTTGAAAAGATCTTTTCCGGCGGCGAATTCAATCCGCTCGAAAAAGCTCCTCTCGCGCAGCCTGGACTCAATGTCAGGGTGGGTGACTGCATACTCGCCATAAACGGTCAGGAGCTGACGGGTGCCTTGGACATTCAAGAGCTTTTGGAGGGCACGGCCGAGCACGTGGTCGGCTTGCGGATCGCCTCCGCAATGGACGGCAAGGTGCGCGATGTCAACGTCATTCCGGTTGGCAGCGAAGCAAATCTGCGCCATATCGATTGGGTTGAATCCAACCAGCGGAAGGTCGACCAGATGTCGGGCGGTAAACTCGCCTACGTATACTTGACGAACACGGGGGCGGAGGGATTTGCAGAGTTCAATCGCTGCTACTTCGCGCAGACGCAGAAGCAGGGCGCGATCATCGACGAGCGGTTCAACGCTGGCGGGCAGATGGCCGACTACATCATCGAAGTCATGAACAGACACATTGAAGCCTACTGGTCGCCTCGCTACGGAAGAATAGAACACACTCCGAATGCAGCCATTTATGGGCCTAAAGTAATGATAGCCAACGAAGTGTCAGGCTCCGGCGGGGACGCTTTGCCGTGGCTTTTCAAGCAGGCGAAGCTCGGCGCGCTGGTCGGCAAGCGCACCTGGGGAGGCCTGGTCGGGATCAGTGAGATTCCGGCCCTGATGGATGGCGGGCACGTCACTTCGCCGAGCGTGGCATTCTTTTCTCCTAAAGGCGAATGGGACGTCGAAAACCATGGGGTCGATCCGGACGTAGCAGTCGAACAAGATCCAAGGGCAGTGAGCGCCGGACACGATCCTCAATTGGAGGCGGCCGTGGCCATCGCACTTCGCGAATTGGCGGCTCATCCCGCCGGGCAACCGCCACGACCTGAGTATCCTAATTACCATCCGCCAAAATGATTCTCAACATCGGCGATTTGCGCGAGCTCGCAAGAAGACGGATCCCGCGGGCCATTTTCGACTACGCCGCGGGCGGCTCCTACGATGAACGCACGTTGATGCGCAATACCGAAGATCTGGATGCCATGACGTTTCGCCCACGGGTCATGGTGGACGTGTCGAACGTATCGCTTGGAACGACGTTGGTGGGTACGCCTGTGTCGTTGCCGCTTGCGATCGGCCCGACCGGACTTGCCGGCCTGTTTCACGCGGACGGAGAGATTCTGGCGGCGCGGGCGGCGGCGGCATGCGGAATTCCCTACTGCATGAGTACGATGTCCATCTGTTCCATCGAAGATGTGCGAGAAGCTACGCAGCAGCCGTTTTGGTTCCAGCAATACCTCATGAAGGATCGCGGCTTCAATCAGGAACTCATCGAGCGCGCTGCCGCTGCGCAGTGTTCTGCGCTCATGCTGACGCTCGATCTGCAGGTACTGGGTGAGCGGCGCCGCGACCCCCGCAACGGCCTCACGATCCCGCCGCGGCTTACGCTACGCAATGCTCTGGATGTGGCCACGAAGCCATCATGGGCGCTTAGCGTGCTTTTCGGCAGGCGGCGCACGTTCGGAAATCTGGCCGGCCGCATCGGCGGGTCGAGCGGAATTCGCACGCTTTCAGAGTGGACCGCGACGCAATTCGATGCGTCTGCAAATTGGCGCGATGTGGAATGGGTCAGAAGCCGCTGGCCCGGGAAGCTTATTTTGAAGGGAGTGATGGATGCCGAGGACGCCCGTTTTTGCCTCGCGGCAGGTGCCGACGCGGTCGTCGTATCGAATCATGGCGGGCGGCAACTCGATGGCGCGCCGTCCTCCATCAGGGTGCTGCCGGAAATCGTGGCAGCGATCGACGGCCGCTGTGAGGTCCTGTTCGACGGCGGCATCCGATCGGGCCAAGACATAGCCAAGGCTCTGGCCTTGGGCGCCCGGGGAACTTTGATCGGCAGATCGTTTCTTTATGCATTGGCCGCCGCCGGTCAGGCAGGCGTTACCAAGGCAGTCGAGATCATGCGCAATGAGCTGCGGGTAACCCTGGCCTTGACAGGAACGTCGACGATCGACGCCATAGGCCCGCAAATTCTGCGCTTGCCGGCCTAAATCATCGGCAGCCCGCGCTGCGGCCGGCCGCGCGGAAATACCGCATCGATTTGGGCCAGCTCTGCTTCGTTCAATTCGAAAGCAATCGCACCCGCGTTCTCGGTGACGTGCGCAATGGTGGCAGCCTTGGGGATCACAAACACCTCGGGATTGCGCAGCAAGAATCGCAGTGCGACCTGGCGCGCGGTGGCGTGGTGCGTCTCGGCAATTTCGGAGAGCACTTTGCCTTGTCTGGTCCGAGCATCGAAGACACTCTTCGATTGGCCGAAAGGCGTGTATGCCACCATGGCGGTGCCATGTCGTTGGCACCAAGGCAGCACCGCATGCTCGATCGCTCGTTCTTCTAGGTGGTACAGCACCTGGTTGCATGCCGGGTGTCCCGCACCCGCTATGGCGGCGACCTGGTCGAGGTCTCCGACGTCGAAGTTACTAACACCCCAGGACAAAATCTTGCCGTCTTTCACCAATGTGTCGAAGGCCGCAATCGTTTCCTCCAGGGAAGAGGAACCGCGCCAGTGCAGCAAATAGCAATCCAGCCGGTCGGTCCGCAGGCGGCTTAGCGATTTCTCGCACGCCGCAAGCGTGCCGCGTCTCGAGGCATTGGTCGGCAGCACCTTCGAGACCAGGAAAACCTCATCGCGCCGCCCCGCTATCGCTTCGCCCACCATGAGCTCGGCGTCGCCCGACCCGTACATTTCTGCCGTATCGATGTGAGTCAGGCCAAGATCGAGACCACGGCGCATGGCTGCGATGGTGGAATCGGACTTTGATTCCTCGATTTTCCAAGACCCCTGGCCGACGGGCGCCACGCGCCGCCGTGTGGGACCGAATAAACGCACTGAGTTCAAGTCGGTCATGGAGTAACTCCGCGCCTAGCGAAACGGCCCTTTCGCAAGACAGCGGGACATTTTCACTGCCGCTTCCCGGCCTTGGTAATAACCCTGGACGACGCCGAGCAGGTCAAACCCCAAGCGTTCGTAGAAGGCGCGCGCCGGTTCATTGCATTTGCGCAATTCGAGGCTGATGCGAAAAATACCGGCTTCAATTGCTGTGACGGTGAGCCAGCTCATGAGCTGGCGCCCAAGCCCTTGCCGGCGATGCTCCGGTGCCACGGCGAGCAAATTCAGGTGCGCCACATCTTCCCCGAAGTGCATGATGCCGAATGCGGCAATATGCCGCTCGCGTCTCGCGACCACCACTGAGGATTCCGATCCGGAAATGAAATGCTGCACGCGCGCCGGTGTCCAGGACCAGGTCAGTCCCTGCTCGATCAAGTCGCGCGACATCTCCGCAATTTCACGTGCATCGGCGGCGCGCGCCAATCCCAACGTGGCGAGTTCCGACATGGCTTACGGCCTCTCCGTTTTCATCCGCAGTCCGGACTCTGGCACAAATACGCCGTCGCCGTCGAGCAGAGCGCCGGCGGCAGGCTCTTAGCGGCTACGATATCGATCCGTCGCGAGTACGAGCTCGTGAGAATTACCCGCCTCGAATGCCGAGTGTCCTGCATCCGGCACGATGCGCAAGTCCGCCTCGGGCCACGCACGATGTAAATCCCACGCGCCGGTTGCGGGGCATACGACGTCGTAGCGTCCCTGCACGATGGTCGCAGGAATATGGCGGATGCGCGGCACATCGTCGAGCAATTGACCTTCGCTGCGCAGGAATCCTCGATTCACGAAGTAGTGGCATTCGATTCGCGCCACTGCGACCGCGAACTGGTCCTCGCCCCATTTCTTGATGTTGTCGCCGTTGCTGTACAAGAAGCTGGCGGACGCTTCCCATACCGACCACGCGCGGGCCGCCGCAAGCGCGACTCGTTGATCGCTGCCGACCAGGCGTTTATGGTAGGCGCTCAGAAAATCATCGCGCTCGTCAGGCGGAATCGTGTCGCGGTAGGCTTCCCAGGCATCGGGAAATATTTCCGACGCGCCATGCTGATAGAACCAGCGGATTTCCGAATAGCGCAGCAGGAAGATCCCGCGCAGCACGAGCTCGCTGACGCGGTCCGGATTTGCTTCCGCGTAGGCCAGCGCCAATGTGCTGCCCCAGGATCCGCCGAACACGAGCCAGCGCTCGATCTCAAGATGCTTGCGCAACCGTTCAATGTCGGCGACCAAATGCCACGTCGTATTCTCGATCAGGCTCGCACTGGGACGGCTGCGCCCGCAACCTCGCTGATCGAACACCACGATGCGGTAGTGTTGTGGGTCAAAGAATTGCCGTGCGCGCTTATCCGAGCCGGCTCCCGGCCCGCCATGCAAAAATACGGCTGGCTTGCCTGCCGGATTACCGCATTCTTCGTAGTAAATCTCATGGACATCCGAGACGCGCAGGTAGCCATGACGAAAGGGCCCCAGGGCCGGATACAGTTCGCGGCGTTCGCCATTGCGCTGACGCTGGACGGACGCAGCGCGCGCCTCGGCAGTTTTTTTTGTGACCGAACTGCGCTTGGGTGCGGGCCGCGGCGGCATGACTCGCGGTTTGGCTTGCACCGCCTTTTTCTTCTTCATCGATTTTCCTCTCATGGATCCTTAAGCTCGCTTGACCATCGGGCCGAGCGGCCTCCCGCCGAGCAGATGCAAATGCAGGTGGTAGACCTCCTGACCGCCATCCGCATTGCAATTGATAGTCAATCGGTAGCCGCTTTCTGCGACGCCCTGCTGCCGCGCCAGGTCCCGCGCAACAATGAACATGTGGCCGATCAGGGCTTCGTCCTCGTCGCTGACATCGTTGGCGGTGGGAATAGGTTTGTGAGGGACAACCAGTATATGCACCGGGGCAGCCGGCCGGATGTCCAAAAAAGCAATAACTCGGGAGTCGCGGTATACCACCGTGGCCGGCACGTCGCCCGAAATTATTTTTTCGAAAAGCGTAGGCATTTCAACGCCTCCGGGTCTCTAGGGCCCTCAAGATTAACAGGAACGGCATCATTCTACGGTGCTGATGCGGCCGCCGGCGCAGCTGGCTCTGCCTGCCAGCCGCCTCCCAAGGCGCGGTAAAGCTGTACCACCGAGAGCAGCGTATTGAGGCGTGCGGACGAGAGCGACAGCTCCGCGGCGAACAAATCGCGGTTGGCGTCAATGACATTGAAGTAGGAGGCATAGCCAACGCGATACCGCGCCAGGGCAATGGTGCTCGAGCGCCGTAGCGCATCGACCTGGGCCTCATCGGCGGTTTGCAGATCGGCGTCTTCCTGACGCGCAATCAGCGCGTCCGAGACCTCTTGAAAGGCGGTCTGAACGCTTTTCTGGTACTGCAGGAGCGCCTCCCGTTTTTGCGCGTTGGCGAGTTCTACTTGGTAGACGCTTCGCTGCGAATTGAGGAGAGGCTGGGTCGCGTTGCCGGATGCGGACCAGACGCGCGCCTGACCGGTGAACAATGACGACAGCGCACCGCTGACGCCGCCGCCGAGAGACGTGAGGCTAATGCTGGGGAACAGGTTCGCTTTTGCCACACCCACCTGGGCATTTGCCGCAATCAAATTATCCTCGGCTTCGCGCAAATCGGGGCGGCGCTCGAGAAGTGTCGAGGGAAGTCCGGCGGCCGGCACCGGCGGCAGCACTCGGGCGCCACCACGCAATATTCGGTCTGGATTATGGCCCAGCAGCACGCTCAATTGATCTTCGGTTTGCCCGATCCGGCGCAGAAGATCCGGCAGGTTCGCCTGGGCGATGGCCAATTGCGCTTGGGCAGTGGCCACATCGAGGTCCGATACCGTACCGCGATCGTGTTGCGCTTGGGTGAGACCGACGAATTTTTGACGCGTTTCGAGCGTCCGATGAGTGATGACGAGTTGTTCGTCGAGGGTCTGCAACGTGAAATAGTCGGTGACCACGCTGGCTACCAACGCCGCCATGACGTCCTCTTTGGCATAGGCGGATCGCAACAGCTGGGCGCGCGCCGCCTCGGTCGCGCGGCGGTACTTGCCCCAGAAATCGATCTCATAGGACAGGCTGCCTTCGAGCGTAAACACGTTGTGGATTGCCGGAATTCCGGGGGGCAGCTCGTATGCCGACGTACGTTGCCGCAGGCCCGACGCAGTGGCGGCTATTTGCGGCATCTGCTGGAGCCGAGTCGAACCGAGCACCGCGTGCGCTTGATCGACCCGCGCGGCAGCGATGCGCACATCGAAGTTGTTGGCAAGACACTCACGGATCAACGCCTGAAGAGCCGGGTCCTGATAGACCTGCCACCAACCCCCATCGGCAACGGAATCCGCGGCTGCATCGGGCTCGAAGCGATACGCCGCGGGCGTGTTCGTCGCCGGCCGCCGATAATTCGGTCCTACCGTGCAGCCCGCGGCGAGCAGCATCAGCGCGGCTGCACCGAGCGAGGCGGGCGTCAGCTTGCGCCGCCTCATGTGGGCGCCGCCCGCACGGGCTTGCGCGCGCGCCGCAAGTGCTCGGCAAGGCTTTGCATCAGTACATAGAAGACGGGGATCAGAAAAATGCCGACGAGCGTGGCAGCGCTCATCCCGAATACCACCGCGGTGCCGAGCACCCGCCGGGCGGAGGCGCCGGCGCCGGTGGCAATCGCCATCGGCAACGAACCGAAAATAAAGGCGAGTGATGTCATCAAAATCGGCCGCAGCCGCAAGCGAGCGCCCGCAATCGATGCTTCCACCAATGGTTTGCCGCGCTCGTACTCAAGCTTGGCGAACTCCACGATAAGAATGGCGTTCTTGGCCGCCAGACCGATCAGCATGACGAGCCCGATCTGCGCATAAATGTCGTTCTGCATACCGCACAAGGCCAGGCCGCCGTAGGCACCCAAGACGGCGAAAGGAATGCACAGCAGTACGGCAAACGGCACCGCCCAGCTTTCGTAAAGCGCGGCTAGCACCAGGAAGACGAAGACGATTGCCATGCCGAAAATCGCTCCGCTCTGCCCACTGGAGATCTTTTCCTGATAAGTCGTACCGCTCCAGTCATAGCCGTAGCCGCTCGGCAAATCGCGCCCCAGTTCCTCCATGGCCCGCGTTGCTTGGCCAGAACTGTAGCCCAGTGCCGGCGAGCCGTTGATGGTCGCCGCGCGGAACACGTTGAAGCGTTCGATATACTCCGGCCCCGTTTTGGGTTTGATCGTCACCAGTGTGGACAGCGGCACCATATCGCCCTGCGCGGTTCTTACGTACAGGCCGTTCACGGCGTCCGGCGCGGCGCGCGCATCTGCCTCCGCCTGCGCGGTCACCTTGTACGTGCGGCCGTATAGATTGAAGTCGTTGATGTAGCTGCCACCCAGGAAGGTTTGCAAGGTGGAGAAGATGCTTGAGATGGACACTCCCAAAGTTTTGGCGCGCTCGCGGTCCAGCACGAACTCGATTTGGGGAGTGTTTGTATTGAACTGCGTGAACACGCGAGTGAGTTCCGGACGCTTGTTCGCTTGGCCGATGAAATCACCGAGAACAGCGGCAAATTTTTGAATATCGCCGCCGCTGCGGTCCTCGAGGATGAACTCGAAGCCGCCGGCCGTCCCGATACCGGGAATAGGCGGCGGATTGAAAACGAAAACATTCGCTTCCTTGACCGCGGAACCGAGCCGATTGGCGCGGGCTGCCAGCGCCTGAGCACCGTGTTCCCCTCCGCCGCGAACGGCCCAGGGCTTCAATATCATGAAAATCGTGGCGGCATAAGGTGAGTTGGTGCCGGTGAGCAGATTCAATCCGGTGACCGCGAAGGTATCCTGCACTTCGGGCTGTTCGCGCAACTGCTTGCGGAACGCGTCCGCGACCGCCTCGGTGCGCTGTATCGAGGCGCCCTGCGGCAGAGTGACGAGCCCGATGAGGTAACCCTGATCCTCGTCCGGCATGAACCCTGTGGGCCGGCTGTACACCAGCCAAAATGCGGCCGCGCCCAGCACGAGAAACAGCATCATCGATTGCGCCGTGCGGCGAATGCGGTTGCGCACCGAGTCGGTGTAGCGCGCGGTAAATCGCTTGAAGGTTCGATTGAATGCCCCGAAAGCTCGTCCCGGCAACCCCCCGAAGTGCGACTGATCGGTGGGTTTGAGCAGCAGGGCGCACAGAGCCGGGGTCAGCGTCAGCGCGACGATCAGCGATATGGACACCGATACGGCGAGCGTGAGCGCAAATTGCCGATAGAACTGGCCGGTCAGACCGCCGAGGAAGGAGACGGGCACGAACACCGAAACCAGCACCAGTGCGATTGCGATGACGGGTCCGGCCACTTCCTTCATGGCCGCCTTGGTCGCCTCGCGAGCCGGCAACTTCCGGCTGTCCATGATTTCGGTGACGGCTTCGACCACGACGATGGCGTCATCGACGACCAGACCGATCGCGAGCACTAGGGCGAACAGCGTGAGAGTATTGAGCGAGAAGCCGAGCGCGACGAAGGCGCTGAAGGCACCGATCAGCGACACCGGCACTGCCACCATCGGTATGAGAGTCGCGCGCCAGCTCTCCAAGAATAGGAACACGACCAGCAGCACCAGCACTCCGGCGATCAGCAGAGTCCTAACGACTTCATGCACCGATTCGGAGACGAACAACGTGGTATCGAAGGGAATGGAATAGTGAATGCCCCCCGGGAAGGTCGGCGCCAGCGCATCCATGGCCTCACGCACGCCGCGGGCCACCTCCAGCGCATTAGCGTCCGGCAATTGGAAGATCCCGATTATCGCGGTGGGCACGCCATTGAGCCTGGTGGAGCGCGAATAATCGGTGGCCGCGAGTTCGACTCGCGCGATGTCCTTGACATGCACGACGGCGCCGTCGGGGCCGGTGCGCACGACGATTGACTCGTATTCCTCCGGTGTCGAGAGACGGCCTTTAACCGACGCGACGTACTGCATTTGCTGCCCCGGCGGCGCTGGTTCGGCCCCGATGTTGCCGGCGGGCGCGACGACGTTCTGCTCATTGACGATGCCGGTCACATCCTGGGTGGTTACGCCCAGGCGCGCCATCTTCGCCGGATCGAGCCAGATGCGCATGCCGTAGTCGCGGGCACCGAACACCACGACCTGGCCGACCCCGCGCACGCGAGCCAACGCGTCGTAGACGTGCAGCGTTGCGAAATTGGAAAGAAACAAATAGTCGTAGCGTGGATTATCGGAACCGATGGCAACGGTGAGAAGAATCTGCGGTTGACGCTTGGCGACCGTAATGCCCTGCTGCAGCACCTGTGCCGGCAGCTGGCGCTGAGCGATGGCGACTTGATTCTGTACGTCAACCGCCGCGATGTCCTGCGCGGTGCCGACATCGAAGGAAACGGTCAGACTGTAGCTGCCGTCATTGGCGCTCTTGGAATCCATGTAGATCATGTGCGGCACGCCGTTGACCTGCTGCTCGATCGGAGCTGCGATCGATTGCTCGATCGTGGCGGCATCGGCGCCGGGAAAGCTGGTCGAGACCACGATCGTCGGGGGCGTAATTTGCGGAAAACGTGCTATCGGCAGACCAGAGAGCGAAACGGCGCCGGCAATCGTGATGATGATCGCCAGCACCGTGGAGAAGATCGGATGGTCGATGAAGTAATCGATCATGCCAAGGGAGCGGCTTTGACCGGCGCTCCCGGTTTGAGGTGTTGCACGCCGTCGACGATGACGATGTCGCCGGCCTTGAGGCCTTGCTGCACCTGCCAGTCAGAGCCGACGCGGAGCCCCAGCTTCACATCGCGCTCTTGCGCGTGCCCCGCTGCATCGATTATCCAGACATAATTCTTGCCCTGCAAATCCTGGACTGCACGCTGCGGCACGACGATCGCGTTCGGATCTTGCTGGGCCGCCACCTGTACCCGCGCAAATTGACCTGCGTGCAGCAGTTGGCGCGGATTATCTACTTCCAGGCGCAGCGCAAGCGTGCCGGTGTGCGGATCCACCGCCGGGTCGATGAAGTTGAGCCTGGGCGTCTCTCGATACTCCGAACCGTCCGCCAGAAATATACGGAACGGTGGCGGCGTCTTGGAATTCTGGCTCGGCGCGCGCCCGAGCTGGCGCTGCATGCTGAGCAAGCGTTGTTCGCTGACGCTGAAATTCACATACATACGGTCGATTTCGTAAATCGTGGTAAGCAACGTGCTGTTGGCGGTGACCATGCCTCCCTGGCGTAATTGAGCGCGGCCCATCACGCCGTCGATCGGGCTCAAGATCGTGGTGTAGCCGAGATTGAGATCTGCTGACCTGACGGCGGCTTTGGCCGCGTCTATCGACGCCAGATTGGCTTGGTTCTTCGCCACGGCTGCATCCAGTTCCTGCTGGCTCACCGCATCGATTTCGGACAGAGACTTGGCACGCTTGAGGTCGCGTTGCGACTGAATCGAGGCGGCTTCGCTCTGCGCGAGAGACGCCTTCGCCTGCGCCAAGGCGGCGATGTAGGGTTCCCGATCGATGACGAACAACAACTGTCCCGCCTTGACCGGCTCGCCCTCGATGGGAACGCGCTTCTCCAGCATGCCGCCTACCCGCGGTCGGATCTCGACCGCGTTGACGGCTTCCGTTTGCCCCACATAGTCCTCGGGGAAGGTGACCGGATGCGGGGTAATGGTGACGGTCGCGACTGCGACCGCCGGGGGCGCCGGTGGCGCACTTCTGGAGCAGGCAAACAGCAATGGCGCGGCGGCAGCAACGACGGCAATTCGTGCGCTGTTGAAGCTGGCGGCAATGGAGCCCCCGCAAGGCATGGGCATATCAGAACTTCATCCGGAACTCGGCGCCGATCATTCGCGGTTGATTGACTACGATACGCGGACGCCCGATCGTTTCTGCGGCGAGCGAGCGGTTGTCGCCGAGGTTCGCCTCCGTGTTAGTGAGGTTTTTCCCGACCAGCGCAAGTTCGTAGCTGCGAACATCGTAGGCAAGGCGCATATCGAGAATATTGTAGCTCGGTCGCACGCGCGGAAAGTTCGCGTTGACACTCGCACTGACGCTGTCCCCCGTATAGGAGTAACTCAATGTGCCCGAGATGCTGCGCGCTTCCGAGAGTGGCACGGTATATGTCGCCGACGCATTGCCGGTCCAGTCGGGAACCTGGTAGACACGGTCGCCAACCTTGAGTGTGGGTATGAGATTGCTGAATTTCGTGATCCGGGCACGCTGGTAACCGACACCGGCGGACACATCGAGCCCGGATGCCGGCCGCGCATGCGCCTCGATCTCAGCTCCTTTAATCTCCGCAGCTCCCGAATTTGCGCGAAATTGAAAGCCGCAAGGCAAAGGCACGCTCCCCTGTATGTTTGGCCATTTCACCAAGAACACGGCACCGTCGAGCGTAACTCGATTGTCGGCCCACGCGGTCTTCGCGCCAAGCTCATAGTTCCAGAGGCTGTCCGACTTGTAGCTCTTCGTCTGGCTGGCGCTGGTGTAGCCGAGTGCCTTCAATTGGGCGAAGCAACCGAGCGCGTCGATGTTGCTGTTGCCGGGAATCGAGGGAACCAGACCGCCGGGACGGAAGCCGCGTGCGATCTGCGCGTACAGCAGTTTGTCGGAGGACAGCTTGTAATCGAGTCCGAGCTTGGGATTCACCCCGCTCTCGGTGAAGGATTGCTCCGGATCGTTGATGCGTGGTCCGCCAAACGCAATTCCTTCCAGATAGCCGCCGGTCTGCGTCTTGATTCGATAACCCCGCAGTCCGCCGGTAAGCGCCCACTGTTCAGTGAAATGATAGGACAACTCTCCGTAAATCGCCGGCTCGCTCACTCGGGTCTGGTAGTCCTGGCCGAAGATCTCGTCCGGGTTCAAAGGATTCACCGGAATCCCCAGCACGACGAATCCCCCGGTTTTACTGATCCCGGGCGCGATCGAGGGCGGATAATACCCGGCGTATGGAACCCGGCCTCGAGTATCCGCAAAATACAGCCCGGCGACATACTGCCAAGGTCCGGCGAGTTTGGAAGTGAAGCGAAACTCCTGCACGAATCTATGAATTTGCTTGATTTCGCGGATGGTCGTGGCGATGGGCACGGCCTTGTACCCTGGCGTGATCCCGTCGAACGGCGCCAGGAGGTTTTGCCATATAAAATCCGACTGGTCTTCCGTCTCGTCCACCGTCCGATCGAAATACGATGTGGACGAGAGGAATGCGAAGCTGTTGGCTTCGTATTTGATTCCCACCGAAGCAAGAGTCCAGGCGTCGTCGCTGCGCTCCGGTAAATTGAAGAACCGATCTTGCATGTAGCCGACCGGGTGCATGCTGACCGGCACGAATATGCCGGGGCTTGGCCCCGGCACCGGATATGAACCACCATCGGCGTACAAGAGCCCATTCGCTTTCGATTGTTGGTACATGATCCGAGGCGTGATCATCAGCGCATCGTTCGGCTTGATCGCCAAGGACACCGCGCCACCGTAACTATTCACGCGGCCCACGTGGCCGGTGGTCGAAGTCGGTAAGCCGCCGAGCGTGGTCGGGTTTGCCGTCGCCGTCAGACCGGCGGCATCGGCGGGGTTCGATAGATATCGGCGCGTGAAGAATCCGGCGTCGTGTTGAAAGAACAAAACCGCCCGCAACGCCATCGTGTCCTGAATCAGCGGCACATTGAAGGCGCCGTCCACCCCGTAGTCAGGATTGACCGTATTCCATGTATGCCCGCCGCTCAATCGCAGTCTGCCGTCGGCCTCATTGAGATTTGGCTGTTCGGTGATCAGTCGAACCGTGCCGCCCATGGAGCGAGCGCCGTAGAGAGTTCCCTGCGGCCCACGCAACACCTCGATGCGCTGGATGTCGACGATCCGCGGATCGATCGAATCCGGCACCGGCGTCTCGTCAATATAGAACCCGGTCGTCTCGTCGCCGGAGATGCCGCGAATCGATATTGTCCGTGCCGTGCCGCTCCCGTCCCCGGTATTGGCGAACGCCAGATTGGGCACCTTCCCGCCGTAATCGAAGAAACTGTAGATTGCCTTCTGTTCCAGATTGCGTGCATCGATCGCGGTGATGGACAGCGGCACGTCCTGCAGGCTTTCGCTGCGCCGCTGCGCGGTCACGACGACCTCCGCGATTTGATCGGACCCCGCGGGCGGCGAGGTCTGCGCCGACGCTGCTGCGCCGATGACGAAGCCACACATCGACAGTGCTACGTTATATCTGTTCATATCCCTTCCCGTACTGACACAATTTTTTGGTTGTGATGCTGCATCGAGGCAGTGCCGATGATAGTACATTATCCGATACCCCTCTAATAACAGGCGCGTGCGACGCGGCCAGGAGCAAGCAATGACCCTACCCAGAGAACCCCGCATTCATCCGGTGGCAATTGCAGCACTCCGCCCGACCCAGATCACGGTTGGGATGCGCGAGGTGCTGGCCAAGCGCAAGGATTGGCGGGATCATCCGCAACGAAAGCGGGCCGACTTCCTCGGCAAGCATCTGATTCCAGTCATCTGGGGTCCAAAGGGAGAGTACTACGTCATCGATCATCAACACCTGACGTTGGCTCTGCATCAGGAAGGCGTCAGGGATATCGCCACGATGGTCGTGGCCGACCTGCGGCGGCTGCCGCGCGAAGCTTTCTGGGTGTACTTGGATAATCGGGGATGGCTGCATCCCTTCGATGCGCGTGGCCGACGGCGTAGCTACGGCGACGTGCCGAAGCGGATCTCGGCGCTGGTGGACGATCCATTTCGCAGTCTCGCCGGTGAACTGCGGCAGAACGGCGGCTTCGCGAAGGACACCACGCCCTTCAGTGAATTCCTATGGGCAGACTTTTTGCGCCGGCGAATCAAGCGCAAGCTCCTCGTCGATGATTTTTCGGTCGCGCTGGTCCGGGGATTGAAATTGGCCAAGAGCCGCGAGGCCGATTATCTGCCCGGGTGGTGCGGCCCTGCGAACGATCAATGAGCGGGCTCCGTGCAATCAATCCGGCGGACGCGCTTGCCGGCGTCTCGCTTGCCGGACTGCTGTTGCCCGAGGCGGTTGCCTATTCGGGCCTAGCTAACCTGCCGCCGCAGGCGGGCGTGATTGGCTTATTTGCAGGGCTCACCTGCTATGCCCTGATCGGCCGCAGCCCGTACGCCATCGTTACCGCCACTTCTTCGTCTGCGGCGGTACTTGCGGCGGCGACGATGACTTTGGGCGCCACAACGGCAGCACAACGCGTCGCCGTCGCCTCGCTCCTGGTGTGCGCAACGGGGATCGCGTTTTTGTTGGCCGGCTGCGCGCGGCTTGGTGCAATTTCAAACCTGATTGCCCGTCCGGTGCTGCGGGGATTTTCTTTCGGGCTGGCTCTGGTCATCGCCGTGAAGCAGTGGCCGCACGTGGTCGGCTTGCAGGTGCACAGCACCCACTTTGTGCCCCTGGCGGCGGAGATTTTTCGCAATGTGGACGCCTGGCAGCCGGCGAGCCTTGCGGCGGGCGGCTGTGCCTTGCTGGCACTGTTCCTGCTCGGCCGTTTCCGGCGCGTTCCGGGTGTCCTGGTGGTGATCGTCGCCGGGATTGCAGCAGCGCCCTGGCTCGATTCCCGCGGCGTACTGTTGACGGGACCCATCCACCTTGCCCTGGAAACGCCGGCGCTGGCGCTGCCGCCCTACGTGCAAAGGTTGCCGATGATCGAGTTCGCCCTGGCATTGATGTTCATTCTCTATGCCGAATCCTATAGCTCGCTCCGCACGTTCGCTTTGAAGCATGACCGCACCGTGCAGCCGAATCGCGACTTGGTCGCACTCGGCGTCGCGAATCTCGTGTCGGGCGCCTTCCATGGCACGCCGGTCGGCGCGGGTTATTCAGGTACGTCGGCGAATGAAGCGGCCGGCGCGCAATCGCGCGCCGCGGGCTTGTATGCTGCTGCGACGATTCTGGCTCTCGTGCTGCTGTTTCTGCGGTGGATCGAACGCATACCCGTTCCCGTGCTGGCTGCGATCGTCATCCATGCGGTCAGCAAGTCCCTAAGTCCGGCGGTTTTTCGGCCGTACTTTCGGTGGAAGCGTGATCGGCTGATCACTGTGACGGCCGTAGCCGCGGTCATAGCGTTCGGCCTGCTCGACGGCCTGCTGGCGTCCATCGCTTTCAGCCTGGCGATGCTGCTGCATTCGCTGGCTAGCCCGCGTCTTTCCGTCCTCGGCCGTCTCGGTGCGCACGATTTCGTCAGCCTCGCCCGCTTTCCGCAGGCTTCTTGTCCGCCGGTCGTCCTCGTCCTGCGGCCGGAAGAGCCGTTGTTCTTCGCCAATGCCGAGCCCTTGCTGGCGCGCGCACGTCAGCAGGTTGCGAAACGGCCCGATGTCCGAGTGGTGATTTTGAGTCTCGAGGAATCACCCGATCTCGACGGCACCGCGCTGGAGAGTCTGGGAGAATTCGCTGCGTGGCTCGCGGCGCACAAGATCGAGTTACGAGTGGCGCGCTTGAAAGACGCCGCCCGCGATGCATTGATGCGAGCGGACTTTCCTCAGCTGCCGACGAGCGGGCTCGAGTACCACAGCGTCGATGATGCGGTCAGCGCCAAGCCGGCAGCAGCCTCGGCACCGACACTGGCTTGACCGCGTTATTTGCCTGTGAATTTCGGCGCACGCTTGTCACGGAACGCCTGCACGCCCTCCGCAAAGTCCTGAGTGTCGCCAAGCTCGGCCTGTGCTTCAGCCTCCAGCTCCAACTGCTCGGCCAGCGTGCGGGGAAGCTCGACATTGAAAGCCGCTTTGATGCGTTGGAACGCTTGCGTCGGTCCGGCCGCGAGCCTTCGCGCGATCGATTCCGCCTGCGACTGCAGAGCCGCATCGTCGACACAGGCCCAGATGAGCCCCCAGCTCGCGGCTTCCGCGGCCGGTAAGGCATCGCCAAGCAGAGCCAAGCCCTTGGCGCGCGCGCTGCCGACCAGCCGCGGCAAATGGAAGGTGCTGCCGAGATCGGGCATGAGACCGAGTTTAGGCGCAAATAGTTGCAGAAACGTGGCCGAGCGCGCCGCCAGTACGATGTCGCCTACAAGGGCAAGACTCACGCCGGCGCCCGCAGCGACGCCGTTGACCGCCGCTACGACCGGCACGCGCAACCGGTACCAGGCTTCCACCATGGGGTTGAAATGTTCCCGCAATCCGGCGCCGATGTTATCGCCGCGGCTGCGCCCTCGATCTCCAAACAGATCATCGCCCATGATATCCGCGCCGGAACAAAATGCGCGCCCGGAGCCGGTGAGCACGACGGCGCGAATGTCCTGATCGAGATCAATCGCCGATGCAGCAGCCCGCAAGTCCGTGATCAACTTCAAATTCAGCGCGTTCAATTTTTCCGGCCGATTGAGCGCGACGTAGGCGATGGTCTCGCGCCGCTCAAAAAGCAGGGTGTCGAATTGCATTGGGGATTTCCGATCGTTTTGGGGTACGCGGGCAAGGGTGCCATTTCACGAAGGTGTGCGGCGCAGCGGACTACGCCATAATGACATGAAACACGTCAATGACCCTATCGGTGCGGAGCCGTAAATGCCCATCCCTGAGATTTTGCAAGGCCGCTTGCGGATACCCGTCATTGGCGCGCCGATGTTCATCGTCTCCACCCCGCGCCTCGTGCTGGCGCAGTGCAAGGCAGGCATCGTCGGCTCATTTCCGGCGCTGAATGCGCGACCGGCGGCCGTGCTCGACGACTGGCTCGCGGAGATTACCGGCGAGCTTGCCGCCTACAGCCGCGCGAACCCTGCCGTCCCGGCGGCGCCGTTCGCGGTCAATCAGATCGTGCATGGCAGCAACGATCGCCTCGAACATGATGTGATGCTGTGCGTTAAGCACCGAGTGCCCATCGTCATCACCAGCCTGCGGCCGCCTGCCGAACTGGTTGCCGCCGTGCACGGTTACGGCGGCGTCCTATTCCACGATGTCATCAATTTGCGCCACGCCGAAAAGGCCGCGGCACAGGGTGTCGACGGCATCATCGCGGTATGCGCCGGCGCAGGCGGCCACGCCGGCGTGCTGAGCCCGTTCGCCCTGGTTAAACAGATTCGCGAGATCTATGCTGGAACGATAATTTTGTCTGGGGCCATGAGCACGGGCGCCGACGTGCTGGCCGCGCAGGCGCTCGGGGCGGACCTCGCTTATCTCGGGACGCGCTTCATCGCTACCGAAGAAGGCAACGCAAGCGCCGAGTACAAACAAATGCTCGTCGACAGCCGCGGCGAGGACATCGTTTATACATCGCTGTTCAGCGGCGTCGCCGGGAATTATCTGCGCGGCAGTATTGAGCGAGCGGGGCTCGATCCGGATAGGCTTCCCGAAGCCGATAAAGCCAAAATGAATTTCGGCACCGGCGGCAGCGCGGAATTCAAGGCGTGGCGCGATATTTGGAGTGCCGGGCAGAGCGTGAGCGGCATCCGTGGCGTCGAGACCGTCGAGGCGCTCGTCAACCGGATGGCGGGTGAGTATGAAGCGGCGCGTGCGAGGATCACGCAGTGCGTGTAAGCGCTGATCAGTTATCCGCATCGCTGGCTCGAAGCTTTGCCGGGGTGTACCTCGTTTCCGGCGATGAACCACTGCTCGTGGGCGAGGCGGCGGACGCCATCCGTGCAGCAGCGAAAGGGGCGGGATATGCGGACCGCACGGTATTTTTCATCGACCGCAGTTTCTCCTGGAATGAGCTTAGGCATGCGACTCAGTCATTGTCGCTGTTCGCCGAGCGGCGCTTGTTCGAGCTCAGAATGCCGAGCGGCAAGCCGGACAAGGGCGCGCAGCAACTGGCCGATTTGGCGGTGAGTCCGCCCCCCGACGTCGTCTGCCTGGTGGTCACCGGCAAACTCGATAAACGAGCGAGCGATGCTCCTTGGGTGCGGGCCGTCGAGAAACACGGCGTCTGGGTGCCCGTGTGGCCGGTGGAGACTGCGGCTCTTCCTGCGTGGCTGCGTTCGCGTGCCAAGCTGATGCACCTGGAGATGGAACCGTCAGCAGCTCAGCTCATCGTCGATCGCGTGGAGGGAAACCTTCTTGCGGCAAAACAGGAACTCGAGAAATTGAGCTTGCTGGCCAACGGTGAACCGATCAGCAGGGCTTTGGTATTGCAGTCGGTGGGAGACAGCGCCCGCTATGACGTTTTCCAGCTCGCTGAGGCGGCGGCGGCCGGCGACGCGGCGCGCGCGCTGCGGATACTTTTGGGGCTCAAGAGCGAGGGAGTGGAACCCACCCTGATCTTGTGGGCGCTGGTCCGGGAACTGCGTGGACTGTGGCAGGCAAGCGAACGCGGCCGTTTGCGTTCCGCGGTGCGGGGCAGCGGTTGGAATCTGGCGGCGACGCCATCGTCGCGTGCCCTATCGCGAGCGCAGAAGCTGCCGCTGGCGCAGCTGCTCATGGAAGCTAGCCATGCGGAT
The DNA here is from genome assembly GCA_038229815.1 of Steroidobacterales bacterium. Classification (GTDB taxonomy): domain Bacteria; phylum Pseudomonadota; class Gammaproteobacteria; order Steroidobacterales; family Steroidobacteraceae; genus Bog-1198. The sequence goes on along the minus strand of JBBROC010000009.1, from coordinate 22,883 downwards.
CGAATCATCAAAGGACTGGCGCCGGGCGATCCGTGGAGCGCGCTTACCGCACTGACGGGCGGCCTCGCCGGCGCTTTGCAAGCGACCGCGGATTCAGGCAGGGTAGCCGTATGAACCCTATGGGTATTTTTGGCGGAACTTTCGATCCTATTCACTATGCCCACTTGCGTACCGCATTCGAGTTGCAACAAGCGCTGCGATTGAAGGAAATACGGTTTCTGCCGGCCGGAAATCCACCGCATCGTGATCAGCCGCTTGCCGACGCTCACCTAAGGCTGCAAATGGTCCAGTTGGCTACCGCCGGCCAAGCCGGCTTCGTCGTCGATGATCGAGAGGTGCGCAAGGAAGGGCCCTCTTACTCGGTCGAGACCTTGGCCGAACTGCGTCATGAATATCCGGACCGCAGCCTGTGCTTGATCGTGGGCATGGATGCTTTCTTAAGCTTGCCGAAATGGCATCAGTGGCGTGAACTTCTGCAACTCGCCCACTTGGTGGTCGCGCATCGGCCAGGCTGGCGCGCACCCGGCATGGGACCTCTCGGCGAGCTGCTGGTCGATCGCGGTACCGGGCGAATCGGCGATTTGCACGAGTCTCGAGCGGGTTGCATTTATATTCACGCCGTAACTCAATTGGAGATTTCTTCGACCGAAGTGCGCCAGCTGATCGGCATGGGCCGTGATCCGCGCTTCCTCATGCCGGATGCAGTGCGTAAACTGATCCTGGATACCAATTGTTATTCCAAAACCCGGACAACGTAGTGCCACCCAGTAAAAAGACCCCCCAAACCAAGTCGAAGGACCGCAACAAAGCGGTCGACAATCCGGCCGGCGAGAACACACGCGATAAGCCTAGAGGCGCCGACAAATTCAAAGCCGCAGACGAGCTTAAGGCCCACGGCAAGCCCAATGCACACGTCAAGCCCAATGCCCACGTCAAGCCCAATGCTCGTCGCAAGCCAAAATCTGGCGAGGATCGCAAAGGCAACCAGTCGAGCCCTTCCCTCAAGGTTGTGGTCATCGATGCATTGGCCGATATGAAAGCACTGGAAGTCAAGGTGCTCGATGTGCGCGGACTCACCGACATCGCCGATTTCATGGTGATCGCAAGCGGAACTTCCGATCGGCACGTGCGCTCCGTTGCGCAGCGAGTGGTCGAAAAAACCAAGGAAGCGGGGTTCCGTCCGCACGGCGTCGAGGGTCAGCAAGACAGCGACTGGGTTCTCATCGATTTGAACGAGATGATCGTGCACGTCATGTTGCCCCGCGTGCGCGAGTTCTACGGACTCGAGAAGCTATGGGACATGACGGCAACGAAGCGCGCCGCGCGCGCGTAGAACGCCGAGCGCTCTGTGTATGAAATGCCGGTTGATCGCGGCCGGCACCCGGATGCCCGAGTGGATCAATAGCGGATTTCGCGAATACCAAAGGCGATTGCGCACTCCCCTCGTCTTGGACTTGCAGGAAATACCCGTGGCGACGCGGCGTCCGGGCGAGAACCCTGCGCGGGCCATTGAGCGCGAAGGGGCGGACATGCTCGCCGTGCTTAGCCAGGCCGATTATGTCGTCGCGCTGGAAGTGGCCGGCAAGAGCATGAGTACCGAGCAATTGAGCATGTGGCTTGGCGAGCGCCTGAGGGATGGGCGGCCTCTCGCGATGCTGATCGGCGGTCCCGATGGTCTATCGCCCAAATGCCGCGAAAGGGCCGATCAGAGCTGGTCATTGTCGCCGCTCACCTTGCCGCATGCCCTGGTGAGGGTGGTGGTGGCCGAACAGATCTACCGCGCCATGAGCTTGCTGGCGGGTCACCCGTATCACCGAGCTTAAGTGCCGTACGTTCGGTATCCTGGCAACATGTCCCTAGATTTCGTTTATCTGGCCTCGGCATCGCCGCGACGGCGTGAACTGCTGCAACAAATCGGGGTTTCCCACCGAGTAGTGGCCGCCGCGGTCGACGAAACAGCGTTGCCCGGCGAGGAGCCTCGGGCTTATGTCACACGCCTGGCGGCTGCCAAGGCCAACGCCGGCTGGATTGAGAGCCGCGACGCGACCCAGGTGCCTGTCTTGGCGGCAGACACGGCGGTGGCGCTTGGGGCACAGATACTGGGCAAGCCCTCGGATCAGGAGCAGGCGGAGAGCATGCTGCGCCAACTGTCCGGCCGCACCCACGAAGTGTGGACCGCAGTGGCATTGCGGACCGCGGGCGGCGTTCAACGCAAAATCAGCCGCAGTGAAGTCACCTTTCGTATTATCGCTGCCGGCGAAGCGCGGGCCTATTGGGAAACCGGCGAGCCCGGCGATAAGGCAGGTGCTTATGCCATACAAGGCAGGGCTGCGATTTTCATAGCCGATCTACGCGGCAGCTATTCCGGCGTGATGGGGTTGCCGCTGTTCGAAACGGCGCAGCTCTTGAGCGAGGCCGGCGTATTGCGCTGGCCGAAGCCAAGCCAGACGCGATGAGCACTGACATACTGGTCAATGCCAGCACTCATGAAGCGCGCGCCGCAGTGGTCGAGAACGGCGTGTTGCAGGAGGTGTTTCTCGAGCGCGCGAGCCGGCGCGGGCTCATCAGCAACATCTACAAAGGGCGCGTATCGCGGGTGCTTCCGGGCATGCAGGCGGCGTTCATCGAAATCGGCATGGAGCGCACGGCGTTCCTGCACGCCTCCGACATATTCGACTCGCGTCATGCCGATACCGGCATCGAGCCGCCGCGCACGGAAAACATCCGCTCGCTGGTAGCCGAGGGCAACGAGATCCTGGTGCAGGTCGTGAAAGACCCTCTTGGTACCAAGGGCGCGCGCTTGACGACCTATATCACTTTGCCCTCCCGTTACCTGGTGTATATGCCCAAAGGCCATGGGGTCGGCGTTTCGGCGCGTATCGAGAATGAAATTGAGCGCGAGCGTCTGCGTGCGGCGGTGATTGCCGGCATCGAACCCGGCGAGAACGCGGGATTCATCGTGCGTACAGCCGCGGAGGATGCGCCGCATGAGGCGCTGCGAGCCGACATGCTGTATCTGCGAAAGCTCTGGGAGTTCGTGCGCCAGAAGGGCCTGCGCACCGAGCCCGGCAATCTGGTGCATGCCGATCTGCCGCTGCATTTGCGCATTCTGCGTGATTTGCTGCGGCCGGATGTCGATAAGGTGCTGATCGATCAGGCGAGTGCCCATCGAGAGATGCGCGAATTCGCCGGCACGTTCATGCCGGACGCGCTGCCCCGCATCGAACTGTACGGCGAGGCGCGGCCGGTATTCGAGCTGCACCACGTAGAGGAAGAAATCCAAAAAGCCTTGGATCGAAAAGTGTCCTTGAAGTCGGGCGGCCATCTCATCATCGATCAAACCGAAGCGATGACGACAATCGACGTCAACACCGGCGCATTCGTCGGACATCGCAATCTGGAGGAAACCATCTTTCGCACCAATCTCGAGGCGGCTGTGACCGTCGCGCGACAACTGCGCCTGCGCAATCTGGGCGGCATCATCATCATCGATTTTATCGATATGGAGGAGCCAGAGCATCGGCGGCAAGTCATCCAAGCCCTGGAAAAAGCCCTCGCGGAAGATCACGTCAAGACCAGCATTTCGTCGGTGTCCCCTTTGGGACTGGTCGAAATGACGCGCAAACGCACGCGCGAGAGCCTGGAACACTTGCTGTGCCAACCCTGTCCAACCTGCGAGGGGCGGGGGTTCGTCAAAACGGCGGAAACGGTGTGTTACGAAGTTTTTCGCGAAATTGTGCGTCAGTCGCGCCAATTCGACTGTCGGCAATTGATGGTCCTGGCCCATCAAGACGTAATAGAACGTTTGCTCGACGAGGAGTCCTCCGCGCTGGGTGAATTGGAACTGGTCACCGGTAAACCGATACGACTGCAGACCGAAGCGCTTTACACCGTCGACCAATACGACGTAGTGCTGATGTAATGACTGCGCGTAAGGCCGGAAAAATCCTGCTGTATGGCATCGCGGGATTGCTGGGTGCGGTGCTGATCTTACTGCTGGGGATCAAGCTCGCGCTCGACCGCGCACCGGCATACCAAGCCGAGATCAGGCAGTGGGTGCATTCGCAAACTGGATATCACATTGGTTTTGCCGGTGTTTCGCCATCCTTCCGCTGGTATGGGCCGGAACTGCACTTCGACCGGTTGGAGTTGCGCTCCAAAGATGATCGTCGAGTTTTAGCGCGTGCCGCCGGCGGTCGGGTCGCCGCCGACATCTGGCAACTGTTCAAGAGCGGCAAATTGCTGGCGGGAAGAATCGAACTCGACTCGCCGAGCATCGTGATCACGCGTTTGGGGCCGACGAGCTTTGCGCTCGCCTCCGAGATTGAATTGAGCGGCGAGGATTCGGCGCGCGAGACGCTCCATGTGAACAATCTGCCCGCGGGTTTATTGGTGATTCGCCATGCGGTAGTCACGCTGCAAAATTGGAACGCCGCGTTGCCGCAACTGACGCTGCAAGACGTCAACTTGAACCTGCAGCGCGGCGACGACATGCTTTCGGCCGTATTCAATGCGCATTTGCCGCCCGTTCTCGGCGGAACATTGAGCGTCACCGGAAGCGCACGCGGCCGCAGCGATGTGGATTTATTGAATTGGAAGGCATCGGCGCGGGCGCGCGAAATAATTTTTTCGGGGTGGCGATTGTTGATGCCGGAATATTTGAGCCGACTCGAAGCGGGAAGCGGCGCGTTCGAACTGACGGCGAGCGGCACAGGACTGACGATAACGCGCGCGGATCTCGACTTTGCAGCGCGGGGAGTGGTAACCCGCCGCGGCGATGGCGCAAGCGCCAAGTTCGAGCAAATCAGCGGTGCGTTGAGCGTCTTCCACGCCGGCGACCGCTGGAACATTTCGGGGAGGGGAGTACGTGCCGCGCAGGCGGGCCGCAGCGATCCCGATTCGCGGTTCGAGGTGAATTGGCGCAACGGCGCGGCCGGCCTCTTCGATTTGCGCGCACGCGCGAGCTATCTTCGCGCCGATTCGCTCCTGCCGCTGACAGGATTGGTGCCGGACAAGACCGTGCGCGACGGGCTCCAAGAACTAGCCCCTACCGGCGAGTGGTTTGATACCTCCATTGCGTTGGCTCGCACTGCGGCGACCCAGCCCTGGCGGCTGCAGGTCCACGCGAGATTCCGCGACGCCGGATTTGCGCCGCTAGGGCGTGCGCCCGGTCTACGCGGCTTGACGGGCACGGTTGCAGGCACCGAAAGCGGCGGCCACTTGAATATCGATACCCGCAACGGGGTACTTACGTGGCCCGCGCAGCTCGCGCATCCGGTCGACTTTGATTCTTTGAGGGCCACCTTGTATTGGAGGCGCACGAACGAGGAGTTTCTGGTTGCGACGAACGATTGGGAAATGAGGAATCGCGATGCCGCCGTTCGCGGGAAGGCGGCATGGCTGCAGCCCGCCGACGGATCCTCGCCGATGGTCACGCTCGCGAGCACCGTGGAGAATGGCAACGCAGCGAATACTCGAAACTACTTTCCCCGGTCGCTCATCGCGCCGCCGGCGCTCGCGTGGCTGGATCGGGCGTTCGTGGGGGGACGCCTGTCGCACGCGGATGTCATCTTGCGGGGGCCGATAACTCATTTCCCCTTTCGCGACGGCAGCGGATTGTTTCTGGCGCGCTGCGCCCTCGATGGAATGACATTGGACTACGGCGAGGGGTGGCCGCGCCTGGAAAATCTCGCGGGACAGGCGGAATTTCGCAATGAAGGGATGACCGCCCGCCTTCTCTCCGGGCGGGTCGGCGACATCCCGATCGCGTCGGCCGATGCACGTTTTGCGGACTTCAAAAGCGGGGAGCTGGATGTTCATGTCGGCGCGACCGGCGATGCCGCGGACGCGCTTGCATTCTTGCGCGCTTCGCCGCTCGACGCACTGACCGACCATGCATTTTCCAGCGTGGCAGCAAAGGGACCGGCGCAGTTCAAAGTGGATCTGTTTCTGCCGCTCAAGAATTTCGTGAATCGACGCATCACGGTGCATGGACACTTGGAGGGCGTGTCGCTCGCTCGGCCCGGATCAAGTATCACCGCGACCGATATGAATGGCGATTTCGACATTGAAGGCGCGCAAGTATCCCGCGCCGAGGTGCGCGGCCGTGTATTGGGCGGGCCATTTCAGATGCAGGCGCGGGCCTCGCGCAGCCGCCCGCTGACACGTACTCAACTTGAATTTCACGGTACGCTGAGCGGCGATGCCTTGCGTACGGCTTTGGCGCTGCCGGCCGGAGTATCCATTGACGGACAGACGGAATGGCGCGCCGCCTTGAAAATGGCACCCGACCCAAACCGCGAGCGCGCGCTGCGCGTGAGCAGCACTCTCGTCGGTCTCGAGATGAAGCTGCCGGCGCCCATGGACAAGGCAGCGGACACGCCGATGCCCTCCTGGTTAGATATTCAATGGCCGGCAACCGGTGGTCCGCAGGGTCGGATGTCGCTCGGATCCGTGATGAGCGGCTCCTTTGGGTTGGAGGCCGACTTGAACGGCACCGGCATGCGTCTCGCGCATTTGACATTGACATTCGGAGACGGCGAGACCTCCACCAGCAGCACGCAAATATTGAACGTGGGCGGATCGGTCGCGCGGCTGGATTTGGCGGGTTGGATCAAGCTTATCCCTGCGGGCGATCAGACCGCGCGGCCGCTGTCGGATTACCTGCGCACGGCCAGACTGAAGGTTGCAGAACTGGACTATCTGGGCCTTGTGTTCCGCGACCTTTCGTTGGATCTTGCGGTAACGCAGAGCACCCTGCGCATTGCAGTTGCGGGACCCAGTGCGGTAGGGACGGTGACGTTGCCGCGCGCCGTGAATTCACCTGATCCGTGGAATTTGCGCTTCGATCGCCTGCACGTCGACGTGGCGCCGGAACGCGCCCCCTCGGAAGACGGCGGCGTGAAGACGGCCGGCGATCCGCGCAGCATTCCGGCGATCAATTTTCACGCTGCGGAGTTTTACTGGGGCGAACGGCAGTTCGGCGACGTGGAGGCGGCTCTTGTCAAGTTGAACGACGGGATTGGCTTGAAACAGCTCTCCATCAACGGCGCCAGCTTCAATCTCAGCGCGCAAGGCGAGTGGCGGGGCAAGGACGCGGGATTGGGCCGGATCGAAGGCGTACTGACGAGCAGCGACGTGCAAGACACCCTGAAGCAGCTCGGTTACATCCCCTTCATCGAAGCCAAAGCGGGACGCATGGACTTCGATCTGAATTGGGTGGGTGCACCGACGGCAGATAGCCTCAGCCAGGCAGTGGGACACGTGCAGTTGTCCCTGGAAAAGGGTCAGATCGTCGGGCTTAAACCCGGTGCGGGCCGGGTATTGGGGCTTACCAGCGTTGCCGCGCTGCGCAGGCGGTTGGCTCTGGATTTCAGCGACCTTACCGACAAGGGCCTGGCATTCGATACCGTCCGCGGCGACGTCGATCTGCGGGACGGCAGCGCCTATACCGACAACGTATTGGTGAAAGGTCCGGCGGCTGAAATCGGCCTAATTGGCCGGGTTGGCTTGAAAAATAAGGATTACGACCAAACTGCAGTGGTCACGGGCAGCATCGGCAACTCTCTGCCGTTGGCGGCCCTCGCCGGCGGACCTGTCGTGGCAGGAGCCGTGCTTCTTTTCACACAAGTGTTCAAACAACCGCTGAAAGGGTTGGCACGAGGGTATTATCGTATTACGGGCAGTTGGGATAATCCCATTGTCGAACGAATCAAAAGTGCGGACGCCGCCGCAGGGTCTGCCGAGGTGCCGAAATAAATGGGCAGAGTTGCCGCCATTCAGATGACCTCGAGTCACATCGTCGCAGACAATCTGGCTGCGGCGGGCGATTTGCTGCGTGAAGCCAAGGGCGCGGGTGCCGACATCGCCTGCCTGCCGGAGAATTTTTCGTTCATCGGTTTGCGCGATGCGGACAAGCTGCAAGTGGCTGAGAAGGACGGCGAGGGCGCCGTACAGACGTTTTTGAGCGATGCCGCGCGAAAACTCAAGATGTGGATATTGGGCGGCACCGTAGTCATTCGCGGCACTACCGATCGGCGCGTGGCCAACTCCTCGCTGTTGATCGATGCCGACGGCAGGCGGGTCGCCCGCTACGACAAGATCCACTTGTTCGACGTGACCATTCCCGGCCGCGACGAGCAATATCGCGAATCCACCCACGTGACGGCCGGCCGCGACCCGGTCATTGCGGATACGCCCGTTGGGAAGCTGGGTTTGTCGGTTTGCTACGACATGCGCTTTCCCGAGCTCTACCGCGAGCTCGTATTTTTGGGCGCCGAGTGGCTGGCGATGCCCGCGGCATTTACAGTGCCTACAGGCCGTGCGCATTGGGAGACGTTGCTGCGCGCCCGGGCGATCGAAAATCTGTGTTATGTCGTAGCCCCGGCGCAGAGCGGCACTCATACGAGCGGGCGCGAGACTTACGGCGACACTCTCATCGTCGACTATTGGGGCCAGGTATTGTCGCGCCTGGCAAGGGGTAATGGAGTGATAACCGCGGAGATAGATCTTGCCAAGCAAGCTGAAACGCGCGCGCGCTTTCCGGCACTGGACAACCGCCAACTGGGATTGCCCAACGTCGCGTCGGTGCTGACATGAATGCACGCAGTTCCGATTTGAGTGAACCTTCGTTCGACGTCGCCCACAAGATGATCCTGGCCCCGTCGGGCCTGGATGAGGGCCGCTTGACAACAGTGCTCGACGCCCTGATGAGCCGCGGCGTTGATTATGCGGATCTCTATTTCCAGCTGTCGCGGGAGGAATCCTGGTCGCTGGAGGACGGTATCGTCAAAGAAGGGTCGCACAGCATCGAACAAGGTGTCGGCGTGCGTGCCATGTCCGGCGAGAAGACCGGCTTTGCGTACACCGACGAAGTCCTGCTACCGGCGTTGATCGAGGCATCCGACGCCGCGCGCGCCATCGCACGCAGCGGCGGGCGCAACGCAGTGAAGGCGTGGCAACGTCCCCTGACGCACCGACTATACCTCCCGGTCGATCCGCTCGACACCATTCGCGACGAGGACAAGGTATCGTGGTTGATGCGCATTGATGCCGACACTCGCCGCATCGACTCACGGGTAAAACAAGTGATGGCATCGCTGGCCGCGGTGCATGAAGTGGTATTGATTGCAAGCAGCGACGGCACGCTGACTGCAGACGTCCGGCCGCTGGTACGGCTGAACGTCTCGGTGATCGTCGAGCAGAATGGGCGCCGTGAGCAGGGCTACAGCGGCGGCGGCGGACGCTTCGGCTTGGACGAGCTGCTGCGCGGCGACGAACCGTTTGCACATGGCCGCGAGGCTGTGCGTCAGGCGCTGGTGAATCTCGATGCGGTGGCCGCTCCGGCAGGATCCATGACGGTGGTGCTTGGCCCTGGCTGGCCGGGCATTTTGCTGCACGAGGCCATTGGGCACGGCTTGGAGGGCGATTTTAATCGCAAGGGCACATCCGCATTCAGCAATCGCATCGGCCAAAAGGTCGCCGCGGATGAAATCACCGTGGTCGACGACGGTACACTCGCCCGACGGCGCGGATCTCTAAACGTCGACGACGAGGGCACGCCGACTCAGTGCACGACGCTGATCGAGGATGGCGTGCTGCGCGGTTATATCCAAGACAAGTTGAATGCGCGACTGATGGGCATGCCGGCAACGGGAAACGGCCGCCGCGAGTCGTTCGCCCACATGACCTTGCCGCGCATGACCAATACCTACATGCGTGCAGGTTCTCGCGCACCGGAGGAGATCATCGCTTCGGTTGAGAAGGGGTTGTACGCCGTCAATTTCGGCGGCGGCCAGGTCGACATCACGTCCGGCAAATTCGTCTTCTCGGCGAGCGAAGCTTACTTGATCGAAAACGGCAAGATCGGCGCACCCGTCAAGGGCGCGACGTTGATAGGTAACGGGCCCGATGTTTTGCAGCGTGTGAGCATGGTCGGCAACGACCTGAAGCTCGACTGCGGCGTTGGGACGTGCGGGAAGGAAGGCCAATCGGTCCCGGTCGGAGTCGGTCAACCCACTCTGCGCATCGATGCCCTGACCGTCGGCGGTACCGGCTGACACCGTCATGCGCCGCGGGGGCCCGGCGCGATAAAACGCGGGCGAGCACGCTTGTGCGTTGAGCGTCCCACCCGCGCTGCGGCCCGAGCATCCTGCGATTTCCCGATGGAGGTCTCCTCCTTGAGTGCCGCGTGAACATTTTGCATGCGCAAAGCGGTGCATGGAACGGCAGATTCAAGCGCAAACGCGCAGATACCCGACCGATGCGCCGCTGCGGAGCGGACTGCTTCGCCGAGCGCCGATACTGCGTGAGAAATTCTCACCGCTTTGTCGCTAAAGCGGCCGCTATAGCGCCAAAGTACCAGGGGAAAAAAATACGATACTCCCCCCGCCGGAACGCGACGGGGCGAACCGTGGCTTACGGTAGTCTTTCGCCTCGAGTTACTCAGGAGTCAGTGATGCAATTCTCTAGATTGGCGGTGCTTGCCGCGGTTGCGGCGTTAGGGTGGGTTTCGGTCGCGTTGGCATCCTCGGACTTAGGCCAAGCACTTGGGCTGCCCGCCAAGGCAGCGACTGCTATGCAGAGCATCGACGCGGAGCACATTCGTGCACACGTGCGTTTTTTGGCGGATGACTTGCTCGAAGGCCGAGGCACCGGTGCACGCGGCGGCGACATCACGGCGAAATACATCGCCACCCAATTCGCGTTGGACGGGTTGAAACCCGCAGGAGATGATGGTGGTTATCTGCAAAGAGTCGATTTTACCGGCGTGCAGACCTTGCCCGGCACAACTGCCACCTGGCAAGCCCAGCAGGGAAACGCCCACGAACTCAAACTCGGCGCGGACTTCGTGATAGGCAACCAATCGCAGACGGACAACGTCGATATCGATGCGCCGATCGTGTTCGTCGGTTATGGGATCGAGGCCCCTGAGGACCGATGGAACGATTTCAAGGGCGTAGACGTCAAGGGCAAGATGCTGTTGGTTATCGTCAACGAGCCGCCGTCGAAGGATCCAAAATTCTTCAATGCGGAAGCGCTTACCTATTACGGGCGCTGGACCTACAAGTTCGAGGAGGCGGCGCGCAAGGGCGCGGCCGGCGCTCTGATCATTCACCGCATGGACCTCGCGAGCTACGGCTGGGACGTAGTGCGAAACTCCTGGAGCGGCGAAAGCGTTTACCTCAGCAACGACAAGGATCCGAAGCTCAAGGCAGCGGCATGGGTACAACTCGAGGTCGCGCGTCAATTGTTCGCGGCCTCGGGACTGAACCTGGACGACGTGATGGCGAGCGCTGGAACACGCGATTTCAGGGCACGGGAGTTGCCGCTGCGCTTCAAGGCTCACATCGTGAGCAAGGTGCGGAAATTCGTGTCCTACAACGTGCTCGGCTTGCTGCCGGGCACAGCCCCGGGCAATGCCGCCCAAGCTGTCGTCTATTCCGCGCACTACGATCACCTGGGAATCGATTCCACCATGAGCGGCGACAACATCTACAACGGTGCGGTCGACAACGGCACCGGCGTGGGCATCGTTCTGGAACTGGCGCGCGCGTACGCGACAGCGCAAGCGCCGCCACCCCATCCGGTTTTGTTCGTGTCCGTGACGGCCGAGGAGAAGGGTCTGCGGGGCTCGGAGTATCTTGGAAAGCATCTGCCGATTCCGGCTGGGCGCATCGCACTTGGTCTGAACTTTGATGCGATCCCGCCGATAGGTGCGCCCGAGTCGGTGAGCGTTACGGGCGCGGAGCGCACCTCGTTTTATCCCACCGTCGAAAAGACAGCCCATGCGTTCGGTTTCGAAATCCAGCCGGACGCTGAACCGGGCGCCGGCCACTACTACCGCTCCGATCACTTCAGTTTGGCGCGTGCCGGGGTCCCGGCATTTTCAATCAATACCGGCGTGAAATTTGCAGGTCATCCGACAGAATGGGGCGGGACGCAGCGGGCGGATTACACTGCCAAGCATTATCATCAACCGAGCGACGAGTATTCGCCCGCGATGGATTTCTCGAGCAATGCGTCGCTCGCGAAGTTCGGTTTTGCGCTCGGCTGGCAGGCGCTTCTGGCAAAGGACACCGTGAACTGGTTGTCCGGCGATGAGTTCGAGGCAACTCGCCTGCAGAGCACTGGCGCGCGGTAGATCCGAACCCTTCCAAGGCACAGGCGACATAATGTAAAAAATAGACTGCGCGTCGCATAGTGGCGACGTGTTGCCTGGCGGGGCTGGGGGAAACAACAATAACGTGCACCGGATCCGATCCGCTCAAGGGCGGGCCTTGGTACGCTGAAGTCACATCAACCATGCAACGACGGAGTTTCCTATGGGCGACAATTCAAAGACCGGCACGTTTGAGCTTAATCTGCCCAAGGATCTGCTGTCGGAAGCCAAGCGGGCCCCCAAAATCAAAACTGAACAGCTTCGGGTCGAGGGGTGGCGTAACTCGTGGCTCTCGCGTATTTCCGAACTGCTGGTCGGCGCGGACTGAGCCGCCGGCGGCCGCTCCACACCGGGATCGCATCGCCGTCGGTTGCCAGGCCGACTATTACGGGCCCCGGGCCGGCGTAGGTCAAACCTCACACTGACTGGGGGCGCAGGTACTACGCTATTCACCGTATTTTAAGTTAAATGCGGCGGATTTATGCTCCGTATCCGCATTAATATTAGGCACGGAGGTCGTATCCATGCGCCTGGCTCGTCCTGTTTACGAAAGTCTGCCCTACACCTACATGGCTATCGGCGCATTGGCGATGCTTCTTTTTTACGTCGACCGCGCGGGCTTCCGCGGCATCGTCGCCTTCGCAATCGGCGTTATCCTCGAAACCGCTGGGTTGACCCTGCTTCTGAGACGCCAAGATTATCGCGCTTTGAGCCGCGAATACTCGGGCGAGACCATCGACTTGCCGTCGTCGCTGCAAAGCTAGAGGAATCAAAGCTTTTCATCCCCGGCGTGGTCGCCCCCTTCGCCGGCGCCGCGCATCCGCGGCATGCGCTCGTCGATGTACATGATTTCATGTTGACCGACTTTGACTACGTCACCGTCGTTCAAATTATGGCGCCTAACTCGCTTGGACTGCACGAAGATGCCGTTAGTGCTGTTGAGATCCTCGATCACGCAGGAATCGGCTTGAGTCACTATCTGGCAGTGATGCCGGCTGATGAATTTGCTGTCGATCTGCAGGTCGTTGTCCGCCGTCCGTCCAATCACAAGACGGCCCGGCTTGAGCTCGCGTTCCATGACGGTCATACCCTCGCTCGCCAGCAATATCCGTCCGACCGTTGGGCCGGTTTCGGCACTCGGCTGAGTATGTTCCAGGTTGAGGATTCGCATGCGGTTGGTGTGGGCTGCGAATTCGACCCATTGCAGCTCCTCGATTGCGGCGTTGATGTCTTGTATGCTCACCGTATCCTGATCGCGGCCGAAGGCGGACATCAGGCAGGTATCGCATAGGGTATTGATCAGGCGCGGGACGCCGCCGGTGTACTTGTAAATGACGGGATAGGTTTCGTCCGCAAAAATTCGCCGTCCTTGGGAGCCCGCAACCTCGAGACGATGATCGATGTACGCGGCCGTCTCGGCATTCGTAAGCGCGGTGAGATGGAAGCGCAGGCGCACGCGTTGCGTAAGCTGTTCCAGCTCGGGCGAGTTGAGCTTGTCGTTGAGCTCGGGTTGTCCCGCCAGGATGATGCGAAGAGCCTTTTCCTTGGTGGTCTCTATGCCCGACAGCATGCGCACTTCCTCAAGTACGCGGTGACTCAAATTTTGCGCTTCGTCGACGATCAACAGAACCTTGCGCCCGCTGATGTGCTGTTCCACCAGGAATTGGTTCAAGGTCGCCAAGACTTCCGGTTTCTTCATATTGAAGGGCGAGAAACCGAATTGAACAAGGACGGTCTGCAGAAACGCCGTGGGCGACAATTGGGTCTGATTGATTTGCGCCACGACCGCGTCGGTTTGCATTTCCTGCAAAAAGGTCTCGATCAAAGTGGTCTTGCCGGCGCCGATTTCCCCAGTGATGACGACGAAGCCGTCCGTGAACCAGATCGTCGATTCCATGTACGCCTTGGCGCGCGCATGCTGCTTGCTGAGGTACAGGAACTGTGGATCCGGGCTTAGACGGAACGGCAATTCGTTGAGGTTGAAGAGTTCTAAGTACATGAATTTAGGGAGTCTACGGGATTAGACGCCTGTCGGTAAAATTGGCGCTTCAATCGATCCAATTAATTTCAATGCGGCGGCGAGTGCCAAATCGCGGTCCCCAGCACGGCTCTTCAAGATGGTGCAATGGCCCAATTTGCGACCCGGACGCGGCTCCTTGGCATAGTCGTGAAACGCCAGACCCTCGATGGCCAAGAGCAGTCCACTGTCCGGCATCTTTCCGAGGAAATTGATCATGGCGGTGTGTCCCAATGCGCGCGTGCTGCCGAGCGGCAGGTCGCAGATGGCGCGTAAGTGGTTTTCGAATTGGCTGGTGACACACCCTTCGATGGTCCAATGCCCGGAGTTGTGCACTCGAGGAGCCATTTCGTTGGCCACCAACCGTCCCTTGACCACGAAAAATTCGATGGCCAGCACCCCCACATACGCGAGGGCATTCATCACACGCTTCATATAGATTCGCGCACTGCGCTCGAGTATCGGGTTTGCGAACGGAGCAACACCATAGCGCAGAATTCCGCCGCTGTGAGTATTGGCCGACAGCGGATAGAACACGATTTTGCCCGTCGCGGAACGCGCCCCGATGATCGATACTTCGCGCGAAAACTTCTGAAATTTCTCGTAGATCAAACCCTCGCCGCCTATCGCCGCCCACGCCGCATCGAGATGCGCGGCATTCTGCACGACGAATTGACCCTTGCCGTCATAGCCCATGCGGCGAGTCTTGAGTACGCCAGGAAAGCCCAGTTTCCGGGCCGCGCCGGCCAATTGTTCCTTGCTGTCGATCGCAGCGTGCGTGGCAACGGGAATGCGCAGCTTCGAAAAGAGCGCTTTTTCCGACAAGCGGTCCTGCGACACCTCGAGTGCCGTCCAAGGGGGGCGCACCCGAACCATCGCTTCGAGCGGGATAAGAGCATCTCCAGAGATATTTTCCCAGTCAAACGTAAGCACATCGCTGCGCGCCGCCAACGCGGCGAGCTGCGTGCTGTCCTCGAGATCGCCCATCAAAATAGGCGCTACCTGGGCGGCGGGTGCCGTCGCGCTGCGGTCCAGAAACACGCAGCGTATTCCAAGCGGATAACCGGCCAGCGCCAGCATACGCCCGAGTTGGCCCGCACCGACGATGCCGACGCGCGATGCCTTCAAGAGCCGCGGGGATCCGGCGTCGCCAGCACGGCAGCGGTCTGCGCCTGGCGAAAGGCATCCAGGGCCGTGCGCATTTCTAGATTTTCATTGGCGAGAATCCCCGCAGCGAACAGCGCAGCGTTCTTTGCGCCGGCGGCGCCGATGGCAAAGGTGGCGACGGGAATGCCGCTCGGCATCTGGGCAATGGACAGCAATGAATCGATGCCATTTAAGACTTTCGATTGAACCGGCACACCCAGCACCGGAACCGAAGTCTTGGCGGCGGTCATGCCCGGCAGGTGCGCGGCGCCGCCTGCGCCCGCAATAATGACTTTCAGACCGCGCGCGCGCGCCGTTGCGGCGTACTCGAACAGAAGATCTGGGGTCCGATGTGCCGATACGATGCGAACCTCATGCGCGATTTGAAGGGACTCGAGTATTTCGGCGGCGCCGCGCATCGTCTCCCAATCGGAAGACGATCCCATGATTATTCCAACCAAGGCTTTCATAGGCCCTCAGTTTAGCAAGCCTACCCCAGCAACTGGCGCAGAAACGCGAAAAGCTCCCGCGCGCCGACTGGTGAGCGCTGCTCGAGGCGTTCTTTTTCCGTCTTTTCCAGAAGTCTGACCAGTATCGCCCTGTCGGCTTGGGGGTGCTCCTGCAAAAGCTCTTCCACGCCCAGAGCCGGTTCCGATAGCAGCCGATCGCGCCAGCGCTCGATTTGTTGGAAATGCCGAATTTCGAGGTCATGGCGCTGCTTGCGCTCCGCCAATTTGGCGAGCACAGGCTCCGGATCGATTTCCCTCATCAGCTTGCCGATATACTGCCGTTGCCGGATCTGCGCTCCGTGTGAGGGGAGACGGCGTAAATCACGCAGTGCAACGAAAAGGTTATCCGGCAAGTCGAGCGCCTTGATCTCTTGGTCCGGAAGAGCGGATAGTTTCACCCCCAGTTCCTGCAAAGACGCGGCCTCCCGTTTGCGCGCGCTCTTGCTCTGGCGCTGCTCCTCGGATTCGCCGGAAGGATCGGTGTCATTCTCGCTCGTCATATCGCCCATGCTATCACCCAAGACCGGTAGAATCGCCGCTCGAAATCCTCAAAGAGAGTTTTGGAGATACTGATGGCCGTGTCTAGCAATCCCGTCCGCCTCACCCAAGAAGACCTTGAATCGATCATCGAGCGTGCCTTGGAAGAAGCTCGGGCTCGAGGCGCCGCCCAAGCCGAGGCAGCCGTGAGCCAGGATACGGGTCTTTCGGTCGGCGTGCGACTCGGTGAGGTCGAGACCCTGGAGCACCAGCGCGATCGCAGCATGGGAATTACGGTCTATTTTGGTCAGCGCAAGGGTTCGGCCAGCACGGCCGATTTCTCGCCGGATGCCGTCCGGGCCACCGTGGCCAAGGCCTGCAGCATTGCCCGATTCACGGCGGAAGATGCCTGCTCGGGCCTTGCGGACGCCGCTCTGATGGCGCGTGCACCTCTTGACCTTGATCTCTCACATCCGTGGAACGTCACCGCGGACCGCGCTATCGAGCTCGCCAAATCCTGCGAGGCCGCGGCGCTCGAATTCGATGCACGAATCAATAACTCCGAGGGCGCGTCGCTCGCCACTCATCAAGGGCTGCATGTGTACGGGAATACCCATGGCTTCCTGGGCGGTTACCCGACTACATCGCATACCTTGAGCTGTGTCGTCCTTGCCGGCACCGGAGAAGATATGCAGCGCGACTATTGGTACAGCAGTTCTCGCGATTGGCGCGAATTGGAGCCGGCGGAAGCCATCGGGCGCGAGAGCGCGCGGCGCACCATTGCCCGCCTGGGACCCCGCAAACTCAGCACCAGGCGCGCTCCGGTATTGTTCGTGCCGGAAATAGCGCGCAGCCTCATCGGACATTTCGTTGCCGCGATTCGCGGCAGCAGCCAGTATCGGCAATCCTCATTCCTTTTGAATTCCGTGGGCCAGCAAGTGTTCCCGTCCGGATTCTCGATCGCCGAGCATCCGCACATACCCAAGGCCATGGGCAGCGCGCCGTTCGACGAGGAAGGGGTCGCGACCAGCGAGCGCGAGCTGGTCGCTGACGGCATCCTCACGGGCTACATTCTCTCGAGCTACTCGGCGCGCAAGCTCGGCCTGCAGACCACCGGTAACTCCGGCGGCGCTCACAACCTCGTGGTCGCACCGAGCGTTGCCGGCGGGCTGGACGCGCTGGTGTCGGGGCTCGGAACCGGCCTGTTGGTGACCGAACTCATGGGCCAGGGAGTGAACATGGTCACCGGCGATTATTCGCGCGGCGCGGCGGGATTCTGGGTCGAGAACGGTGCACTTCAGTATCCAGTCGCGGAGATCACCATCGCCGGCAATTTGTGCGAGATGCTCAAAGACATAATTGCGGTGGGAGCCGACGTGGATACACGCGGAGGCATCCGCGTGGGGTCGATTTTACTGGAGGAGATGACCATCGCCGGCGAGTGAAGTTGCGCGATCACGGCTTGCTCGCGATCAAATCCTTGAGCGTTTGGTTGCCGAGCCGCTCCCGCACGGCAATTTCCACCTCGCGCATCACCTGGGACGCGGTCGAGATCATCTGGATTGCGATCGTCAATCTGGCTACTTGCTGCCTGCGCACGGCGTCCAAGATGTCGGCCAGCAATATCCCTTCCGGAGCGCGGCCCGGAACGAATTGTTCTTTTTCGGTCGCCACGATCAGACCGCCGCGCTCCAGGGATGCCAGCACGGGCGCAAGCGCGATGCCCGGAACGTCGAGCTCGGAGGCGAGCCGACCGGCGCTCCAGAAACTCTTTCCCACGCTGTAATCGCGCCCGATCAAAAACATGATCGACAGGCCCATCTGTTCGCGATCTGCGCCGTTGAGCTCTATCGTCTCCTGACCATGGCGCAAATACTGCGGAAATTGCACGTAGAACGCCAGCTGCGCGCCGATGAGCAATATGAGCCAGCTCAAGTACACCCAGATCAGAGTCGTCAGCACGATGGCGAACCCGGTATAGACGGCCACCATTTGCGAGGAATACACGATGACGGCGGTGAATAACTTGCCGACGAGTGCCCAGATCAGGCCAGCGGTCACACCGCCCATGAGAGCGGCCCGAAACTGCACGCGCGTGTTGGGGATAAGCGCATACATGAACGTGAAAACGACCGTGACGATGGCGTACGGAACGATTTGGCTCAAAACCTGCATGACTCCTGCAAGCGGCGCAACGCCGTGCAGCCATTGCGCAAAGGGACTGTGCTGCGCGGAACCCAGGAGTCCAATCGCAACCGCGAGCAGGATCGGTCCCAGAATCATGACGCTCAAGTACTCCGTAAAACGGCGGCCAAAACTTCGCGGCCGCTCCACCCGCCACACAAAATTGAAGCTTCCTTCGACTTTTTTAATCGTGGCGAGAACGGTGTACACGAGAAATGCCAGACCGATCGAGCCGAGCAATTCCCCCCGCATGTTCGCGACGAATTGCAGGACGCTGTCTGTCAGTTGGGGCGCCGCGCTGCCCATCGGACGGAAGAACTCATGCAGAATGAATTTCAATTCGCCGCGTGCGCCGAGACCCTTGAGAATGGCAAAGCTGAACACCATCAGCGGTACGATCGAGAGAAGAGTCGTGTAGGCCAGGCTCATCGCCCTGACATTGATTTCACCGCCCAACCAATCTCGAATCAGCGCCGCGGGGTAACGCAGCCAGCGTAGTGTAGGTCCCCACGGCGGCCCCATGCTGCGTGATTTTTGAAACAACCCGTCTTCTAGACGTTCGAACCAAATGAGCATGCACGGAGCCTTGAAGGGCAGAGGGGCTTTAAGACCTTTCAGGCGGTGAGCAGCCGGAGCGCCGCGCGATAGTTGTCGCTGGTGCGCATGAGAATATCCTGCGGCAGATGCGGCGCCGGCGGCTTCTTGTTCCAATGCAGCGATTCCAAGTAGTCGCGCACGAATTGTTTGTCGAAACTGGGCGGACTGCTCCCGGGCTTGTAAGACGCCAAAGGCCAGAAACGCGAAGAATCCGGCGTCAGCGCTTCGTCGATCAGAACAAGTCGTCCGGTCTTGTCGACGCCGAATTCAAACTTCGTATCCGCGATGATGATGCTTCTTTCACGCGCGTGCCTTGCCGCAAAATTGTACAGTTCCAGCGCAATGCGCCGGACGGCGCCGGCGTGGTCGCGCCCGATCAATTTCACCGTGGTGTCGAAATCGATGTTTTCGTCGTGAGAGCCCGCGGGGGCTTTCGAGGCGGGAGTAAACACGGGCTCGGGCAATCGGTCCGCCATTTGCAACCCGCCGGGCAGGGCAATCCCACAAATCGAACCGTACAGCTTGTAGTCTTTGTAGCCGGAGCCGATGAGGTAGCCGCGCACTACCGCCTCGATCGGCAGCGGCTTCAGTTTCTTCACGACCATGGCCCTGCCGGCGAGCTGCGAGCGATCCTGAACGTCGGTGACGATGTCCTCGACATTCAACGCAGCAAGATGATTGGCAACGATGTGTTGTGTCTTCGCAAACCAGAATCGCGAGATCTGAGTGAGAACCTCGCCCTTGAACGGGATCGGGTCCGGCAGCACCACGTCGAAAGCGGACAAGCGATCCGTTGTGACGATCAGAAGATGGTCGGCATCCACATCGTAGATATCGCGCACCTTTCCCTGGTGAACCTTCTTGAGGCCGGAGATGTGCGACTCAAAAAGCGGTGCCGATTGCGAAACCTGTTCCATGCGTGCGCGGCCTGCCGACTGCTACCATTCAGAGAGTGGAAGGTCGGCGATTGTGGCGGGACAAAATGGATAGGTCAACGCGAATGACGTGGAAAGGCAAGTTTTTCGGGGCTCTATTAGGTTTCTTGATGACTCAAAGGCTCTGGGGAGCCGTCATCGGCGCCGTCATCGGGCATATGCTGGATCAGGCCGGCGATTTTGGCGCTGGGTCGGGTGCGGCCTATTCGGGACACTCGGTGTCGATTTCCGACGAGTTCTTCCGCACCACTTTTGAATTGATGGGCCACGTCGCCAAATCCGACGGCCGCGTATCGGAGGCCGAGATCGATGCGGCGCGGCGCTTGATGCAGGAGCTGCAGCTCGGCAACCGCGATACCAGTGTTGCGATCGCCTGTTTTCGCGCCGGGAAGTCGGCCGCTTACGACGCGGAGCTGAGCGTCGAGCGCCTGCGCGAGGCTTGCGGGCAGCGTCATGATCTGCTGCGCGCATTCATGGAATTGCAACTGCGAGCGGCGCTGGCGGGCAACGATATATCGCCGCCGGCCCGGGCGATATTGGTGCGGGTGGCCGAAAGGCTGGGCATGTCCGGGCTCGAATTCGCGTACATGGAAGCATCGCTGCGGGCGCGTCAGCGAACGCACGGCAACTCCGCCGGCCCGGGCCGCCGCGCGGCCGGCGCCGGATCGCTGACGGAGTTCTATGCGGAGTTGGAAATCGATGCGAATATCAGTGATCAAGAAGTGATTAAAGCCTATCGGCGACAAATGAGCCGACATCATCCTGATAAACTGGTGGCCAACGGATTGCCGGAGTCGATGGCGCAAATGGCAAAAGAGAAAACTCAGCGCATTCAGGAAGCCTACGAGGGGATACGCGCGGCACGCGGCATGCGATGAAGGAGTACCGATGACGATCATTATCTCGCCCTCGATATTGTCCGCGGATTTCGCCCGCCTGGGGGAAGAAGTGAACGCGGTGCTCGATGCCGGTGCGGATTGGATTCACTTCGACGTCATGGATAATCATTACGTCCCCAATCTCACCATTGGGCCGCTCGTTTGCGAAGCGCTGCGGAGGGCCGGGGTCAAAGCGCCGATCGATGTGCATTTGATGGTCTCGCCGGTAGATCAGCTCGTGCCGGAATTCGCCAAGGCAGGCGCGAGCTACATCAGCTTTCATCCGGAGGCGACTCGACACGTGGATCGCACGATTCAACTCATTCGAGATTCCGGTTGCAAGCCCGGACTGGTTTTCAATCCGGCGACGCCGTTGAACTGGCTGGACTACGTCATAGAAAAATTGGATCTCATCCTGGTGATGTCGGTCAACCCAGGCTTCGGCGGTCAGAAATTCATCCCTCAGGCGTTGCATAAGCTGTCCGACGCGCGGGCGCGCATCAGAGCAAGCGGCCGCGAGATACGGCTCGAAATCGATGGCGGCGTCAAAGTCGACAATGCGGCTGAGATTGCCAGGGCCGGCGCGGACACGTTTGTATCGGGTTCCGCCATATTCGGGAGCGCCGATTACGCCGGCACCATCAATGCCATGCGCGCGCAAATAGAAAGCGGAGTTAAATCAGCGTAAAACGCTACTCGTCATCGTCGTCATCATGCGTCTCATTGCGGGTGCTTTTCGACGACGCGGCGCCGCTGCCCGCGCCGGCTTTGACCGGCACAATCAACGGCCGCGTCTTGACCTTGGGGCGCGCGTTGAATACGACGATGGTTTTCCCCGTCGCACGCAATAGGCCTTGCTCTTCCAACACCTTGAGGACGCGTCCCGCCATCTCGCGCGAGCAGCCCACCAAGCGCGAAAGCTCCTGCCGACTCACCTTGATTTGCATGCCCTCGGGGTGGGTCATCGCATCCGGCTCGCCGCATAGGTCCATGATGGCATGCGCAACGCGGCCGGTGACGTCTACAAAGGCAAGATCGCCCAGCTTGCGGTTCGTCCGATCGAGACGGGTCGCAAGCTGCGTGGCCAATTCGAAGATCAACCCGGGACTTTCGGCGGCGATTTGCCGAAAACGCGGGTAGGTCATTTCAGCGAGCTCTGACTGCTGGCGGGTGCGCACCCAGGCGCTGCGGGTAGGCTGCTCATAGAACAAGCCCATTTCCCCGAAAAACTGGCCTTTATTGAGATATGCGAGGACCATTTCGTTGCCATCTTCATCCTCGATCATGACTTCGACCGAGCCCGAGATGATGTAGTACAAAATGTCCGGCAAATCGCCGGCATGGATGATCACGGTCTTGGAAGGGACTGTCCGAATCCGGCAGTAGCTCAAGAAACGATTGATCGCTGGGATATCGCTTAAGGCTTTTGCCCCTTCTTCCATGGTCTCTCCCCGGTTTTTGTGTCGTCTGGTAAACGCCTATGCTGCGCACGTTTTATTACATAAGTCCCGGAATCGCAAGCACTAACGGGGGGCGAGGCCGGCATGCGCCTCCCCAGCGCTACAGCCAATACGAGCCGAGAGTCATGATTCGGGCGGTCAAACGCATCGCGACCCCTGTCGGAATCGGCAGCTCCTTGCCGCCGAGCATGGCCGCTTGGGCGCCGTGCTGCATCTCATCGTGCGTCATCTGCTCGAGGATGGCGCGGCTGCGATGGTCGGTCGTATCCAGGCGCTTGATATGACTGCGCAAATGGGATTCCACCTGGCGTTCCGTCTCGGCAACGAAGCCCATACTGATGCTTCGCCCAAAGGCGCCTGCGAGGGCGCCGATTGCGAAAGAACCGGCATACCAAAGGGGGTTTAAGACGCTGAAGCGGCCGTGCAACTCGCGCAACCGCAATTCACACCATGCGAGGTGATCGTTTTCCTCTGCCGCGGCGTGGCGCAGCGCGGCCGAAAGCACCTCGTCACGTGCGGT
>JBBROC010000008.1:0-67231 GCA_038229815.1 Steroidobacterales bacterium | reverse complement strand
GCGCTTGCGCTCCGACGCGGACAGGCCGGGCAGGTGTATAACATCGGCGGGAACAGCGAAACGGCCAATATCGAGATCGTGAAGACGTTGTGCGCACTGGTGGATCAGGCACTGGGCGAACGTGCCGACTTACGCGCGGCGTTTCCCGGTTCACCCTCGGTCGGCGGCAAGCGGGCGGTCGACTTGATCACGCATGTGCGCGACCGCCTCGGGCACGACCGGCGCTACGCCATCAATTACAAGAAGGCGGGAACGGAACTCGGCTATGCACCGGCGCGCTCTCTCGCGGCAGGCCTCAAGGAAACGTTTGAATGGTACTTGAGCAACACCGGCTGGTGGAAAGCGCTCCTGGGTCGCGATTATGCGGATTGGCTGGAGAAGAATTATAGAAGCTAGCGAGGCGACCGCGCTCGGGGAGGGCGCATCGGCAAGGTTACCCGGGTGTCTGTACAGGCTATGATAGGTGGCCGGACGACGCCTGACCGGCCAAAAATCGGGTGAGTGGTGCGAAGTGAGGTCTTGACAACGATGGTAGCGGGCCGGGCGTATTTACATAGCAACCGCGCAATAGGATTGCATCAGTTGGCACCATGCGACACAGAGCGTTAGTCGCGCTGCTTGCGGCGCTTTCGATCGGCGTGGCCGGATCGACGCAGAGCCAGACCTCCGACACGCTGCAAGCCCTCAAGAACAGTCTGTCTCCCGATCAACAGAGTTCGATTCTGCAGGATGTACTGGGTAAGAGCGGTACGGGCAAGAAAACCGATCCTAAGCTACAGACGCCCGAGACCATACGCCGCAAGAACGGCGACCAGTCGGACTTGTTGGAAAAGGAGAAAAACCAGAAAACAGTCGATGGACGGCCGCTCCGGCAGTTTGATGAAGATCCCGAGCTGCGTGCCAATGACACTGTCTTGATCGAGCTCGTCTCCCTCGATGAATTATGCAACCCTGATCTGAACCCAAACGGCGATCGTAATAATCTCAACGCAATCAGCTCAAAAAACGGCGCCAATACCCCGGCCAACGCTCCCTCGAACGTCGCCGCGGTTCTGAACGGCAACGCCCCCACTCTGAACTCACCCGGAATCGGCGGTGTCCGCGGCGTCAACAGTGGTTATGCGCCCAACAACGACTTCGCCAATACGCGTTGCCGCCCACGGGACAAGCCTAAAACCGACTTGGAGAAGGATAAGACGGAGAAATTTCGCAGGCGGGTTCTCGACAACAATCCGTATCGGCTCAATTCTTTCGGCGTATTGGAACTGCCGGGTCTGCCCGCGATACCCCTGGCCGGCTTGACGGCATCAGAGGCGACGAAGCGTCTGGGGGCCGATCCGGATCTCCAGGAGTATGCCGTCAGGCTCACGTTGCTGCGCCTTTTGCCATCGGGCAATGAAGCGCTCAAACCGTTCGGTTATGACTTATTCGAGGGAGAGCCCACCACGTTTGCTCCGGTATCGGACATTCAAGTCCCGAGCGACTACATCGTCGGACCGGGAGATGTCATCGCCGTACAACTCTACGGCAACGAGTCCTCACACTATGAGTTGACGGTCGAACGGGACGGGAGGGTTAACTTTCCGAAGCTTGGCCCGATCGGAGTCACTGGAATGACTTTCGATGCCGCGCGCGCAACCATCGAGCAGCGCGTCGGCCAGCAGCTGATTGGAACTCATGTCGCCGTGACCATGGGCGAGCTGCGCTCGATACGCGTTTTCGTATTGGGAGAGGCCGAGAAGCCCGGTTCCTACACCGTAAGTGGCTTGTCCACCATGACCAATGCGCTGTTCGTCAGCGGGGGAGTCAAGAAAATCGGCTCGTTGCGCAATATCGAGCTCAAGCGCAGCGGGCGATTGGTCACGACGCTCGATTTGTACGACTTGTTGCTGCACGGTGATACCAGCGGGGATAGGCAACTTTTGGCAGGAGACGTGATCTTCATCCCACCCATCGGCCCCACGGTGTCGGTCGACGGGGCGGTGCGGCGGCCGGCTATTTACGAGTTCAGGCGGGAAAGGACCGTCGCCCAGGCCATCGATATCGCCGGCGGATTCATGCCCGATGCCGACCAGAAACTCGGCCAGCTCGAGCGAATTCTGCCGTCGCGTTTGCGTGAAATGCACAATATCGATCTGACACTCCCGGCCGGACGTGCAACGGAAGTAAGCAACGGAGATAAATTGACTATTCCGGCCATTCGGCCGACCCTCGAGAACTCCGTCGTGTTATCCGGATTCGTGTTTCGACCCGGAAAATTCGAATATCGGCCCGGGCTGCGGCTGTCCGATGTGCTGAGCAGCTTTGATGAATTGCGGCCGAACGCAGATCAGCACTACATCATGATCCGGCGGGAGGTTCCGCCCGACAGGAGAGTGGAAGTGCTCTCCGCCGACCTGCAGCGTGCTCTCGCCGCCCGCGGATCTGCGGCTGATCCGGCCCTGCAGCCGCGCGATAAGATCCTGGTATTCGATCTGTCGACGGACCGCGAGCGCATTATGGCGCCCGTCATTCGCGAACTGCAGCTGCAGGCGACGCCCGAACAGCCGGAACAAGTCGTGAGCATCGATGGCAGGATCAAAGCGCCGGGTCATTACCCGCTCGAGCCCGCGATGCACGTCAGCGACTTGATTCGTGCCGGCGGAAGCTTGGAGGATGCCGCATTCCGAGGACAAGCCGAGATAACGCGGTATAGCGTCGCGGACGGAGAATCGCGTAGGACCGAGCTCATCGCCGTCGACTTGGCGGCTATCCGGCGGGGCGAGGCCGGCGCCGATTTGGCATTGAAACCATATGACGTGCTGATCATCAAACCGATTGCGCAGTGGGTCGAACCGGGAGCCATCGAGCTGGCCGGCGAGGTGCGATTCCCCGGCAAGTATCCGATTCATCAAGGCGAAACGCTGTCGTCGGTCTTGCATCGGGCGGGCGGATTCACCGATTTTGCATTCGTGGGAGGTGCGGTGTTCATCCGCGAGGAGTTGAAGAAACGCGAAAAGGATCAGCTCGAGCTATTGGCCAACCGGCTGCAAAGCGATCTCGCGGCCCTGTCGCTCGAAGCGATCGCGAGCAGCGCCGCCACCAATTCTGGGGGCGCGGGCGGAGCGTCTCAAGCTCTCGCGGTGGGCCAGCAGCTCATGAATCAGTTGCGCGATACCAAGCCTGTCGGACGCCTCGTGATCGATATCAACCGCGTGATGAAGGGGCCCATGGGCTCATCCGAGGATGTCGTGCTGAGGGATGGCGATAAGTTGATGATCCCCAAACAAACGCAGGAAATTACGATATTGGGTGAAGTGCAAAGCCCGACGTCCCATGTGTTCGAAGCTGGGCTCTCGCGCGACGACTACGTCGCCAGGAGCGGCGGGACCACGCAAAAGGCGGATCGCAAGCGGATCTATGTCGTACGCGCGAACGGCGACGTCATTTCAGGCGAGCGTCGTTCCGGCTGGTTCCGGCGCTCGCGGTCGTTCGAAATGCAGCCGGGCGACACGATCGTGGTGCCGATAGATACGGAGCGCGTGAGAGCTCTCCCTCTTTGGCAGGCGGTTACGACCATTATTTATAATCTGGCGGTGGCGTTGCTGGCGGTGCGGAGCGTATGACGCGGCGGAACGCCCGGGTTCTTCATGTATAAGTCCGTAACGGGGCGCAAGATTCGTTTCGCGCTGGTCGGTTGCGGGCGGATTGCCGGGAATCACATCGGCGCCATCGAGACGCATGGCGAGCGTTGCGAATTGACGGATGTTTGCGACGTCGATCCGGCGAAGCTGGCCGACGCGGTCGCCAAAACCGGGGCACAGGGTCACTCCCGTCTGGAAAACATGCTGGCGAGCACGCAAGCCGACTGCGTCGTGCTCGCATCGCCGTCGGGCCTGCATTCAGCTCAGGGCATCCAAGTTGCGGCTGCAGGCCGGCATGTGATGACCGAGAAGCCGATGGCCACCCGGTGGCGGGACGGCTTGGCCATGGTTAGGGCTTGCGATGCAGCCGCCGTGAGGCTGTTCGTCGTCAAGCAAAATCGGCGCAATCGCACGCTGCAGATGCTGAAACAGGCCATCGACGCGCGCAGATTCGGCAGAATCTACATGGTCAGCATCAACGTGTTCTGGACGCGCCCGCAGAGCTACTACGACAGCGCCAAGTGGCGCGGCACCTGGGAGTTCGACGGGGGCGCGTTCATGAATCAAGCGAGTCATTACGTCGATCTTCTGGATTGGCTGGTCGGGCCGGTCGAAAGCGTCATGGCCTACACAGGAACTTTGGCGCGGCGCATCGAGGTCGAGGACACGGGGGTCGCCGCACTCAAGTGGCGTAACGGCGCCATGGGTTCGATCAGCGTGACGATGTTGACCTATCCGCAAAATCTCGAAGGCTCCGTCACGATTCTCGGCGAGACCGGAACGGTGCGCATCGGCGGCGTTGCGGTCAATGAAATTCAGCGCTGGGATTTTGCCGCGCCCCACGACATGGATCGGCAAATCGCGGACGCTAGCTATCAGACGACCTCGATATATGGCTTTGGCCACCCTCTTTACTATGACAACGTCATCGCAACGCTGCGCGGCGAGTCTGAGGCGGAAACCGACGGGCGGGAAGGGCTGCGCTCGCTCGAATTGTTGATCGCGCTGTACAAGTCCGCCCGCGACGGCCGGCGCATCAACCTGCCGCTCGAGTATTGAAATCCGTGGCCGAGACATTTGTGCATCCGACAGCCGTCATCGATGAGGGCGCGCTGTTGGGACCGGGCTGCCGCGTGTGGCATTTCGTCCATATTTGCGCAAAGGCCAGGCTCGGGGCGGGCTGCTCGCTCGGACAGAATGTCTTCGTCGGAAATGATGTTTCGATCGGCAACAACGTCAAAATTCAGAACAACGTCTCCGTCTACGACGCGGTCACTTTGGAGGATGATGTTTTTTGCGGTCCGAGCATGGTTTTCACCAACGTCTATAACCCGCGCTCGGCCATTATCCGCAAGGAGCAGTACCGCAGGACTCTCGTGAAAAAAGGGGCGACCTTGGGCGCGAACTGCACGATAGTCTGCGGAGTCACAATCGGCGAATATGCTTTCGTCGGCGCGGGTGCGGTGGTGAATAAGAATCTACCGGCGCACGCGCTCGCAGTGGGCGTGCCGGCGCGGCAGATCGGTTGGATGAGCCGATTCGGGCGGCAGTTGAAACTTCCGCTCAAAGGCAATGCCAGCGCGGTATGCGAGGAGACCGGCGAGGCCTATGTGCTGAGCGACGGTGTTTGTAGCGTCGATGGGCCGCGTTGATGCGGTCATCCAGCGCACGCGAGATCAAGACGGTGAGTATCGTAGGCGCCCGTCCGCAGTTCGTGAAACTCGGTCCGGTTTCGAGAGCCATGAAGCGCGCGCGTTTGAAAATCCGGGATCTCATCCTCCACACGGGCCAGCATTACGATGATTCCATGTCACAAATATTTTTCGACGAGCTGGCCATTCCGCAGCCCAATGTGAATCTCGGTGTCGGTTCGGCACCGCAAGGCGCGCAAACTGCGCGTATGCTGGAGGCGATCGAGGCATACCTCTCCGAAATCCGGCCCGATGCCGTCATCGTTTACGGAGACACGAACTCGACGCTCGCGGGAGCGCTCGCGGCTGCGAAAATGCATATTCCGGTGGCCCACGTGGAGGCCGGATTGCGCAGCTTCAATCGCAGGATGCCCGAAGAACTCAATCGGATTGCCACCGATCATTTGTCTGAAATGCTGTTCGCACCGACGAGGACGGCGATCCAGAACCTAGCGAGCGAGGGCCTCGGTTCCCGCTCGTTGTTGACCGGCGATGTCATGTACGACGCGGTCCTGTTCCATGCAGCAGCGCCTCATGATCGATCCAGCGTCGTGCGCAATCTCGAGCTGCTGCACGGAGAGTATGGAATCGCCACCATTCACCGCGCCGAAAACACCACGGCGCAGGAGCTCGATAAGCTGCTTTGCGCGATCAATGATGCCGCGTCGCGCTTCGGCCGAATCGTCTTTCCCATGCATCCGCGCACCTCGGCCATTGTGAAGGATAAACTCCCGGACTGGCGCCCGGATGCGAACCTGGATGTGACCGGACCCATCGGCTACATCGATATGCTGTCGATGATTGGCGGCGCGCGCTGGGTTCTCACCGATTCCGGAGGGCTGCAAAAGGAAGCTTTCTTCCTGAATTGTCCATGCATCACGCTGCGCAACGAAACCGAATGGCTGGAAACGCTCCAAGACGGAGCCAACAGTATCGCAGGGAGCGACGGCCGGCTGCTCATGGAAAAATTAACGGCGCTGGCAAGCCAGCCGCGGGAAATCTTGCAGCGCCCGCCTGCGGGCATCGACGGACCCTTCGGAGCCGGCGATGCCGCAGAGCGTATCGTGGAGGCGATCTGCGTGCATCGTGAGGCGAAGCGATGAGTGACCTCAATAACCTTCCTCGCAATGATATCAGCGTGATCACGATGCTGCGCTTCGTTGGCCGCAACATCGCGATCCTTGCCGTCTGCGTTCTGTTTTTCGCTGCGGCCGCCACTCTGCTGGCGTTGAACTTGAAGCCGATGTATCGGGCGGAAGTCGTGGTTTCCCCGGCCGACAGCGCGAGCGGTCTCGGCGCGCTCGGCGGACAGCTCGGCGGGCTCGCGTCTCTGGCGGGCATCACCCTCGGCCAGGGCGGCGGCAAAAAGTCCGATGAGGCGCTCGAATATTTGCGCTCGCGGATTTTTACGGCCGCGTTCATTCAGCGTCATGGATTGATGCCCGAACTGTTTCCCGGAAAATGGGATGCGACGCACTCTCAATGGCGGGACCCACCGAATGCGCCGACGCTCGCCGAAGGCGTGTCCAAATTCTCGAAGAAGGTGCGGCAGGTCGCGGAGGACCGCCGAACCGGCATCGTCAGGGTTTCGGTGATCTGGAGCGACCGCGTAGCTGCCGCGCAGTGGGCGAACTGGCTCGTTGCCGAGGCGGATCAAGCCTTGCGGGACAAGGCTGTTGCCGAGCTAAGCCGCAGCATCGAATATCTCAAAGCGGAATCCGCGCGAACGTCCACGGTGGAGGTCGGCAGCGCCATATCCAAGGTCATGGAAACCGAATTGAAGAATGCCATGGTGGCGCGAACCCGCGATGCGTATGCCTTCCAAGTTCTCGATCCGGCCATCGCGCCCGATCCTAAGGACAAGGACAGTCCTAACACGCCGTTGATCGTCGTCATGGGCGCCATTCTCGGATTCATCGTTGGCCTCATCGTTGCCGCCCTGCGCCGCCGCCGCGGGCGGCGGTAAGCGCCTAGTGTCGGCGTGCTCACCTTAGACTACTTGCATGCCCTGGTCTTGATGGGCATTGCGATCTACATTTGGCAGCGCGAACCGCCGCGTCTCTTGTTGACTCCGCTGATGCTGATTTCGTTTTTCGTGCTGTACGGCGTCGGCAACATCATCTATTTCGTGGGCGCCGATACCGTGATCGACACCCGGCACGCCGTCACCGTTTGCCTGATCCTGATGTGGATCAGCCTCGTGATAGGCATCGAATTGGCGAGAGCCGCCTCGCCGATGCTTGCAGCAAGAGCGCAGTTCGTGATCCGCCGCTGGAAGGGTGCCCCGATCTCCGATCGGCCGGAGGGCGATCAGTTGCTCGCAATAATCGGGATCCTGGTGGCGCTGTACATCCTGGGCACGTTCGCGTATTTCGGCAAGCAATCGCAGCTTTTGGACTTCATTTCGCTGCAATCGTCCTTGGACAAGGCAAAGTACCGGCACGAGTTCGGCCCCGAGGGCGGCTACGTTTATCAGATTCTCATCGCGTCCGTGGCACCGTTCTTGAGTTTCGTGCTGCTGCTGAAGGGGATCGTTTCCAAAAAAGCGTACCTTGTCGCAGTCGGTATTTTGGTTTTCGGCGCCGTATTCGCCGGAAAACTCGGTACGTTTGAAAAAACACCGTGGCTCGTGTACCTGCTGCAACTCCTCGTCGTGTTCCAGGCGGCCCGGAGCCTTAGGTTCGGAGTCGGCCGGCTGTTGGTTTTTCTGGGTATTTTGGCTGCCGGGGTGGTGGTCGCGATCACGATCGCGTTACCTGAGTTCGATTCCACCGGTATACTCGAGTTCTTCAGCTATCGCTTCTTTGAAGTCAACAATGAAGTCGTTTATCAGACGTTTTACGTGTACCCGCATTATTTGCCGCATACGTGGGGCATGAATATCGGCTTGATTCACACCTTGTTCGGCAGCGGCGAGCTCGTCTCGGCTCACACTCGCGTGGCGAATTTCTTCGGCGCCGATGGCGCCACCTTCGATTCCTTCTTCATCGGCGACGCGTGGGTGGACTTTTCATACGGCGGAGTGGTGGTTATGTCGTTGGTGGTCGGTTTCGTGGTGAAGGCCGTCGACACCTTCGTCATGAACCTGGGTAAGACGACGCTGTGCGTGGCGTTGCTTGGCAGCGGTATGTATGGCTTGTTCCAGCTGCAAGTGACCTCGGCGTTCACCGCATTTTTATCGGGCGGATTGGTGTTCATACCGTTGCTGGCGGCCGCCTCCGCGGGTTTGGCCAACGATATGTTCCGCGGCGCGGGCCAGGAGTCCGGGCGGGCGCCGTGGCCGAAGTAAGCATCGTCGGTTACGGCATCGGGAACACCGGATCGATATGCAACATGTTCAGAAAGCTCCGCATCGAAGCCGAAATCGTCTCGAGCGAGCAAGCGGTGTTGAGTGCCAAGCGCCTGGTCCTACCCGGCATCGGCGCATTCGATGCCTGTATGATGGCTCTGACGAGTTCGGGCCTGCGGGATTCCGTGCTGCAATTCGCGGCGACACGGCGCCCACTCCTCGGCATCTGCGTCGGTATGCAGATGCTGACTCTCGCGAGCGAGGAAGGAATCTTGCCGGGTCTTGGCTTGATTCGCGCCCACACCATGCGCTTTCCCAACCTCGACGGATTGCGCATTCCGCACATGGGCTGGAACATGATCAAATGGTCCATGCCGGATCACGCTCTTGCGTCCGGTCTGTCCGAGGATTGCCGCTTTTATTTCGTTCATTCATATCGCGTCATTTGCGAATCGCCGGCGAATTCACTTGCGGCTTGTTCCTATGGCGGCGAGTTTTCAGCCGCGATCGCGAGAGGGAACATCGCCGGCGTGCAGTTTCATCCGGAAAAGAGCCACCGATTTGGACTGCGGTTTCTGGGCAATTTCGCCGCATCATGAGTTCGCTCCGTCCCCGAGTAATTCCGTGCCTTCAAGTCGCCGACGGCGAGTTGGTCAAAACCCGACGCTTCAAGGACCCACAGTACCTAGGAGATCCGATCAACGCCGTCAAGATCTTCAACGACCTGGATTGCGACGAGATGATCATGGTCGACATCAGAGCGACGCTCGACAAACGTGAGCCGGACTATCCCTTGATAGAGCAATTCGCCGCAGAAGCCTTCATGCCGCTGGCTTACGGTGGGGCGATCCATTCAGTGGAGCAGGTGCGCCGGATATTGTCCATCGGCATCGAGAAGGTGGTGATCAGCACTGCGGCGGCGGATGGAATTTTGATTTCAGCGGCGGCGGCGGTGTTCGGCTCCCAGAGCATAGTAGTCTCGGTGGATGTCCGAAAGACTCTGTTTGGCCGCCGGGAAGTCCACACGCGCAGCGGAACGCGTAGTACGGGTATCGAGGCATGCGCCTATGCCCAGAGAATGGAACAGCATGGTGCCGGCGAGTTGTTCGTGCAGTCGATCGAACTCGAAGGGTCCCGCGCGGGGTACGACATGGCATTGATGAACGAGATTAGCGCCGCCGTCAAAATTCCGGTCATCGCCTGCGGAGGAGCGGGCAGTCTCGAAGACATCAGACAGCTTATGCAGAGGAGCGGCGTCGCTGCCGCGGCCGCAGGCACGATGTTCGTCCTGCACGGCAAGCACATGGCTCCGCTGATAAGTTACCCCCGGCCGAACGAGATCGCATCCCTCGCCGACGTCCACCAGGGGCCGAGGCGATGAGCGGAGAGTATCGGATCTGCAGCCGCTGCATCATGGATACGACGGATCCGAACATCCGGTTCGACGCGAACGGCTGGTGCAATCATTGCACGGGATGGTTTAAGCGCGCCGAATTCTATCAGCTGCCGCTGCCTGAACGTACTCGCCGGCTGGGCGCTCTGGTCGAGCAGATCAAGCGCCGCGGCCATGGAAAAGATTACGATTGCATCATCGGCGTGAGCGGGGGAGTGGATTCGAGCTTTGTCGCCATCAAGGTAAAGGAACTGGGACTCCGGCCCCTTGCAGTTCACGTCGACAACGGCTGGAACTCGGAAAAAGCCGTCGGCAACATCAAGCGGATTCTCGACCCGCTGCACATCGATCTGTCCACGGTGGTGCTCAACTGGAGGGAATTCCGCGAACTTCAACTGGCATTCCTCCGCGCCTCCACGCCCGACTCGGAAATTCCTTCTGATCACGCGATCGTCGCCTCATTTTACGGCGCAAGCAGCCGACATTCGGTGAACTATTGCATGAGCGGAATCAATTTTCGCACCGAAGGAATCCACGTCCGGGAGTGGTCGCAGGGGCACCTTGACAGCCTCTACATCAAGAGCATATATAAAAAGTTCACCGGCAAACGGTTGCAGCACTTTCCGCTGATCCCGATTGCGACGCTGGTGCGAAACATCGTCCTGCATCGGCCGAAGAACGTTTTCTTGCTCGACTACATCGACTACGACAAGCAGTCAGTCAAATCCCTGCTGATCGAGAAATTCGGCTGGGAAGACTATGGCGGAAAGCACTACGAATCCCTTTACACGAGGTTTTATCAAGGATGGATCCTTCCCCACAAGTTCGGTTACGACAAGCGGCGAATGCACCTCTCGACGTTGATCTGCAGCGGGCAAATCACGCGCGCGCAGGCGCTTGAGGAGATATCCGTACCTCCTTATCCGCCGGAATGGGTGGAGCCGGACAAAATTTTCGTCGCCAAGAAGCTCGGAATCTCGCGGGAGGAATTCGACGCGATCATGGCGGCGCCGAAAAAACGCTACGACGACTATCCCAATATGCAAAATCATCGGCTTTTCGGACGGGGACTCGATTTGTTCCGCGTGCTGAAGCACCGGCTTCGCTGGATAACTTGATCTCCGCTCATGAGCTTCAGAGTCGTATCCCGCGTAGCTGGATTGGGCGCGCTCACCGCCGCTGGTCAGCTATTGATGATCGGCTCCTTGCCGACATATTCGACGGTTTTCGATCCGGGCACCTACGGCGAATATGTCATATTCGTCGGGGTATTCACGGTGGTGAGCGTATTTGCGGGATTACGCTACGACTCTGCGATCGTGCTGCCGCTCAGCGACGGACCCGCGGTATCCCTCTCCGGATTGGTAATGTCCATTGCGCTCGCGGTCTCTACGCTGATTGCGGCCGCGGTTTTGCTCGGCTCCTCTCCGGCGCTCGAAGCATACCGGTGGCCTGCACTCGCTGTGCACTTCGGTTACGGGTTGGCGGCGGCGACCTTGATAGGCGCGATGCAGCGATGTCTCTCGGCGTGGAATGTGCGACGCCGGCGCTTTCTATGGATGGGGTTCGGGCAGTTCGTATTCTGCCTCGTGAGCGTGGTCGCGCAGCTCTCGTTTGTTCGAGTGATGGATCAGCTGTCCGCTTTGATCTGGGGCTTTGTCCTCGCTTTGGTCGCTCAAACCGCGTGTCTTTCGGGCGCTGCATCGACAGTTCGTCGTGAACTCTCGAGCGGCGTTCCGCCGCTGCGCGCAATGCGATTGGCGGCGCGCAAATACCGAAGGTTTCCCACCTACATGGTGGGATATGCCTTGGCCTCTTCGGTCCGCGACCGGTTGGTACAGGTTGCACTCGGAATCGGCGCGGGCGCGGATATCGTGGGACGTTTCGGCCTCGCGTATCGAGTGATGTTCGCGCCTAATTCGTTGGTGTACAGCGCGGTTTCTCCGGTGTTCTTCGCCATTGCCAGCCGCGGTAGCCGCAGTTCCGTGGGCCGCTTCGCGGCGGCGCTCGTCGAGGCGGCCTTCGTGGCGCTGATCGTGCCCTATACCGCTTTTGCCATCGAAGCCCCGGCGCTTACCGACGCCCTTTTGTCGCGCAAATGGCATGGCACAGGTCCGTATCTTCAGGCCCTTGCCGGTCCTGCACTGCTGCTTGCGGCCACCTGCTGGCTGGACCGTGCATTCGACTCGTTCAGGCGGCAGCGGGTGGCGTTCTCGCTCGAGGCTTCCTTTACGGTGATTTCAGTCCTATTCGTGGCGGGAGCGTCGCGGTACATCGACGCGGTATCGGTGGTTTGGGGATTCTCGGCGCTGGCATTCGCGTACTACTGGGTCTATTTCCTGACTGCATTCGTAGCATGCGGCTTTCCAATGTCCGACTATCGACGGGCTTGCGGCTCCGGGTTATTGGCGGCGGCAGCTGCACTCATTCTCAGCACCCTCGCACATCGAGTGCCGGCGCTCGCGTGGCGTTTTCCAGCCTACGGATTGGTCATGGCGGCGGTGCTCGCCGGTTGGATCAGATACCGCGGCGGCGCTGATATACTGCGGTTGCTGGTGCTGTCGCGTATAGACGGTGCGCCGGACAAGTTCACCGGTGCCGCAAACGGAGCCAAGAATTGAGAGTTGCGTTGCTGAGTTATTGGTTCCCGCGAGGCATGGGTTACATCGTCAACATGTTGCCCCGTTATCTGGCGAGGCAGGGCATCGAGGTCCACTATGTGACCATGGACATGCCGCATTATTTTTTCAGCAACTCCCAGCAAGCCTCCTACGCCAATTTCGAGCAATTGACGACGATGGCGCCAGGAGAGGAGGAGTCATTCGAAGGTTTCCGGCTCCATTGTGTAAGACATCGGCAAGTTGCAGGGCATCCTCGCTTCATCGGCCTCACGGAAAAACTCAGGAGAATAAGGCCCGATGTAGTGCAATCCTTTCTATCAATCGGCTGGGTCGCACTTGACGCTGCGCTGTTGAAAATCCCGATGGGATACAAGTTGTTCACGGCGGCTCATACGACGGCGTCGGTCTTTCCGCTCGCGAACAGAGAGTCGCGGTGGATTGAACGCGCGCGAATGCTGAATTTACTCTCTCGCTGGATCCCCGGTCGTCTGGTGAGCACCCAAACCGAAAAATGTTATGCGGCCACATCAGACTGCGCCGATGTCGCCATACGTTTTTTTGGCGTCGAGCCCCGGAAAGTCGACGTCGCGCCTCTCGGCGTCGATACGGATTTGTTGAGTCCAAGGTCGACACCCGAACATGAGGAAAAGCGGATCGAAATGCGCCGGCATCTCGGCGTCGAGCCCGATGAGGTCTTGTTCATCTACACGGGCCAGTTCGCCGCGGCAAAAAATCCGTTACTGCTCGCGCAAGCGACCCAATCGATGCGCTCGCGCGGCGCACGAGTCAAAGCCCTGTTTCTCGGCGATGGAGCACAGCGAGAGGAGATTGCGGCCCACCCCTCGAGCATCGTTTGGCCGTTCGTTCCGCACCGGGAACTCGTCGACTATTACCGCGCAGCCGAAGTGGGCGTCTGGCCCACCCAAGAGTCGACATCCATGCTCGATGCGGCTGCGTGCGGGCTGCCGATCGTGGTCAACAATACCTTGCGAGCGGTCGAGAGAATAGACGGGAATGGGTTGACCTATGATTTGAACGACCAAGCGTCCTTGGAGCGGGTCATGTCCGTGCTGCTGGATGCGGCGACGCGGAAGCGCCTCGGTGATGTCGGCGCGCGAAGAATGGCGGAGCAATTCAGCTGGAATGCATTGGTACGCCGCCGCGTGTCGGACTACCGGGAGTCGCTCGGATGATGCGCGGAGCGCTGTCGGTATTTGCGCGCTTGGCCGCGAGCCGCCGCTTTTGCGTGATGCGAATCGGCGCGGGCAGCCGGGTCGATTTTTGGAAGGTAAGTGCCAAATCGGACAATCAGATCGAAGTGGGTGCCAATTCGCTGCTGGCCAGCCGCGTGGTTTACGAGAAGAGCGGCGCGCGGCTGCGGATCGGCGTCAGATCGTTCGTAGGTCTCGGTCTCATGTCCATCGCCGAATCCATCGACATAGGCGATGATGTCATGGTGAGCTGGGGATCGACCATCGTCGATCATCATTCGCACAGCTTGCGGGCGCGCGAGCGAATCAACGACGTGGAACGATGGATCGCCGGACAGAAAGACTGGACCGGGGTCAGGATCGTGCCGGTCAAAATTGAAAACCGCGCTTGGGTCGGTTTCAACGTGTCCTTATTACCGGGCGTCGTCGTCGGCGAAGGTGCGATAATCGGCGCCTGCTCCGTTGTAACCCGGAGTGTTCCGCCGTGGACAATTGCCGCCGGTAATCCCGCGCGCGTATTGCGGGAATTGAATTCCGATGAGCGCTTGTGACAATTCCCCCGGCCGTCGCGAGGTGAACAAAACGTGGGAGCAAGCGGTCGCCGCGCTGCTCGAAGATCCGGAGCAGGCCGCGCTTGCGCGAGACTGTTATTTCGACGGCACGGCGGCAGAGGCCGGCGAATGCTACTGGGCCAGTGCGGAGTGGCAGGCTGTGCGATGCTTATTGCCCAAAGTGCCTGCAAAC
Source organism: Steroidobacterales bacterium (assembly GCA_038229815.1). Taxonomy (GTDB): domain Bacteria; phylum Pseudomonadota; class Gammaproteobacteria; order Steroidobacterales; family Steroidobacteraceae; genus Bog-1198. The sequence continues at coordinate 52,659 of JBBROC010000008.1, read as the reverse complement.
GCACTGGATGTTGGAGCGGGTCGCGGTATAGTGAGCTATGCGCTCGCGCGGGATGGCTGGAGCGTGTCCGCTTTGGAGCCGGACGGAAGCGCGCTCGTCGGCGCCGGCGCGATCAGAGACCTCGCGGCTGCAACCGGCTACTCAATCGAGGTTGTCCAGTCTTTCGGGGAAAGCCTGCCCTTTGAAGACGAGGAATTCCAATTGATCGTCGCGCGCCAGTCGCTGCATCATGCGCGTGATTTATCGGCAATGACTCGGCAGTTATTTCGCGTTCTGCGTCCGGGCGGGCGCCTAGTCGCATTGCGAGACCACGTGATCAGCAGAGCCGCCGACTTGCCGCGCTTTCACCAGGCACATCCGCTGCACCGCGTGTACGGCGGCGAGCATGCCTACCTGCTCGCGGAATATACCTCGGCTCTTCGGGATGCCGGTTTTACCTTGAACCGAGTCATCGGTCCGCTGGAGTCGCCGATCAATTACGCGCCGCTCACGCCGGATACGCTGGCCGCGGGAATAGCCGATAAAGTACCGAATTTCATCTGTTCTAGGCGGATCGCGCGGCGGTTGTTGCGGTCCCCGTTGATCATGCGAGCCGCTTTAAAAATTCTTCGGCAGGTTGACAATCGACCAGGACGGTTGTACTCGTTCATTGCCGATCGCGCCGGAGCCTGATCGATGGCGATCGCATGGGTCACCGGTGCCAGGGGATTCATAGGCCGGCACCTCGTGCTGCATCTTCGCGACCAAGGAATGACCGTTTGCGGCATCGGCCACGGACATCTGCCGATGGACGTTTGGGTGCAGGCGGGCCTTGCAAAATGGTCGGATTCGGACATCACCGCCGAAGCCCTTGCGCAGTTGGCGACGGAACACGGCGTGCCTGATTTGGTGTTCCATCTCGCCGGCGGATCTGCCGTCGGAACGTCAGTGCAGGCGCCCTTGGAGGATTTCAATCGTACGGTCACCACGACGATGAGACTTCTGGATTGGCTGCGCATGCATGCGCCCCGTTCAAAACTGCTTGCGGCGTCGAGCGCCGCCGTTTACGGCGACACATCGGACGCGCTCGCGGAAGAAGCGAGGCGGCCCGCGCCGGTCTCGCCGTATGGATATCATAAATTCGTGATGGAACAACTCTGTCAGGAATACTCGCAGGTGTTCGGGCTCGAAACTGCAGTACTCCGAATGTTTTCAGTCTACGGCGAGGGCCTTCGCAAGCAGCTCCTTTGGGACTGCAGCACGAAGCTCATGGCGGCACCTGCCACAATCGAACTCGGCGGTTCCGGCGAGGAGCTTCGCGACTGGATCCACGTGGACGATGCCGTCGCCATGTTGAGCCTGGTTGCGCAGCGCGCGAGCGTCAAATGTCCCATCTTCAACGGCGGGTCGGGAACCGCCGTGCGCGTGCGGGAAATCGTGGCGATGTTGTCGAACGCCTTGCGGTCCACCGCGAAGGTGAGGTTTTCCGGCGTTCGGCGAGCCGGAGATCCTGCCGTTCTGGTGGCGGACACGCGCCGCATCGCGGCTGCCGGCGCGAGCTGCCGGATTCAGCTGGATGTCGGCATCAAGCACTATGCCGACTGGTTTGGCCGCGCGCGGAACGGGCGATGAAGCGGATCGCTTATCGGCTCCCAGACGACGGCGTCTGGACGGGTGGAGTCAATTACCTGGAGACCGTGTGCAGGGCGCTCTTGACGCATTCCGATTTAGGTTATGAGCCGGTGATGTTCTGCAACCCGGCGGGCGATCCAAAGCTTCTAGCGCGCTTTCAAGCACTGCTGGGCAAACGGTTGATCCGTGAGCCGGAAGTTGCGCGCAAGCGGCGGGCCGGCCTAGTCTCCGCTTTGATGCTCGGGCGCAACCGGGCGGCTTTTCGGTTGTGCGCGCGCCATCGATGCGACGTGGTCATGGAAGCCGCAGACTACATGGGATGGCGCTTTCCGGCGGCCTGTCTTGCGTGGGTGCCCGACTTTCAGGACCGGCATTTGCCGCACTTGTTTTCATATTGGAACTTACGCCGAAAATCTCTGGGGTTGCGCCTGCAATTGGCGACGCGGCGCACCGTTCTGTTGAGCAGCGAGGATGCGCGCGCCGATTGCGAGCATTTCTACCCGCAGGCGAAGGGACGCACCGCCGTGGCGCGTTTTGCCGTGCATCCCGCTCTCGATCCCGGCGAGAATGATCCGCAGATCGGCGTACGGCATCGGCTGCCGCCGCGGTATTTTTATCTGCCGAATCAATACTGGACGCACAAGAATCATTCGCGCGTCGTGGATGCGCTCGCGCTGTTGCGCGCTCAGGGTCATGACATCGTGGTCGCGTCGAGCGGCAACCCGCATGATCCCAGAAACACTCGCCATTACTCGGAGCTGCGCGCAAAAGTCGCCGCGCAATCGCTCGAAAATCATTTCTTATTCCTGGGCAATATTCCGTCGCGAGACGTCGCGTTTCTCATGCGGTCGAGCGTGGCCCTGCTGAATCCTTCGCTGTTCGAGGGCTGGAGCACCACGGTCGAGGAGGGAAAGTCTTTGGGAGTACGAATGGTGCTTTCCAACCTCGCCGTTCATCGGGAGCAGGCCGGCAGTGCAGAGTATTTCGACCCAAACGATCCTTCGGCCATTGCAGCGAGTTTGCGGGAAATGTGGTCCGACTGTCGCGAGCCGCCGACGGTGGCGGACCAGCAGGCCGCGGCCTCGGACGCGCGGCAACGCATTCGTGATTTCGCTGTGCAGCTCACGCAGGCTTGCGATCAAGCGCAGCGCCATTCCGGCCGCGCTTTCTGATCATGCGGCATACTCACGCGAAGCGTCGGATACTTTTCATCGAACAATTTTATTATCCCGATGGGTGGGGCGGGGCGGAGTTGCCCCTCGATCTCACGCTTCACTTGGCACGGCTTGGCTTCGAGGTCGAGGTTATCTGCGGCACCGATCAATATGCGCCGGTGGAGGGTGAGCCGCCGCCCAGTCCGGAATTGCAGGGAATTCGGATCTGCCGCATTCCGGCGCTCCTGAACGGGGACATTTACCGGGCGAAGTTGCTCCGGCAATTGTGGTTTTACCTAGCGCTGCTACCGCTGTTGTTCTTGCGCCGCGCACCGCAGCTGTACGTTGCGCAAACCAATCCGCCTCTCGCGCTCACATTGGTTGCTGCGGCGGCGCGATGGCGACGAAAGCCGATGATGATCATCGCCATGGACATCTATCCTGAAGTTCTCGTCGCCCACGGTGCGCTGCGCGAGCAGAGCCTCATGGGTGTGCTCATGGCGCGAATTTTCAGATGGGCCTATCGGAGCGCCGCCCGCGTCATCGCGCTGGGTCCGGTGATGTCCGAACGGCTTGCGTCGAAGGGAGTCGATCCTGCGAAAATTGCCGAGATACCCAACTGGGCTACCGGAAATGTGGCATCGCCCTCCAGTGCGAACGCGCTGCGCGAAGAGTTGGATCTCGAGGATGCTTTCGTGGTGCTCTATTCAGGGAATCTCGGTCTCGCGCACGAGTTCGACACCTTGCTTGCCGGCGTCGAACGGGCGCATCGATCGATGCCGTCGCTGCGACTCGTATTCATAGGCCGCGGTTCGCGTCTCGCCGAGGTAACGCGGCGAGTCCGGGAGTTGGGAATGGAGCCGATGGTGCGATTCAGGGACTTGTTGTGCTCGAGCCGGTTTCCCGAAAGTTTCGCCTTGGCGCAGCTCGCGGTCGTCACCTTGCAACCCGGCTTCGAAGGCCTGGTGGTTCCCAGCAAGCTGCAGGGATGTTGGGCGCGCGGGGTCCCCGTCTTGTACATCGGCCCCCGCAGCGATATCGATTTGTTCGTGCAACGATCGCGCGGCGGTGTCTCGTTGCGAAGCGGCGACATCGAGGGTGTCGCGAAAGTCATCGTCGAACTCGCCGCGGACCCGGGCCTGTTAGCGTCGCTCGGCGTACAAAGCAGGGCGTTCTACGAGGCTGAATTCGCGAAATCGCGTGGTTTGGCGCGATATGAGTCCGCGGTCAATGCAATCCTGGATGGAGGCAGTGCTGCTTCATGACTGTCATCGCCGTGTCGGGCGCATCGGGATTTCTCGGCCGGCATCTCTGTCCGGAGCTGCTTTCGCTCGGCAACAGCATCGTGGAGATTTCGCGCGCGAACCTGCAGGCAGAAAGTCTTCATAGGAGCCTCGAAGGCGTCGATGTCCTGATCCATCTCGCTGCGCGTGCCCATGTATTGCGCGAGCCGGGTGCCGATGCGCGTGAAGAATTTCGCAAGGCCAATGTCGGCTTGACACAATCCGCCGCACGGGCAGCGAAGCGCGCAGCCGTGAAGCGCTTTATCTTCCTCAGCTCCGCCGGCGTGCTGGGTGCAAGTTCGCCGCCGCGCGGCTTCGACGATGAATCGATACCCTGCCCGCACGATGCGTACACGGAATCGAAGCTCGAAGCAGAGCAGTGGCTGAAGTCCGAACTCGACGCCGACATGCAGCTTGTAATATTGCGCCCACCCTTGATCTACGGGCCTGGTGCAAAAGGCAATTTCATGCGGCTTCTGCGCATGGCGCTCAAAGGTTGGCCGTTGCCCATCGGCAGTTTACGGGCGCAGCGATCGATGATCGGGGTGCGCAATATGGTAAATCTCATCGCCGCCGCTGCCGCGCACCCACGCACGCTTCGGACCACGCTCCTCGCCGCCGATGAAGAGACGATTTCAGTCGCTGATTTGTACGCGACACTCTCAGAGCAGGCCGGCCGCCGGCCATGGCTTGCGCCTCTGCCTCCCGAAATTATAAGATGGTTGTTGAATATCACAGGCCGAAGGAGCGACGTCGTCCGACTCAATGATCCGTTCGTGCTGCGCCCAACCCACGCGCAGTTGCAACTCGGCTGGAGGCCGCCCCATCGGCTCGCCGACGAGCTTCGGTGGACGGTTTTGAGCGGACTCGACGCGTCTGAACGTAAAGCCATCGTGCGCACCAAGAACTAGGCCCTGCGCCAGTTCGAGTCAACCAGCTTGAATATAAAGCGTTTTGCGAGAGTGAATCAGTTCTTTTGGATCGCTGCATCGTGCACCGTGGTGCTCTCCTGCGGCGGCTCGAATCCGCCGGCATCTCCAAATGCTGTCGGCTCGAATCCTGTCGACTCGAATGCGGCAGCTCCTCAAGCGAACGCCGTTCCGACGGTGGCCGGGGAGGAGACGGGAGTTCCGAGCAAGATCGTCAAAGTTCCCGGTAGCGCGAGGGCAGCCGTTGCGCTGTTTTCCGACGGAAGAGCGTTTTACAGCGCGGATGGATTCAATCTGGCGGGTGGCGGCGCGACCATCGTCGCTTACAGCGGCTCACGGAAAATCATCGATGTAGTACCAGTCGGTGGCGGTATCGATGCCTTGTTGTCCGACGGTTCTGCGTATTTTAGCCCTGACGGCAAAAATCTCGGCGGTGGCGGATCGAGTGTTCGCGCAGCCTCGGGCATCGCGCCCATCGTTTCGCTCGCGCCGGTAGCGGGCGGAGTGGACGCCATAATGGCAAATGGCGCGGGCGCGTATTACAGCCCCGATGGCCGTAATCTCGACGGCGGCGGCAACAGCGTGCAGATCTATACGGGGCAAACCGACATTCTGCAAATCGCAGCGGTCGGTGCTGGCGAGGCCGTCGTTACGTTAATGAAGAACGGTGCGACGTACTTCAGCCCGAATAATCGCGATGTCGGCGGCGGTGGAAGCACCCTTGCCGCGGCGAATGCCGCCATCAAGGCGATTTTCAAGGTAGGCGGCGGCATTCTTGCCGAGACGGCCGATGGGTCCGAATACCTGAGTCCCAGCGGGCAGAATCTGGCCGGTGGTGGAACGACCGTGCGCGTTTCCCCTTGGGACGCCTCGCCAGGCAATGGGCCTTTCGGAGCGCGCGACAGCGCTTCGGGTACCGAGTTCGCCGGCCATTTATGGCTGAGTGGCGGATATGAATCATCGACGAATACCAACAGTTGTTGGGCCACGTGCAGCTATTTCGATGTATGGTCATCCCCGGATTTGACGGGCACGTCGTGGAATACAAAGCCCAGTTTTGCGACGACGAGCGTGCCGGATCCGCGGGACGATACGGCGGTCGCTAATTTCGGTGTCCAGGATCTCCCGGCACCCACCGACTTTTACGAATCCTACAGCCCGATCGTGGTGTGGAATCAACGTCTATTCGCCATCGGCATGGGCGTGTGGAGCTCCGCGAATGGATCGCAGTGGTCCCGAGAGACCCTTGTCGACGGGACCGCCGCCAAAGGGCCGCTGCCTTTTAGAGCGACCGAAAATTCGCGGGCGTTGATTCTCGGGTCGAGCCTTATTTACGTACAGCCGGACACAGGCGAGGTCTACAGCACCACGGATCCCAACGCTGGCGCTTGGAACACGCTTGGCACGATAGCGGGTTTCGCTCCGCGATGCGCTGCAGTCGTCTTCGTTTTGCAGTCGAAATTGTGGATCGAGGGCGGCGGCGCTTGCGATTATTCCCGCGTGTACAACGATGTCTGGTCGTCCTCAGATGGCGTCAATTGGAGCCAAAGCGCCAAGGTGGCCGACTGGCCGGCTCGAATGTGGGCTTGCGTTGCAGTGGGCAGCGATGGAGTGGCGTGGCTCGCCGGCGGTTATGCGCCCACCGATTGGAATAATGTCGGCGGCACGATCACGCCCAGAGCGGGCGCCAACCATGCCGATGTCTGGTATTCGAAAGATGGCGCGAACTGGAGGCAATACAAGGCTGACTCAGGTTCCACGCTTCCGGATGGAGCAACTTTCGAGCCTCGTCATGCCGCAACCTGCTTTTTGGTGGCGGGGAGCAGCGCCAATACGCATTCACTGGTCGCCATCGGCGGCACGGGGGGCACCGACGCCGATGATGCAAATGCCCGGGTGCTCAACAGCATTCGGACACTTGCGTTGCCTGCGGCGGCTGAATTGCCGTGAGCCGTCGCTGATCGTCGGTTGCATTTCAACTGCGGCGTTCTTCGCGAGCTATGGCTTGACCGCATGGCTGCTGCGGCATTCGCCCATCGGACGTCTCGTCGACCAACCTAACTCGCGCAGCTCCCATAGCATCCCCACGCCCCGCGGCGGCGGCTTGAGCATCGTCGCCGTCACGACCGCATCGCTTGGTTTCCTTTATGCATCGGGATTGCTGATCGCTCCATTGGCCGCCGCGCTGATCGTCGGAGGCCTCTGCGTCGCCGCAGTCGGATTTTGGGACGATGTCCGATCTGCCCCGATTTTCGTGCGCATCATCGTGCATTTCGGTGCAGCTGCCCTCGCGGTGTATTGCTTGGGAAGGACCTCGGACGTCGGCGCCATCGGCCGGGTATTCAACATTCTCGCAATCGCATGGTTTTTGAACCTGTTCAATTTCATGGACGGCATCGATGGCCTCGCCGCCTCTGAGGCAGTGTTCGTCCTGGGCGGGGGCGCAGCTCTCGGCATGTTGGCAGGATCATCGATGGATCACGTGGGGCCGCCGCTCGCGGCGGCCGCTGCGTGCCTCGGATTCATCCGATGGAATTGGCCGCGTGCGGTTATTTTCATGGGCGACGTGGGCAGCGGCTATTTGGGTTATGCGATCGCAGTGATCGCCATCAGCTCAGCGCAGACGAGTGCGCTCAATATTTACGCTTGGATCATTCTGGCGGGTGTTTTTCTGGTTGATGCGAGCGTCACCCTTGGCATGCGATCTTTGCGCGGTGAGCGTATCTATGAGGCGCACCGCACGCATGCTTATCAACGACTTGCGCTGCGGTGGGGCTCGCACTCGCGGGTGACGCTTGCGGTGAACATCCTCAACCTCGTCTGGTTGCTTCCCTGCGCCGGGTTCGCCGTAAAGTTTCCAGGCGCAGCCCTCGAGATCTGCATCATGGCACTCGCGCCGCTGGTCTTGTGCGCGTTTTTGATCGGATCGGGCCGCCCGGAGTAACAAGCCCCTAGCCGGTGGGCAAGAACGCGCGCTGCACCAGCCATACGAGCGCCACCGCAGCGATGGCGGCGGATCCGAGGGGCAAGAACGCGCGCCGGTAGAACATGCCGGACCGCACTGCATAGATGACAGGCATGACGGTGAGCACGACCGCGAGCTGCCCCGATTCGATCCCGAGATTGAAAGCGAGCAAGGAAATCACGCGTGCACCTTGCGGCAATCCCATATCGCTGAGCACCGAGGCAAAGCCAAACCCGTGCAGCAGTCCAAAGCCGAATGCGATTCGCGCGCGGCTTTCGGTGACCACCGGGAAGATATTGTTCAGCGCCGCGATGATGATGGATGCGGCGATCACGGATTCCGTGAGCCGGCTCGGCAACCTCACTACATCGAATGCCGCAAGCGTCAAGGTGATCGAGTGAGCCAAGGTGAATGCCGTGACCACCTTCAGGATGTTGATCACGGCGCTCCGTGCGTGCAAAACGGGCTTCCATTGCCCGTTCTGCCGCAGCAGCACGGCAGGCAACAGCAGCGAAAATAAAAACAGCAAATGATCGATACCGCTCAATATGTGCCAAACGCCCGCTTGATAATAATCCGCGAACGCCCGCCAACGGTTCGGCGCTGCTAGCGTGAACGTCGACGGGGCAGAGCTCGCGCCGAGCACCGCCGTCTGCACTGCATTGCCTGATTTCAAGGTCATGAGGCCGCGATGGGAGGGATCGATGTCCGCCAGCAAGGCATATTTGACGGTAAGCTCGCGTATGTCCTCAGGGCAATTCGCGCTGAAGGGCAGCCAGGCGTAGTTGCCGTCGACTCGTTTAGTGATTTGCAGCGATCGAATGGACAGTTTGCAAGGTTGTCCCTGCGCGGCGAGCGAGAAATGCCCGCCGATATACTCGACGAGCGATGCTTCGGCTGCACGAAGCTCCCCCCAGGTGATTTTGCCGTTGCCGTCGGCATCGACCGGCACGGCGAGAGCGGCGTCCCGCACCGACAGCTCGATCGACCCGCTGACATCGTGGGCATCGACGCGCGCTACCAAGAACCCGTTGCTCGCAATGTGCGCCCGCGCCGGAAATGCCATTGCAAGCGCGAGGACGAGGCCGGCAGCCGCGACCCGCATCACGATGCTCATGTCGCATGCTCAAACGGCCTCAGCCGCACATCTTCGAGCGCCTGCTCCTTCACGAATTGCAGCGCCGGGATCGCGGCCTGCGGCTGGTGCGTTGCCACGGCGCAGCGCAGCAGGATCAGAATATCCTCAGGTTCGCGTTGAACTTTCCAATTTTCCTCCGCCGCCGTCAACGCTTCCATCGGCATTTGCCGCACGTCGAGCAAAAATCTCGCTTGCTCGCGCCGGTGCACCGCATCCCCGCGCTGTTGCTCGACTTCGAAGACGCTCGACAGCATGGATTCAGCTTCGGACCCGGCACCATCGCGCAGTTGTTTATGGGCGATGGCAATGCGCAGAAGCATGGGCTCCATCGCTTCCCGGCCCACGAGCAAAGTCAGCGCCTCCGCCGGCCGTGCATTTCTCAACAGAAGATCGGCGTATGCAGTTCGCATGTAGAAATCGTCGGGGGCGAGCTGCAGCCCCTCGCGGAACCAACGCTCAGCGTCTGGGTCGAATCCCAGCCGCTCCGCCATTTCACCCAATTCCGAGAACCGCCAAGCGCGCGCTTCCCGCGGGAGATCCTGCGCGGACATGGACGCAATAGCATCATAAGCGCTCTGCAGATGACCCGTCAGGCCTCGTAAGCTTTGTTCGCATAAAGTGGTGATAGAAGACCCCGCGGCCACCGGCAAATGCTCGCAAGAGGCAATGGCTTCAGCGTACCGGCCCAAAACTCGAAGCACGGTCGCGCGGGTGAGCCAAGCCTGGGGATCATCGGGACGCGCCTTCAGCGCGCGGTCGAGATCGACGAGGGCGGCGTCAAATTCATGGCGGCTCTGCAGAACCGTCGCTTTCAGCACCAGTACACGAGCATCGGGATCGGGCCGACTCATCCAACTACTCAATATGGCATCGGCATACCCGAGAAAGCGCAGATCGCCGGTGGTTCGCGCGCGTGAGATGTCGAGCTGCGCGAGGGGCAGGGCGACGTCGAGACGGGTGGAAGTGATCGAACGCAAACCGCCTCCCGCGTTGCGCGCGCCGGAGGGAAGATCGGCAAGTACTTGCGCATCGCTTGCGGGCACGAACGGCGAGGCGGCGGAGGCGCGCCGGATCGGCGACGCTGCCAGCAGCAAGACGAAGCAGAGCGATGAGGCCGCCGCGCTGAGCGGCATTAAAGAGATCATCGTCGGAAACGGACGCATGATTGAAGTACTAACCTGTGGATCGATGCGCGCCAATCATGCAGAGCATGCGGCAAAAAAGGCCGATGGGCGCCGTCACCCATCGGCCGGCAGCCGGCGCCTATTGAGTGGCGCCCTGCGGGGATCCCGGAATCGGGTACATGAGATATGGGAAACCAGGCAGATAGGTATCGAGCGGGAATATCAAGCCGGTGACTTGAAGATGCGCAGCATCGGGTCCCGCGGCGCGCACACCGTCGGTATACAGTATCCCGGGGTTCGGGTTCTGCGCCAGAGCTCCGCAATTGCCCACCGCGCCGCAGAGATGGCCCTCCACCACGCGCAAGCTGATATCGACTACGTCGTCATAAGGACGGCGGCCGTTCGGGAATCCCGCCAAATCGCCCGCGAGCACACCTAGATCATTCTGCTGGGCAGCAGGTGTCGGCGGCGCCGCCGTATTCAAGCGCAGCATTTCGGACGGCGTGACGTTTTTCGGCTGATTCAATCCCTTGACTCCCGTCAAATACACCGAGATGAGGTCATTCCGAGGTACTCCGGGTACATTGGCCGCGGCCCCAAACAGGGCATTGAGCAGAATGGGCAAGGAGGGATTCGCGACGTACTGCAGAAACTGTCCGTCGCCGGAAGGCTGACTTGCGTTGAATTTGTCTTTGTCCGGGAGGCCTATCACGAGTTCGTTCACGAGCGGCATGCCCAGGCGCGATACCTGCTGAAAATTGGTCGTATCGGAGGGGTTGCGCGGATCACGAGTCGACGCGGTGGTGTAGCCGCCGATGACCGCCTCGCCGCCGCTGATGACGCAGTTGATCGGGACCTCCAATGCAATCGAGGTGATGTTCTTGCCGGTGAGATCATTCTTGTTGCCGTCACGGGGACCTGCCGGATTCAAATTCACGAGATCGAATGTATCCCCGACATCGATGAAGAAGCTCTCCTTTCGCTGACCGACAAACACTCTGCCGGGAATGGCGCATCCGGGAATACCGATCTGGTATATGAATCCGGATGAATAGGCGGGATAGTCAGGGATCGACTTGTGTCCGATGTTATCGGCGGGCTTGTAAAACGTGGTGGATCCGAGCGAGACGTTCTGCGCGTACTGCCGACCTCCGCCCGGTGTCACGAGCGCGACGGTATAGCTTTGGACTACGTTGAGATTGGCCGAGCCAGGGTCGACGGCGCCGATGTTGAGCAGCGGGACCTGGACCTGATGTCCGCCGGAGGGAACGGTCAAGCCCTTGACCTGGTTTCTGAAGCGGAATTCGAAGCTCATGTCAGCCACGCCGCTGCCTTTGTTGTCGATATTGATCGTATAAAGCGCGCCGGTGTCCAAAGGGTAAAAATTTGGGCCGCCTTGGGGTTCTTGGAACGGCTGATAATTCGCGATGAACGTTACGTAGTTGGCGCGGCCGGGCTCGTAGCTGCGAAACATATAAAAATCGGTGGCGTCGACACGCGGCAAACCGCCGATGATCGGGGCCTCGCGATGGCTCGATGCTACCGCCCAGAGCGGTAGGCACAAGGTTCCGAGCAAACCGGCTCGAAATAGAAGTTTTGGATTCATAAAAGATCTTCTCCTGCGGTGGTTCTTAAAATGCGGATCGCTACTCTCGATCATATCGAGCGCGCGTGCCGAATGGATGCACTTCGCAGATAATAAATCTTGTAAATATTACACGCCGCGCTGGAGGAAAACGGCGCGGCTGCGAGTCGATCTCAGACCGTGCTGATTGTGGCTCGGGTGCCTTTAGTTTCCTCGGTATCCGACTCGCAATAGGCCGCGAACAGATACGTAAAAATCCAAGGGGCCATGCGAGGCGACACGCGCAGCGCGGTTCGACGCAGGCGTGACATCAGTAGACCCCGCGCCCGCCCCGCGACGTGCTGCTCGTACTGCAGAGAGGAGCAAACTATTCGCGAGCGGATGACTTTGAGACCGCTGGTGGCGAGTAAGTTGAGTACGGTCTCTGGCAGGTAATAGTTGATATGGCCAAACTTGCTGCTGATAGCCATTTTCCGGTCGATTCTGAACCCATGCTCGAGCGGCACTTCGATCACGATGCGGCGTGCAATGCGCCGCAATTCGTGCAATAGCATGCGTTCGTGTTCGACATGTTCCAGGACGTGACAGAGGATCGCGAGATCGAAGAACTTGTCTGGATATGGAATCCGGTATCCATCGAACGGCTTCGCCTCGACCAAGGAGTGCAAGTTTCGGGCTTGAATGGCATGTAAACCGGATGGAGAAATTTCTAGCGCATATAACTCAGGCGCAAACCGGGCGCCGTCGAGGATCTGCAGCAAGCTTCCCTCGCCCGCGCCGACATCCACCACCCTATTGAACGAGTCGGCGCCGGCGATTGCCCGAATGTGATCGAGTGCATCCGCCGCTGACATTCCCCGTTTTGCAGTTACGCTTCCATCATCGTAATATCCTTGGTAGAGGCGGCGATAGCGCTCGCCGAGCAGATCCGACATTGTCACTCCTCAAAAAAAGAAACGAGCGATTGCGCTCGTCGTGACATGGCGTTAGAAAGACCTTTCAACGTCCTGGCCGGCTTTGTCCCCGGCTCATATTGAGGTGCCCATCCGGCGCCATCATCTTTCGATCTCGGGGGGGGTATGTTCACCCCGCCATATCTTGGTTCGCATTCCGCCCGCTGCGGGCGTGACATGATTGTTCTTGGTTGGCGCGTCGGTGGCGACGAGGGCAATACCGAAGTAGTTGTTGACCAATTCATTTCCCTCGAGCGCGCGCACGTTCTCGGCGTGGTTCAGCGCGATTGCACCTTTCGGAAGCGTACCGTCATAGCGGTCCGACTGCCCGGAGATCCTGTTCCTGGAGATTTCGAGGTTCCTTGCGCCAGCCACATATACGCCCGCCGATACGGGGTTGACGATGGTATTGCCGACGACGCTGATCGTGTCAGGCCAATGTCCGGGCTTCTCGTGGGCGCTGTTATAGATGGTAATGGCGTAACGGCCGAGCTCCGTTTGGGGGGCCGGCGGCAGGCGAAGTCCCGCGTCGCTGATGGTATTGTTTTGAATTTCGATGTGCGCAGTATCGCTCCAGAGTACCACCGCCCCCTTGACGTAAGCGGCTTGGAAGGTGTTCGAAGATACCGAAACATTCTCGATCATACCGTCGCCCGACTCGTCCGAACCGTGCAACCAAACCATGTACACGGGGTATCCGATTCCTCCGGTCGCGGCACAGCCTCCCCGCAGATTCGCATCGCTCAGAAAGACGTTCTTGCTGATGGCTATCTCACTATGGGCGCCGACTCCGGGACTCCGCTCTTGAGCGGTGATGGTGATCCAGCTCTGACCATTGAAGTTATGGAATTGATTTCCCGTTATCTTGATCGTTTCGACCGGCGCATGCGCTCCCGCGCCTGAATGAATGGTGATCGCATGGCCATAATCCAAGTGCTTGGTGCAACCGCTTTCATAAGTGGTTCCCTCGAACCTGATGCCGTGAATGGAAACGTTTGATGCATCGCTTATCCAGAGAAAGCTGGCGAAATTGCCCGTGTCCGCGATTCGCATGACGGTGCCTGCGTCGCCTTCCGCGCCATCGCCCACGATGCTCGTACCGGATTGAATGTACAGCCCGTTGTCATAGCCGGCGGGACTGAATGTGTAAGTGCCGTGCGTAAGTCTTATTTGTTTGCCGGCGCATTCGGTGAGCATCTTCTTGAACGCTGCCGTATTATCGGGGGCCCCGGGGCTGATGCCGTGCTCGCTTGCTTCGCACGATTCCGGAGCGCCGGCTGCATGCGCCTCCCGCGGGTTGAAAGTTCCACATGAGAAGGCGATCGCTAAAAACAGCGACGCCCCATAGAATCCACGAATGATGTTCAATCGCTTGTCCTCATGGTCGAGCTTGCATGCGGTTGCCGGGCTGGGTCGCAAGGATACCTCATGCGAGGGTTATGGCGCCAAACTATTGATTTACATACACAAGGAAAAAGAGCGGCGTGCGATCGCCGGTTCATTACAGCAGGCTTAGGTGGCATACTTGCGCCGGCTTTCGTGCTGAGAGGCGCGGATCGTTCGGAAAAAATTCGGGGGTGCGGCTTGTCTAGGACTGCTTTGATCACCGGCATTACCGGACAGGACGGCGCTTATCTCGCTGAGTTTCTCCTGAAGAAGGGGTATGTGGTGCACGGCATTAAACGGCGTGCGTCGTCGTTCAACACCGACCGAATCGATCATCTTTATCAAGATCCCCATGAGAAGAACGTCCGCCTGAAGCTGCATTATGGCGACCTGACCGATGCAACGAATCTCATTCGTATCATTCAAGAGGTGCAGCCGGAGGAGATTTACAATTTAGCCGCACAAAGCCACGTCGCGGTCTCGTTCGAGACGCCCGAATATACCGCCAACTCAGACGCCTTAGGCACCCTCCGGGTATTGGAAGCGATCCGAATTCTGGGCCTCGAGAAGAAGACCCGTTTCTATCAAGCATCGACGTCGGAAATGTTCGGCAAGGCACAAGAAATTCCGCAGCGTGAGACTACGCCGTTCTATCCGCGCTCGCCGTATGGCGCTGCCAAGGTGTATGCCTATTGGATCACGGTGAACTATCGCGAAGCCTACGGTTTATTCGCCTGTAATGGCATCCTGTTCAACCATGAATCGCCGACCCGCGGCGAGACGTTCGTTTCCCGCAAGATCACCCGCGCGCTGACCCGTGTCCACGTCGGGCTGCAAGACACCCTGTATCTCGGTAACCTTGATTCGCGCCGCGACTGGGGCCATGCCCGAGACTACGTCCGAGCACAATGGCTGATGCTGCAGCAACCCACTGCGGAGGATTTTGTAATCGCCACGGGGATGCAATTTTCCGTGCGGGACTTCGTCGTAGCCGCGGGCTCGTTGCTCGGCATGACTATCGAGTGGCGCGGGGAGGGGGTGCAAGAAGTGGGCGTCGACACCCGCTCGGGCCGTCAACTGGTGCAGGTCGATCCGCGCTATTTCCGCCCGGCCGAAGTGGACACGTTGCTGGGGGATGCAACCAAAGCGCGCGAGAAGCTCGGCTGGATCCCCGAGGTGAGCTTTGCGGAATTGGTGGCGGAGATGGTCGAGTCCGACCTGGCCTTGGCGAAACGGGACGCGATGGTCGCCAAAGAAGGCTACAAAATTTATAGCCATCACGAATAGCTGCCGTGATCCAAGAGCAAGCTGAGCGAATTTATGTTGCCGGCCACCGAGGATTGGTGGGCACGGCCGTGGTGCGCGCATTGCGCCGGCAAGGCTACGACAATTTGCTTCTGCGCAACCATTCTGAACTGGATCTTACGCAGCAGGCGGCGGTTCGGGATTTTTTCCAGCGTGAGCGGCCGGATGCCGTCGTCCTGGCGGCGGCGCGGGTGGGCGGCATCTACGCTAACGACAGCCATCCAGCCCTGTTCATGCGCGACAATTTGATGATCCAAGACAACGTCATCGACAGCGCGCACCGCTTTGGTGTCCGCAAACTAGTTTTTCTTGGTTCGAGCTGCATTTACCCGAAGCTCGCACCGCAGCCCATCAAGGAAGAATATTTGCTGACAGGCCCGCTGGAGCCCACAAACGAATGGTACGCGATCGCCAAAATCGCGGGACTGAAGATGTGCCAAGCGTACCGCCGAGAGTTCGGTTTTTGTTCAATTGCAGTGATGCCGACCAATCTCTATGGGCCCGGCGATAATTTCGATCTGCAGAACTCCCATGTGTTGCCCGCCTTGATCCGCCGCTGTCACGAAGCCAAATTGAGCGGTGCTGAAAGCGTAACAATCTGGGGTTCCGGCACTCCCCGGCGGGAATTCTTGCACGTTGACGATTTGGCGGAAGCGGTCGTGCATCTTTTCAGGACTTATGATTCCGAGGATATAGTCAACATAGGCTGCGGACAGGACATCGCCATCGGTGAACTCGCGCAGCTGGTCAGCGCGGTGACCGGCTACGCAGGCCGCCTGGAGTTCGATACCACTAAGCCGGACGGCGCGCCGCGAAAGTTGCTCGACATCACCCGTCTCAACGTGCTCGGCTGGCGCGCGAAAATACCTTTGAGGACCGGCATCGAACACACGTACACGTGGTTCAAGGAACACGCGGCAGAGGCGCGGCTATAGCCCCGGATTACGTCATTTGACGCCATAGTAGGAGCGATACCATTCGACGAATCGCTTCACACCTTCTTCGACGGAGGTGCCCGGGCGGTAGCCGACGTCGCGGGTCAATTCCTTCACGTCGGCTAGCGTGTCGGGCACATCGCCGCGCTGCAGCGGCAGCAGGTTTTTTTGAGCCTTGCGGCCCAAGCAATCCTCGAGCACCTCGATGTAGCGCAGCAGCTCTATCGGTTGTTGATTGCCGATGTTGTAGAGCCGGTATGGTGCGCGGCTCGTGCTGGGATTCGGCGCCTCCGAATCCCAGGCCGCATCGGGCCTCGCCACGTGGTCCACCGCGGCGATGACACCCGCCGCGATATCGGCTACGTATGTGAAATCACGCTTATGCTTGCCGTGATTGAAAACGTCGATCGGTTTGCCCGCGAGAATATTGACCGTGAAGAGGAACAGGGCCATATCCGGACGGCCCCACGGGCCATAGACTGTGAAGAAGCGCAAACCCGTGGTAGGCAGCCCGTACAGAGACGAATAGGAGTGCGCCATGAGCTCATTGGCTTTTTTTGTTGCTGCATACAGGGTAAGCGGGTGATCCACATTTTGGTCCACGGCAAACGGCATATGGGTATTCGCACCGTAGACCGAACTCGTGGAGGCGTAGACAAGGTGCTCGACGCCGTAGCGGCGGCACCCTTCGATGACGTGTAGAAAACCGACCACGTTGCTGGCGACATATATATGCGGATTTTCGATCGAGTTGCGTACGCCGGCCTGCGCGGCCAAGTGAATCACGCGGCTGAACTTTTCTGCGCCGAACAACGCTTCGATGCCCGGTCGATCCGCCAAATCCAGATTTACGAAGCGAAAATTAGCGTGTCGCTTCAAGAGTTCAAGCCGCGCAGCCTTGAGGCGTGGATCGTAGTAATCGTTGAGGTTATCGAGCCCGACCACTTCGTCGCCGCGCGCCAGCAGGCCCTGAGAGACGAAGAATCCAATGAAGCCCGCCGCGCCGGTGACCAAGAATTTCATAGGGAACTATAGGCGGCCGTCGGTCTGATCGTGGGGAAAGAGGTATTTGACGTCGTATAGGACGTGCACCGGTTTTGCGAAGCGGCGGATTTTACGTACGCCCATGGTCTTGAACTCGTCGTGCCCGACGGCGAGCACGATTGCATCATAAGAGCCGATCTTCGGCTTGTCGATCGGGCGCAATCCGTATTCGCGATATGCCGCATCGGTGTCGATCCATGGGTCGTATACGTCGACCCGGGCGTCGAAGCGCCGCAACTCGTTGAACACATCCATCACCTTGCTGTTGCGCAAATCAGGACAATTTTCCTTGAACGCGAGGCCGAGGATCAGAATATTCGAGTCCGCGACCATGATGCGCCGCTCCGTCATGAGCTTGATGATCTGCTGGGCGACGTACGCTCCCATGCCGTCGTTGACTCGCCGCCCGGCAAGGATCATCTCCGGGTGATAACCGATCTCGGTCGCTTTGTGCGTCAGGTAATAAGGATCGACGCCGATGCAATGCCCACCCACCAGTCCAGGCCGGAAGGGCAAGAAATTCCATTTGGTTCCCGCGGCGCGTAACACCTCTTCGGTGTCGATGCCGATACGCTTGAATATCAGCGAAAGCTCATTTATCAGTGCGATGTTCACGTCGCGCTGGGTGTTCTCGATAACCTTGGCGGCTTCCGCCACTTTGATGCTCGAAGTCTGATAAGTACCCGCCCCGATGATCGATGCGTAGAGGGCGGTCACGAGCTCGGCCGTCTGCTTGGTCGAGCCGGACGTCACCTTCTTGATCGTCGCCAGTCGATGTTGCCTATCACCCGGATTGATGCGCTCGGGACTGTAGCCGCAGTGAAAATCTTCATTGAAGCGCAGCGATGAATAACGCTCCAGAGCGGGCACGCAGATCTCCTCGGTGCAGCCAGGATAGACCGTGGATTCATAGATGACGATGTCGCCCTTCTTGAGGACACGGCCGACCGTCTCGCTTGCTTTGAGAAGCGGGGTGAGATCTGGACGCTTATATTGATCGATCGGGGTCGGCACCGTCACGATAAAGACATTGCAGGAATCGAGGTCCTCGCTGTCAGCCGAGAAGCTCAGTTTGCGCGCGACTTTGAGATCTGCGCCGGTGGTCTCCAGCGTGACGTCGCGTCCCGCTTTCAACTCGTGAATGCGAGACGGGTTGTTATCGAACCCCAAAGTGCGGTATTTCTTGCCAAATGCGACCGCCAGCGGCAAACCTACGTATCCGAGGCCAATGACACCTATCCTGAGCTTGCTCAAGCCTCGCATCGCGACTCCGTTCCAAAGCGCGGAGTGTAAACGATGCGTGCCAAGATTCGCTCAGGTCTTGTATCTTTTACATGGACCGACGCGTTGTGTCTGCGGATGGCAACACTCGCTGCGCTGCGTGGCGTCAACGTGACTCAACCTCGCGCGTTTACATTAACTCGAATTAAGCTTTGCAACACCGTTGGTGACTAGCTAGATAAATTCGGTACACTGCGCGCAGGAATATAAAAAAATCCCGACGCGCGGCAAAACCGAACGCTCACGCCGCCGAGGGTGTGTTGTCAGGAAGGTTCATCTTGGGTTCGAAGACCATAGAAACGACCAATAGCTTTGCGCGGCAGACCGTCGAAATGCCGCGAGCGGTCAAGCGCGTCATAGCGATTTGCACCGATGCAGTGATGATGCCCTTGGCCTTGTGGGGTGCTCTGGCACTCAAAACCGGTACCCCCGGATTCTTTCTTGCTGACTGGCCCGCTTATGTGGCGGTGATTGTCATCAGCACGCCGATTTTCGTGCGCATGGGCCTGTACCGGGCTGTCATCCGTTTTCTCGGCCATAAGGCAGTGTTCGCCGTCGCCTTCGCGGTATTTTTGAGCGGGCTAATACTGGGCATTGTAGGGTTTTGGCTGAAAATACCGGCGCTTTCCTGGAGCGTGGTGACGATCTACTCCTGCCTCGCCTTGTTGTACGTCGCCGGTTCGCGTTTCGTGGTTCGCTACTACTTGCTCACCCACTATCACCAACCGACGGTCGCCCGAGTGGCGATATACGGGGCGGGGGATGCGGGTGCGCGGCTGTCCAGCGCCTTGTCGACCACGCGCGCATTCGACCCATTGGTGTTCATCGACGACAAAAAGAGCCTGCACGGCCGCATGGTCAACGGCATCAAGGTGTACTCCCCTGAAGCACTGCCGGCGCTGATTCAATCGCGCAATATCGACCGTATTCTGCTGGCGCTGCCGTCATTGACCCGCCGCCGGCGCCGGGAAATCATCAGCGAGTTGGAACCTCTCGGCGTGCATGTGCAAACCGTGCCCGAATTCGAGCAACTGGTCACCGGCACCGCAACGGTGGAGGACATCCGGGAAGTGGACGTATGCGACCTGCTGGGCCGGGATTCAGTGCCGCCGAAGGCGGGCTTGTTCGACGCTTGCGTGCGCGATCGGGTGGTCATGGTTACTGGGGCGGGCGGCTCGATCGGCTCGGAGCTATGCCGGCAGATCATCGGTTTGGGCCCAAAACGACTGGTCTTGTTCGAGATGTCCGAATTGGCCCTCTACAACATTCAACGCGAGCTGACGACATTTGCTGCTCACCATGCCTTGGCTGTCGATCTGGTCGGACTGATCGGCAATGCCCACCACAAGTTCCGCTTGCGCGACATCCTGCAGGCTTATCGGGTGCAAACGGTGTACCACGCGGCTGCGTACAAACATGTACCGATTGTCGAACAGAATGTCATCGAAGGCGTCCACAACAACGTGATTGCCACGTGGTATGCCGCGGAAGCCGCCCATGAGACGGAGGTAGAAACCTTCGTTCTGGTGTCGACCGACAAGGCGGTCAATCCGACCAACGTGATGGGGGCGACCAAGCGCTTTGCGGAGATCGTCCTGCAAGCCCTGCATCGGCGCGGCAGCAAGACGCGGTTTTGCATGGTGCGGTTCGGCAATGTGCTGGCATCCTCGGGTTCCGTGGTACCGCTGTTCAACGAGCAGATCAAAGCCGGCGGTCCGGTCACCGTGACCCATCCCGAAGTGATCCGCTACTTCATGACCATTCCGGAGGCGGCTCAGCTCGTGATTCAGGCCGGCTCGATGGCGGAGGGCGGCGATGTATTCGTGCTCGACATGGGTAAGCCGGTTCGGATCGGGGATCTTGCGCGGCGGATGATTAATCTCATGGGTCTGACCGTGCGCGATGAGCAGCATCCCGACGGGGATATCGAGATTTCCTATACCGGGCTGCGTCCCGCGGAGAAGCTCTACGAGGAACTGCTGATCGGCAACAACGTCACCGGCACCGAACATCCGATGATCTTGCGTGCGATCGAGCATTCACTGCCGTGGGAGCGCGTGCAATCCTTGCTGGAAGAGATCTTGGTGGCGATGAGCCGGTTCGATTGCCATCGGGCGCTACATTTGCTCGGCGAGGTCGTGGAGGAATACAAGCCCGCGCCTCAGTCGCATGACCTGGTGTGGGCGCGCCAGACCACCGTCGCCGCCGACGATCGGAAAGTCACCAGTCTCAAGCCCCGCCGCATTGTTAGGAATATCGGCCCCACCGATACTGCCCATCCTTAACGGGAGTCTCGGTCTGTTCTTGAGGTGGGTGTGGCAAACGGAAGCATCTTGGTCACGGGCGGCGCCGGCTATATCGGCAGCCACGTCGTGCGTCAATTGGGGGAAGCCGGCGAGACAATCGTCGTCCTCGATAACCTGGGCCGCGGCTTCAGACAGGCGGTGACGGCGGGCGAACTGGTGGTCGGCGACGTGGGCGACCATGCGCTCGTATCGAAGCTGCTGGCGGATCATCGGATCGACACGGTCATGCATTTCGCGGCGCATACCATCGTGCCCGAGTCCGTGGCGAAACCGCTCAAGTATTACGGCAATAACACCTGCGCTACGCGTTCCCTGCTGCAGGCTTGCGTCGAGAACGACGTCAAGAACTTCGTGTTTTCGTCGACCGCCGCGGTCTACGGCATGCCGGAGCAGGGCTATGCCGACGAGGAGTCGCCGACCCGTCCCATCAATGCCTATGGCACCTCCAAGCTCATGAGCGAGTGGATGCTGCGCGATGTCGCCGCGGTGAGCGGCCTGCGCTACGTGGCCTTGCGGTACTTCAATGTGGCGGGGTCCCATCCAGGCGGAAGAATCGGCCAGGCGACGGAGGGTGCCACCCTATTGACCAAGGTGGCCTGCGAAGCCATGGTCGGCAAACGGCCGCACGTGTCGGTGTTCGGCAGCGACTACCCGACCCCTGACGGCACGGGGATGCGCGATTATCTACACGTCGAAGATTTGGCCGCCGCGCACTTGAACGCCCTCGACTATCTGCGCCGCAACGGCAAATCGGTGACGCTCAACGTCGGCTACGGTCACGGCTATTCGGTACGCGAGGTGCTGCGGATGGTCGAAACCATCGGGGGCAAGCCTCTGGTCATTCGCGAGGAGGCTCGCCGGGCCGGCGATCCCGCCTACCTGGTCGCGCGCGCCGATCGCATCCGAGCCGAACTCGGCTGGCAGCCGCGCTATGACGACCTGGCGGCCATCGTGACCCACTCGCTGGCGTGGGAGCAGACGATGCTGCGAGAGCCGTGGAGTTGATTTCCGGCGCGCCGCGCCACGGCCCGGGATTTCGAAAATTGACTGGCGGCGCCTTTTCACGTAAATTACGTGAAGACTGGGTGAGCACTAATGGCTGCAAAACATAACATTACGGTCGCTATCGAGGCCGCTCTCTTAAAGAAGGCGCGTGCGGTCGCGAGCCGTCGCGGTCTCAGCGTGAGCGCCTTGTTGGCCGATGAATTGCGCGCGTTGGTGAACCAAGACGCGCAATTCACCGCCGCCAGAAAACGGGCGCTTGGCCTGTTCTTAACTCCTCTCGCACTTGGCGGGATACCCTTGCCTCGCGAGGCCATACATGAGCGCAGTCGTGTTCGTTGACACGAATATTCTGATTTACGCTCACGATGCCGACGCGGGCGTTAAGCGCGAAAGATCCATCGAAAGTCTGCGCCCGCTGTGGGACGATGATAAGGGTAGGCTCTCCGTGCAGGTTCTGCAGGAGTTCTACGTCAACGTGACGCGGAAACTCGCGACGCCGGTGGCTACCTCGACCGCACGTGAGATCGTGAATACCTATGGTGCGTGGATTCGCGAGGCGACCACGGCTGATACGGTAGTTCGTGCGACCCATATTGCTGAAATGGGGCAACTGTCCTTTTGGGACGCACTCATTGTGGCCTCGGCCGAGCAGGCCGGCGCGGCGCACATTTACAGTGAAGACCTAAACGCGGGTCAGATGATCGCAGGCATCCTCATTGTAAATCCCTTGATTTCCCCATGACGCGGTCCGCCCATCGCCGCCGATGAACGGGAGCGCGAGCAGGATTTGCGCTTTACTTGCCCACCCGAAACCGCTAGGCTTTCGGGTACTTTTCCCAGTTAAATCAGAAGATTACGCATGCGAATTACGATTTTTGGCTCAGGCTACGTGGGCCTGGTGACAGGCGCATGCCTAGCCGATGCCGGTAATCAAGTGGTATGCGTTGACGTCGATGAACGCAAGATCGCCATGTTGAAGCGGGGCGAAACTCCCATTCACGAGCCCGGCCTGGATGCCGTGGTCAAGAGCAATTCCGACGCCGGACGCCTGCGCTTCACGACCAGCGCCGAGGAGGGAGTGAAGCACGGGCTATTCCAACTGATCGCCGTGGGCACACCGCCGGACGAGGATGGGTCTGCGGACTTGCAGTATGTCCTCGCGGTCGCGCGCGTCATCGGCGAGCACATGGCCGAGTACAAGGTGGTGGTGACGAAATCGACGGTGCCTGTGGGGACCGCCGATAAGGTCCGGGAGGCCGTGGGAGCGGCCCTGGCGGCGCGCAAGGCCACGATCGAGTTCGACACCGTCTCGAATCCCGAGTTTCTCAAGGAAGGAGCCGCCCTGAGCGACTTCATGAAACCGGACCGGGTGATCGTCGGCACGGATTCCGCACGGGCCACCGAATTGCTGCGGTCCCTGTACGAACCGTTCACGCATAACCGCGACCGCATGATCGTCATGGATGTGCGCTCGGCCGAACTTACCAAATACGCCGCGAACGCCATGCTCGCCACAAAAATCAGCTTCATGAATGAGTTGGCCAATCTGGCGGAACATTTCGGCGCCGACATCGAGTCAGTGCGCCTGGGAATCGGTTCCGATCCGCGCATCGGGTATGCCTTCATTTATCCCGGCGTGGGCTATGGCGGTTCGTGTTTTCCCAAGGACGTGCAGGCTCTCAAGCGGTCGGCCGAGGAGGTGGGCTACGAGGCCAGCGTTTTGACGGCAGTGGAGAGCGTCAACAATCGTCAGAAGAAGGTGCTGTTTCAGAAGATCAAAGCGCATTTCGGTGATTTGCGGGGCAAGACCATCGCCCTGTGGGGCCTGTCCTTCAAGCCCAACACGGATGACATGCGCGAGGCAGCGAGCCGCGTCCTGATGGAGTCTCTCTGGTCGGCGGGCGCCAAGGTGCGTGCCTATGATCCGGTTGCGATGCCCGAGTGCGAACGGATTTACGGCCATCGGGATGATCTCGTCTTGTGCAGCACCAGCCCCGAAGTGTTCGAGGGTGCCGATGCCCTCGCCATCGTGACCGAATGGCGGGAATTTCGCAGCCCCGACTTCGACGCCATCAAGAGCGCGCTGCGCTCGCCGGCGATATTCGACGGTCGAAATCTCTACGACCCGGCGCAAATGGCGCGAGCGGGGTTCAGTTATTATGCGATCGGCCGCGGCAAACCTTCCTTTGCGAGTGACTCATGACTGTATTAATCCCGGTGATTTTATCCGGCGGCGCCGGCACGCGGCTCTGGCCGCTGTCGCGAGAAATGTACCCCAAGCAATTGCTGGCTCTTACCGGCAAGCACACCATGATCCAGGATACGGCCACGCGCCTTGCGGGTATCCCCGGCGCGCAGCCGCCGATCGTGGTGTGCAACGAAGCGCATCGTTTTACCGTGGCGGAGCAGCTCCGCGCCTTGGGTGTAAAGGCCTCGGCAATACTGCTCGAACCCGTCGGCCGCAATACGGCGCCGGCCGTCGCTCTTGCCGCGCTCACGGCGCAGAAGATCGACCCTGAGGCCATCATGGTGGTGGCGCCCGCGGATCACGTGATTCGCGATGCGCGCGCCTTTCAGGCGGCGGCCAAAGTGGCCGCGGACCTGGCCCAGGCCGGCAAGCTCGTGACCTTCGGCATCGTGGCGCACACGCCCGAAACAGGGTACGGGTATATCCGCCGCGGCGAGGGCAAGGGCCCGGCGTATCCGGTGCAGAAATTCATCGAAAAACCGCCGCTGGACGTGGCGGCCCAGTTCGTCGCTTCGGGCGATTACTACTGGAACAGCGGCATGTTCGTGTTCAAGGCCAGCCGCTATCTGGCGGAGCTTGCGGCATTTGCGCCGGACATTCTCGCAGCCTCTGAGGCCGCATGCCGCGCGGCAAAAGCGGATTTGGATTTCGTGCGGATCGACAAGGCCGAATTCGACAAGTGCCGCAGCGATTCGATCGACTATGCGGTGATGGAAAAGACGCGCGATGCGGTTGTGCTGCCGCTCGATGCGGGCTGGAGCGACGTCGGCTCCTGGTCCTCGCTGTTCGATGCCTTGCCGGCCGACGAAGAGGGCAATGTGCTGCAGGGCGATGTCATGGTGCATGACACACACGACTGCTATGTGCACTCGACCAGCCGTTTGGTCGCCGCGGTAGGCATGGACGATCACATCATCGTCGAAACCAAGGACGCCATTCTGGTGGCGCCGAAGGAGCGCGTGCAGGATGTCAAAGAGCTGGTCGCGCTGCTCAAGAAGTCCGGCCGCAGCGAATCGTCCTGGCATCGCGAAGTCTTCAGGCCCTGGGGCAGCTACGACAGCATCGACAACGGCGAGCGCTTTCAGGTCAAGCGCCTCTCGGTCAAGCCGGGTGGTGTGTTGTCGCTGCAAATGCACCACCATCGCGCCGAGCATTGGATCGTGGTGCAGGGCACCGCGCGCATCACCTGCAACGACAAGACGTTTTTGTTGTCCGAGAACGAATCGACCTACATCCCCATCGGCGCCACTCACCGCATCGAGAATCCCGGCAAGATGCCCTTGCACATCGTCGAGGTGCAATCGGGCTCGTACCTGGGCGAAGACGACATCGTGCGCTATGAGGACAACTACGGCCGCCAAGGGACGAGCACTTGAAATCGATCACCTGCTTCAAGGCGTACGATTTACGCGGCCGCATTCCCAGTGAATTGAACGACGAGGTGGCCTATCGGGTGGCTCGCGGCTACGCGCAGTTTCTCTTTCCCAAGCGTGTGGTGATCGGGCGCGATATCCGCTTGTCGAGCGCCGGACTCGCCGATGCCGTGTGCCGCGGGCTGACAGACAGCGGCGTCGATGTGTTCGATATCGGCGTGTGCGGCACGGAGGGCGTCTATTTCGCGACCTTCGACGGTGCGTACGACGGCGGCATCATGATCACCGCCAGCCATAATCCGCCCGATTACAACGGCATGAAATTCGTGCGCGAACAATCGAAACCGATCAGCGGCGATAACGGTCTTCAGGACATTCGCGCATTCGCGGAGCAGGGCGATTTCCCCACGCCGTCCGGCACCGGCACGCGGCATCGCATCAATACCACGGAGGCCTACGTCGCGCATTTGTTGTCCTATGTCGACGTCCGTAAGCTCAAGCCGCTCAAGATCGTGGTCAACGCCGGCAATGGCGGGGCCGGTCTCATCATCGATCAGCTGGAAGCGCATTTACCCTTCGAGTTCATCAAAGTGCATCACGCGCCGGATGGGCATTTCCCGAACGGCATTCCCAATCCCATGCTCGAGGTGAATCGCGCCCCCACGATCGAGGCGATCCGCCGGCACGGCGCGGATCTTGGCGTCGCCTGGGACGGTGATTTCGACCGCTGCTTTTTCTTCGATGAGCACGGCGGCTTCATCGAGGGGTATTACATCGTCGGCCTCTTGGCCCGCGTGTTGCTGCGCGGCCATCCGGGCGGCAAGGTCGTCCACGATCCCCGGCTGACGTGGAACACCATCGAGGTCGTCAAGGCCAACGGCGGGGCACCGGTGCTTTCAAAATCCGGCCATGCGTTCATCAAGCAACGGATGCGTGAGGTCGATGGCATCTATGGCGGCGAAATGAGTGCGCATCACTATTTTCAGCGCTTCGCCTACTGCGACAGCGGCATGATTCCCTGGCTCATCATCGCGCAAGCGCTGAGCGAGACGGGACAGACGCTATCCCAGCTGGTAGGCGAGCGGATCGGTTTGTTTCCGGTCAGCGGCGAGCTGAATTACCGGGTTCCCGATGCCAAGGCGACCATCGCGGCCTTCGAGGCGCGCTACGCACCCCAGGCGATCGTCCTGGACCGCACCGATGGGGTGTCGTTCGAATTCGCGGACTGGCGCTTCAATTTGCGTATTTCCAACACCGAGCCCTTGATCCGGCTCAACGTCGAGGCGCGCAATTCGGTGCCTCTCATGCATGCCAAAACCGCGGAGTTACTGGCTCTGCTCGAGTCGCAAGGCGCGGTCGCGGCGGACACTTAAGGCAATGGCGCCAATTCCCAAACTCACTGTCGTCATCCCGGTCTACAACGAAGAGGCGGTATTGCCGACACTATTCGCACGGCTGTACCGGACGCTCGATGCGCTTGGGGTGTCGTATGAAATCGTGTTCGTCAACGATGGCAGCCGCGATCGCTCGGTCGCGCTGTTGCGGCAGCAATTCTCCCTCCGGCCGCAGCACACCCGAGTGGTCCTGTTCCATGCGAATTTCGGACAGCATTCGGCCGTCATGGCGGGGCTGGCCTATGCGCGCGGGGATTACGTCGTTACCTTGGATGCGGACCTGCAGAACCCGCCGGAGGAGATCGGCAAGCTGGTCAGCATGCTCGATCAGGGCTACGACTATGTGGGCACGATTCGCCAGCAGCGCCAGGACTCGTTGTGGCGCCGATGGTTCTCCAAACGCCTCAATCGTCTGCGCGAGCTGATCACGCCGGTGCGCATCACCGATCAGGGCTGCATGATGCGCGGTTATGCGCGCTCGGTGGTCACGGCGCTCAACCAGACTCGGGAAGTGAACACGTTCATCCCCGCGCTGGCCTCGCTGTACGCCATGCGTCCCATCGAAGTGCCGATCGCGCACGAAGAGCGCTTTGCCGGCAAATCGAAATACTCGATGTACAGTTTGGTGCGGCTGAATTTCGATCTGATCACGGGGTTTTCGGTCGTGCCCTTGCAGCTGTTCTCCATGGTGGGCATGGCGGTGGCGACTCTCTCTGCGCTGCTCGTGGTGTATCTGTTCGTGCGCCGCATCATCGTCGGGCCGGAAGCCGAGGGATTGTTCACTCTGTTCGGCATCGTGTTCTTTTTGATCGGCGTGGCGCTGTTCGGCATCGGCTTGTTGGGCGAGTATGTCGGGCGCATCTATGCTCAAGTGCGCGAGCGCCCGCGCTACATCGTGCAGGCCGTGCTGGAGGAGGACGGCGGAGATACTGCCGGCGCGGAACGAGCCAGTGCGGAGCGCGGCGTAGCGTTCCCGGCCATGGCGAATCCTTCGCGCGGCGAGGCTGTGCCGCGGTGACCCGTGCGGTGGTCTTTGCCTACAGCGAGGTCGGAGTGCGCTGCGTGCAGGCGTTATTGGCGCAGGGCGTCGAGATTCCCTTGCTGTTCACGCACGTCGACGACCCCGGCGAGCATCAATGGTTCGGCAGTGTGCGGCAAATGGCCGAGGCGCATGGTGTCAAGGTCGTGGCACCCGATAACCCCAACACGCCGGAGTGGATAGCGGCAGGGCAGGCCGCGAGTCCCGATTTCCTGTTCTCGTTCTACTATCGATACATGTTGGACAAGGCTTGGCTCAACGTCCCGCGCCACGGCGCGCTCAATATGCACGGATCGCTGCTGCCGAAATATCGCGGGCGAGCGCCAGTGCACTGGGCCATTCTCAACGGCGAATCCGCGACAGGAGCGAGCCTGCACTACATGCTGGAGAAGCCGGACGCAGGCGCACTCGTGGATCAGGAGTCCGTGCCCATCCTCGCGAATGACACGGCACTCGACGTCTCGCTCAAGGTGGCCGCAGCCGCCGAGCAGGTGCTGAAGCGCAGCCTGCCGGCCTTGGCGGCGGGCAAAGCGCTGGCGCGCCCGCTCGATCTTGCCGCAGGATCCTATTTTGGGCGGCGCGCCCCGCAAGACGGGCGCATCGATTGGCGGCGCAGCGCCCGCGCCGTGCACGATCTGGTGCGGGCGGTGGCGCCGCCGTTTCCGGGTGCCTTTACCGAGGTGAACGGGTGTAGGCTTGCCGTCCTGGAGACGCGCGTGGATGAGCGGCCGGCGCGCCACGCAGGCTGTGCGCCCTGTCTATATGCCGAGAACGGCGAGTGGTACGCCGACTGCATCGACGGGCGGCGATTGCGGATGGTGCAGGTGGCGATCGACGGCGTGGCCGTGACTCCCGATCGTGCGCCACCGGCTTTGGCACGCCGGCCGTTGCCCTTAAACTGAGCCGGCGCCGGCCTCGAAGATTAACCTGAGCAGGGGATTATTTTGAAAAACGTTCTCATCCTTGGCGTCAATGGCTTCATCGGCCATCACCTGAGCAAGTACATTCTGGCGCGCACCGATTGGAATATTTTCGGCATGGACTTGCAATCCGAGCGCGTCGGCACGCTGCTCGGCGACCCGAAATTTCATTTCGTGGAGGGCGATATCACCATCAACCGTGAATGGGTGGAGTACCACGTGCGCAAGTGCGATGTGATCCTGCCGCTGGTGGCGATTGCGACGCCGGCGACCTATGTGCGCGAGCCGCTGCGGGTATTCGAGCTAGATTTCGAAGCCAACCTGCCCATTATTCGCCACTGCGTCAAGTACAAAAAGCGCGTCGTGTTCCCGTCTACCTCCGAGGTCTACGGCGCGAGCAAGGACAAGGAATTCGATTCTGATACGTCTGAGCTGGTGCTGGGCCCCATCCACAAACAACGTTGGATCTATTCCTGCGTGAAACAGCTGCTCGATCGCATCATCTATGCCTATGGCCAGCAGGGGCTGCAGTTCACGCTGTTTCGTCCCTTTAACTGGATCGGCTCCGGCCTCGACAGCATGGATGATCCCAAGGAGGGCAGTTCGCGGGTGCTCACTCAGTTCCTCGGCCACATCGTGCGCGGCGAACCGATCAAGCTGGTCGACGGCGGCAAGCAGACGCGTGCTTTCACCTTCATCGATGACGCTGTCGAGTGCCTGACCACGATCATCGACAATCCGGGTGGCATTGCCGACGGGAAGATCTACAACATCGGCAATCCGCACAACTCGTATTCCATCCGCAAGCTGGCGGAGATGATGCTGGAGATCGCCCTGTCGCGGCCGGAATACGCACCGACCGCCCGCAATACCAAGCTCATTGACATTTCCGCTCTCGACTACTACGGCAAGGGGTATGCGGATATCCCGGCGCGGCTGCCCTCGATCAAGAACACCACGGCGGAACTGGGATGGACGCCCACGACCGATATGCGCGCGGCGCTAAACGCGATCTTCGACTCCTACGCCCACAGCCTGCCGTCGGCATCGGCGTTGTTGTCGCGCGATGCTTGAGAACTCGCGCATCGGCCTCAAGGTCGATGTGGACACCCTGCGGGGCACGCGCGAAGGCGTGCCGCGGCTCATGAAACTATTCCGGAAGCTGGGGGTAGACGCGACCTTTTATTTTTCCGTGGGACCCGATAACACCGGACGCGCCATGCGTCGTGTCTTTCGCAAGGGTTTCGCACAAAAGGTTGCGCGCACCTCGGTGCTCAAGCACTACGGCCTGAAAACGCTGCTCTATGGAGTGCTGCTGCCGGGGCCGGATATCGGGCGAAGCGCGGGCGCCGTCATGCGCAGCGCTCACGACGCCGGGTTCGAGGTGGGGCTTCACACCTATGATCATGTGCGCTGGCAAGACTACGTCGCCAAGGCGACTCCGGCCTGGACGCGCGTGGAGTTCGAGCGCGGCCTGAAGGCCTTCGAGCAGGTGTTTGGATTCTTGCCGCACTCGCATGCGGCCGCGGGCTGGCAGATCAATCGGCATGGCTTGGAGCTGGAGCAGGAATACGGTTTGCGCTACGCCAGCGACACGCGCGGCGGCCCGCCGTTCTTTCCCGTGCTGGGGAAGGCCGTGAGCATCTGTCCGCAGCTGCCCACGACGTTGCCTACCTTCGATGAGATGTTGGGGGTCGAGGGCGTCGACGAATCGACGATCGCGCAGGCCGTCTTTCGGCTGTCCGCCGCCGCAGCCGACGACCCGCTCGCGGATAATCTGCAGGTGTTCACCCTGCACGCGGAACTCGAAGGCATGCTGCTTCTCGATGCCTTCGAGTCCCTGCTGTTGAAATGGCGGCAGTCCGGCGCCGTGATGACGCGCATGGCCAAGATCCATGAACTTGCGACGAGCCGGCCGCTGCCGGCGCGCACCGTGGTGATGGGCGAGGTAGCGGGCCGGTCCGGCCTGCTAGCGGTCTCGGCAGCCCCGGCGTGAGCGACGCCGCGTTGCCGACTACCGGACGCTATCAGGTCTATTGGCTGTTGGCCGCATTGCTCGCCGCGCTCTGGTTGGCGACGCTGAATGCGCGCCCGCTGTTCAACCCCGACGAGGGGCGTTACGCGGAAATACCGCGCGAGATGCTGGTCGACGGCGACTGGGTCGTTCCGCACCTCAACGGCTTGGCCTATATCGAAAAACCGCCCTTGCAATACTGGGCAACGGCGTTGAGTTACCGCTTGCTCGGCCCGAGCGTGTTCGCCGCGCGGCTAACTTGCGCGTTGGCCGCGCTCGGGACCCTTGCTCTCACCGCGCTCCTGGCACGCCGGCTGTGGGGCTTCGATGCGGGCTGGCGCGCCGCCGCCGTCTTGGCCGGCACGTTCATGTTCGTGGTCATGGGTCAGCTCCTGACCTTGGACATGAGCCTCACGTTCTATATGACCTTGAGCCTGGCGACATTTTTGCTCGCGCAGCGAGCGATGCAGCCGCGCAATTGGATGTTGCTGGCGTGGGCGGCGGCCGCCTGCGGCGTGCTCACCAAGGGTCCGGTCGCGGCCGCTCTCCCCGCCGCCGTTCTCATTTCGTACAGCGTCTATTCGCGTGACTTCTCGCCCTTCAGCCGGCTGCACGTCAAGGGGGGCCTGCCGCTTTTTCTTCTGATCACCGTGCCGTGGCACTGGCTCGTCGCACGGCGATTGCCCGATTTTCTGCAGTTCTTCTTCGTGCACGAGCATGTGGCGCGATATCTGACTCCGAGCGCCGAGCGCGAGGAATCATGGTGGTTTTTCGCTGCGATATTCCTGGCCGGGAGCATGCCGTGGACTCCATCCGCCCTGCGCGTGTTGAGCAGCGGCTGGCGTCGCGCGTCACGGGGCCGCGCGACTCCGGATGGATTCGATGCGAAATTATTCCTCTGGATCTGGGTGGTGTTCATCGGCATTTTTTTCTCGCTGTCCGACTCGAAACTCGCGCCGTACATCTTGCCCGTCATGCCTGCGCTGGCGCTCCTCATCGCGGCCCTGCCGCCTGAGCGGCTGCGGCGCGATTTCGGATTGACGGCGCTATTGACCGTGATTGCCGGCGTAGGACTCGGATTGGCGAGCCTTCGTTGGCCGAGCCTCGTCGCATCATCGGACCGTAGCGCGTATTTCTTACCGCTGGCAAAGCCCCTCGGACAAATAGCGCTCCTGCTCGCGGTATCGGGCGCCTTTGTACTCGTGCAGCGCGCACGCGACGCGACGCGCGCCGGGGTCTTTCTGGGAGTGGGCTGGTGCCTCGCCTGGTTGCTGCTGGTCCGCGCCGCGGCGTGGGTGGCGCCGATCTATTCGGGCGCCGGCTTCGCGGCTGCGCTTTCGGCGGACGACCGCAATGCGCCTCTTTACAGCGTGGCAACCTACGATCAATCTCTGACGTTTTATTTGCGACGAACCGTCATGCTCGTGCGGTATCGTGGCGAACTTGACTATGGGCTGCGCAAAGCGCCGCAGGCCGAGATTGCCGACTTGCCGGAATTCATACGCTGCTGGTCTTCGCAGCCTCGGGCCTTCGCGGTAATGGAGAAAAGCATGTTCGACGATCTGAACGGGCGCGGTGTGCCGATGCGCCTCGTGGCCGAGGATGCAGGTCGGGTCCTGGTGGCGCGGCGATGAGCTGGATAACCTGGGCATTGATCTTGACCGGTGTGGGGCTGAACGCGGCCGCGCAGCTGCTGCTCAAGGTGGCAACCCGGCCGCTGGCGCATTTCTCGGACTTCAGCACCGATACGCTCGTCAGCAGCGTCATGATGCTTCTCAAGAGCATGCCGTTTTGGACCGGCATGGTGTGTTATTCGGCAAGCGTCTGCGTGTGGGTCGCCGCGCTGTCCAAGGCGCCGGTGAGCACCGCCTACCCCATGCTGTCCCTGGGTTACGTGGTGGTCGCCGCCGTCTCGGTGTTGTGGCTGGGCGAAAGCATGTCGCCCGCCAAGGTGCTCGGGATTGCGCTGATCTGCGCCGGGGTAGTCCTCGTTTCCAGGAGTTCGGTATGAAGCCCTTTCTGCCCTTCACCCGCTCGTCCATCGATGAGGAAAGCATTGCGGCCGTCGCCGATGTGTTCCGCTCCGGACAATTGGCGAGCGGTCCCAAGGTCCTTGCCTTTGAGACCGCCATCGCCGCGTACCTGGGCGGGAATCGACATGTACGAGTGATGACCTCCGCCACCGCCGGCCTCGAGATGGCGCTCGAAGTCGCCGGCGTGGGTCCAGGCGATGAAGTCATCGTTCCGGCCATGAGCTTCGCCGCCAGCGCCAATGTCGTGGCGCGCTTGCGCGCCAAGCCGGTGTTCGTCGACATCGAGCTATCCACGCGCAACCTCAATCTCGATAAAGTGCCGGCTGCGATCACGGCGCGAACCCGCGCCATCATGCCGGTGCATTTTGCCGGACTGCCGGTGGCCATGGAGGAGATCTACGGTCTCGCGGCCGAGCACGGATTGCGGGTGGTCGAAGATGCGGCCCATGCCATCGGATCGCGCTATGCCGATAAGCCCATCGGCAGTTTCGGCGATCTGGTGGTGTTCAGTTTTCATCCCAACAAAAACATGACATGCATCGAAGGCGGCGCGATCACCACCGGCGACGCCATGGCAGCGGAATTGTTCGAACAGTATCGATTCCACGGCATCAAGCGCAATTCCCTCGGGGAAATCGACGTCATGTTTCCGGGCGCCAAAAGCAATCTCAGCGACATCGCGGCACAGGTCGGGATTGATCAACTGCGCCGCCTGGACGGCTTCAATGCGCGGCGCCGCGCGCTGGCCACGCGCTATCTTGAGGAACTCGACGGCTTCTCGGCCGTGTCGTTGCCGGCACCCGGCGACTCCGGCCACAGCTGGCACATGTTTCAAGTGCTGATCGATTTCCGGACGCGCCGTCTGACGCGGCCGGCGTTTCAAAATATCATGGCCGACCGCGGCATCGGGATCGGTGTGCATTACCCCTGCATCCCGGGTCTCACATATTATCGCGAGCAGGGCTACGACGAAGACAACACGCCCGTTGCGGCGCGAGTCGGGCGCGAGACCGTGACCTTGCCGTTATTTCCGGCAATGAACGACGAGGATGTGTTGCGCGTGTGCCGTGAACTGCGCGAGGTTTTGAAATAGAAGCACCTTCCCGGCGAAGGCTCGAGTATTGCGGCGGAAATTCGGATGGCGCAGACTGCCCCACTGCCGATTCAGCTGCAACGGAAAGGAAACTTGACATGAAACGTTTAATCATTCTTGCCCTAGGATGCGCCGTGTTGGCGGCGCCCTTATACGCGGCGTTGAAACCCGGCGCTCAAGCGCCCGATTTCACCACGCAAGCGACTCTCGCCGGCAAGCCGTTCAAGTTTGTCTTGGCCGATGCGCTCAAGAACGGACCCGTCGTGCTGTATTTCTACCCCGCGGCATTCACCCCGGGCTGCACCGTCGAGGCCCACGAGTTCGCCGAGGCGACGGATAAATTCCAGGCCTTGGGCGCCACCGTGATCGGGGTTTCGCACGATTCCATCGATACGCTCAACAAGTTCTCGGTGAGCGAATGCCGCAACAAATTCGCGGTGGCCTCGGACGCGAATCAGAGCATCACCAAGGCCTATGACGCCGTGCTGGCGGTCAAGCCCGAGTACGCCAATCGCACGTCCTACGTCATTGCCCCGACCGGCAAAATCATCTATGAGTACACGGCGCTCAATCCCGAGAAGCACGTCGGCAACACCCTGGCCGCCGTGCAGAAGTGGAAGGCGGAGCACAAAGGAGCTTGAGGCGCTCAGTCGCAACAGCACTGTTGTTGACGCTCGCTGCTTGTAGTCATTCAGGCGATGTCAAAAAGCCAGGTCCGGAGGCGAAGGGCACACGTGCGCAACTTTCCATCGGCTACACCTTGCTATTCCAAGAGGCCGACGGGATCCCCAAGTTGAAATGGATCTTGATGTTTAAGGATAAACCTGAAGAAATGGGGCGGGTGACAAGCGATCTGTTCAGCTACTACCGGCAGCTGGCGGAAACCCTGCAGAGCCTATCCAAACAATATCCAGCCATGCGCATCGACGTGACGGCAATGTCCAAAATCCAGGCCGACGAGCGTAAGGCCATTGGCGAAGACTTGGCCAAGGACTTCGCCCCGCTTGTCGGCAAGACCGGCGTCGATTTCGAGCGGGAGGCGCTGCTCATGTTCTACAACATGCTCAACGAGCAACGTCATCTCGTGGCCGTCATGTTGAAACTTGAATCCGACGCTGGCCTAAAGAAGTTCTTGGAGACGACGAAGGCGCAGCTGGAAGAACGCTACGCAAAGGTCGGAGCCCTCTTGAACCGACGATATTTCACTCATTGAGTGCCTAGGGCGGATGCTCGCCTCCGCTTTTGACCGCTCGGAATCAGTCGGCTTCAGCCGCCTACTAACGGCCTAGCTTTTTGATGTACAGTTATAATCGTTGACCCCCAGTTAATCCCGTGCCTAACATAGCGCTTAAACTTTCCAAGTTATGAGTGCCGGCAGATCGCTTGATTCCAAGCTCCGTCCACCGGCTGAATACAGTAGGGAATGCGTTCTGTATTGCACGGCTTCTGTGTGATTTTGGTCGTTGGGGAGTCAAATGAACAAACAGACCCACGCTGCGTGCGCCGCACTATCATTGCTCTGCGCGATTGCGATCACTCCGACCGCTTTGGCTGCGATGGCCGCTGCAGAGGGCAGTGTTGCAGCCGCGGCCCCATCTGCGCCGCAAGATACGTTGAACGATATCGTCGTGACCGCGCAACGCAAAGAGGAGCGGCTGCAGGACGTCGGCATCTCGGTAACCGCCTTGAGTCCCAACCAGTTGCAGCAAATGGCAGTCAACAACGCGACCGACCTGGTACGCGCCGTTCCAAGCCTTAAACTCAACGCATTTTCCTCTTCCGCGGTGGTGTGGAACGTTCGCGGAGTCTCGCAGAACGACTACGGCGACCAGCAGGAGCCGCCGGTGGCCGTCTACCAGGATGACAGCTATTCGAGCTCCATCAACACGGCCAGTTTTCCCATCTTCGACCTGGCACGCGTCGAAGTGCTGCGCGGTCCGCAGGGCACCTTGTTCGGCCGCAACGCCACCGGCGGCGCGCTTCAATTCATTTCCAACAAGCCCACCAAGGATTTCGAGGGTTACGCCAGCGAAACCATCGGCAGCTATAGCGCGCGTATCTACGAAGCCGCCGTCTCCGGTTCCTTGCTCGATAATCTGCAGGGCCGGCTTGCCGGGATCAAGGACGACGACACCGGCTATATCACGGATGTCAGCCCCGGCGAGGCCAACTTCGGCGCCTCCCGTCACTATGCACTGCGCGGCATGCTGGCCTGGCAACCCGTTGACGGCACGAACGTCGGGCTCACTCTGCGCTATCTGCGGGCCCCCCACGAGCGCACCGGGGGCGCCTATGGATTCCAGCCGGCGTGCCCGAACGGGAACTTACAGGGTGCAATCGTAGCGGCAAACCAACTCTGCCCCTTCTGGTTAAACACGGTACCCGGCTCGGACGGGAACAATTATCGAAATGACGCGATCACCCCGAGCCGCGGCGGCAATCCCTGGACGACGGCGGCTACCGCGTCGCCGACTCTCGGCGCTCTGGGGACCGACCGCCGAAGTTGGGATTCCAGCCTCCGGGTCGACAGCAAAATCGGTGGCTATGACTTGGTCTCCGTTACCGACTATCAGTATTGGACGAAAAACTATCTCGAGGATGACGACTCATCCCCTCAGCAGGATTCGAACTTCTACATCAACAACCGGGTGTCCCAGGTATCTCAAGAGCTGCGCGCCTCGCACACCTTTGGTAACAACGACCTCACCGTCGGTCTGTTCGGCATGCACATCGTGGGTCACTACGTCGGGGGGTTTCCGATTTACTTCATTGGGTACGTGCCCGCGGTGCGGTATTCCGAGGACACGAAATCCTATGCCGGATTCGCTCAAGATGAATGGAAGTTCGCTGATGAGTTCAAATTGACCGCCGGTTTGCGCTATTGGCATGATGAACGCATAGCGTCCTATTATGGCTTCACGCCCGCAGACCCCGCGCTCAACACGCAGCCGGACGTGACCATCATCTTCAATACCCACCAGGTCTTTCCGGGCGGCAGCAACCTCACGCCGGCCGATGCCGACAAGAACTATAGCGGCGTGACCGCGCGCCTCGAGCTCGACTACAAACCCAGCGAGAACATTCTGTACTATGTGAGCTACAACCGCGGCGGCAAGAGCGGCGGCTTTACATTCTCGACCGGCACTCCCTTCGCCCCGGGACAAGCGGCATTCCTGAACGGCATTCCGTACAAGCCGGAACTCCTGACTGACTACGAAGTCGGCGCCAAGGTCACCTTGAACAACACGACGGCGATCAACGCCAGTTTCTATCACTACAGCTACAACAACTACCAGGCATTCGCGCAGGTCGGTACGACTCAAACCTTGGTCAATCTGCACGCGGTAGCCAACGGACTGGAAATAGAGCTGAATTCCCGCCCCATCGACGGGCTGACTTTACAGCTGAGCCCGGCGTTCGAGCAATCACGCGTCTATCACATTCTGTTGCCTGATTTCGTATCGGTCGTCAACCACGATCTGCCTCAGGCACCGCATTTCTCGGCCAATGCGTCCGCTAATTATGACTTCCCGCTAGGCACAGGAACGGGTTCGGTTGGGACCGACCTGACTTACCAGGGGCACACTTGCTTCACCATTCTATGCGCGCCCGTGGAGCGCGAAGGGGCCTATGCGGTGGCGGGTGCGCGCATCGGTTACAAGCCGGCCGGCGGACACTGGGAATTCAACAGCTTCGTGCACAATATGTTTGAGCGGGCATATCGCCAGTATGCGTTCGACGCCTCGCAGTTCTCCGGAGTTGCCCTGGGGGTGTACGCGCCGCCGCGCACCTGGGGCCTTTCGGCGACCTATCGGTTTGGAGGCAAGTAGTCGATGCACGTCCGATAAGGAGCAGCTGACGAAGACAGATGCAGGGAGGGCGATGACAACGCCGATACTCAGTTCACCCGCCGCACTCCTTGGATGTTCAGGTCGAACCAGCTCCGCAATTCGACGTCGCCGGAGTACCCGCAAATCGCGCTTTGATCCATTCGAATTGATCGGGGGTCGATTTCTCCATGGTCGGATCGTGATCGAGACCCGGATAGCCGCGGAATGTCACCGGTTGTTTCGCGGCGCACATTTTCTTGACCGCGGCCCGCACAGCTTCGATCGGCACCGTCTGATCCGCTTCGCCGGCGATCACCAACAGCGGGCCGCCGATGGGTGCGTCGCCCAATGCGTTGCCTTCAAAAAATCGATGTACCCATGGGCTTTTTTCCCAGTGGGGCCGCAGCAGCGTACCGCTGGGCGCCGCCGCATAGGTGGCGTATCCGTAATAAAAGCAACCCTTGGTCGTAACCTCGGAGTAGTGCTCGAGCATAATATCCGACAGTAAATCGTGCGGATTGAATCCGGGATACCGCGCCTGAATTCCGGCGGCCATGAAAGCCAAATAAAAACCTACGCCGGGAGTGTTGCTGAGGTGAGTGAAGAAGTCCGCCTCCCGCGCGACGCCCGCCACCGAGACGGCGCCGAGGTAATTCGGATCCTTGAGCGTGTATTCAGCTTCAGCCACTCCCCAGGCTGCGAGGCCGCCTTGCGAATGACCGTCGACCACCCACTTCGAAGAAAGGCCATGCACTGCTGCGTGCGCTGCCGGAATCGAGTAAACGACGTC
Organism: Steroidobacterales bacterium; assembly: GCA_038229815.1. Lineage (GTDB taxonomy): Bacteria > Pseudomonadota > Gammaproteobacteria > Steroidobacterales > Steroidobacteraceae > Bog-1198. The sequence continues at coordinate 13,921 of JBBROC010000008.1, read as the reverse complement.
GTGTGCCTGGGCGAGCTTGTTAATGTATTGGTGCGGACCATCGGTGCCCAGTCCGTGGTAATCCGTTGCAATCACGGCGAAGCCGGCCGCGACCATCGGCATCAAGCCCTCCGCGCCGTAGTACACGTCTTTCATCGCGGACGGCGCACACTGGCGGGCAACGCCGCTGGTGCCGTGTGCCCAGGCAATGACGGGCCAGCCCTGCGGCGGCGGCATTCCGGCCGGAATCAGCACGACCCCCGAAGTGGCGACGTCGTGTCCGGTTGCATCCAGCGAGTGATAGAGGATACGCATCGCCGTCGCGCCTTTCGGCAGGGCGTAACCGGCGAAGGGTTCTTTGCGCAAAAGATCGCCCGGCTTGGTCGCGGATAGATCCAGAGGGGTCGAGTAAAAATCGGTGATGGGAAGCCGATCCATCTCTTCCATCCCGGCAGCCTCCACCAATGTCTTCGGCATCTCCTGCGCGAACGCCGAGCCGGCAACCGAAGTGACCAGAACACCGGCCGCGATGAGTGCCCGAACAACCGATCCATTCCGCTGCGAGCCGATCATTTTGGTTCGAATTTCAATGCCACGCCGTTCATGCAGTAACGCTCGCCGGTCGGGTTCGGACCGTCGGGAAACACGTGTCCCAAGTGTCCCCCGCAGCGGGCGCAGTGCACTTCGACGCGCGCCATGCCGAGACTGCGGTCGGTGGTCGTGCCCACCGCCTTAGGCAGCGGCTCGAAAAAACTCGGCCAACCCGTGCCGCTGTCGAACTTCGTGGACGACTCGAACAGCGGCAAGCCGCAGGACGCGCAGGCATACATCCCGGGGCGATGCTCCTTGTTGAGCGGGCTCGTACCGGCACGTTCGGTGCCGTGCTGGCGCATGACGGAGAAGGTCTCAGGCGGCAATTCCTTTTTCCATTCCTCATCCGAGCGCTTGATCGGTAAATCCGGGGTGTCTTTCATGCAATGTCCTGTTCTGGCGTGAGGTCCGACAGGCGATTCGATGACGTCAGTATGCTAGAAAACACAGCGGCACGGGCAAGTTAGTACCCGGCGCTGCGCGCCTGGCCCTTGCGAGCGTTAGTCATGCGCCCGCGGCATGAGCAGCTTGGCGATCAGCGAGGTCCACCCCGACTGGTGCGATGCCCCCACCCCCCGGCCGGTATCGCCATGGAAGTACTCGTAGAAAGGAATGCAGTCTTGATAGTTTGGATCCGTTTGCAGCTCAGGCTGATGGCGCAACACCGCCCGCTCGCCGTTGCCATCCTTCAGGAAAATTCTCGACAGACGATGTGAGAGCTCGGTGGCCACTTCGTCGATCGTCATAAAACGGCCCGATCCCGTGGGACATTCCACCTTGAAGTCGTTGCCGTAATAGTGATGAAATTTTTGCAGCGATTCGACGATGAGGTAGTTCAAGGGAAACCAGATCGGTCCTCGCCAATTGGAGTTGCCACCGAACTGCCTCAAGACGGATTCGGCGGGCGAGTAACGCACCGACTCATCGACGCCGCCGATTTTGAGCACGAAGGGGTCCACGAGATGTGCGCGCGACAAAGCTCGAACGCCGTAGTCGGACAGGAACTCGGACTCATCCAACATCCGCCGCAATAGACTTTTCATCCGATGGCCGCGCAGAAGCGAGAGCAGCCGCCGCTGGCCGCGCCCGGGCGACTGCCAATGCGAGACCAGGCCGGCAAGATCCGGCCGGTGACTCAGGAACCATTCCAGCCGCTTGCGGAAACCCGGGAATCTATCCAGCATTTCCGGCTCCAGGGTCTCGACTGCAAACAATGGAATCAACCCCACCATGGAGCGAATTCGCAACCGCACTCTTTCATCGTTCGGCAGGTTCAAGACGTCGTAGAAGAACTGATCGTCCTCGTCCCAGAGACCTATGTCCTTGCTGTACATGCAGCTCATGGCCTCGGCGATGTTCAGGAAATGCTCGAAGAATTTGCTGGCGATATCCTCGTAGACATGATTGTGCTCGGCGAGCTCCAGGGCAATCCGCATCAAGTTGAGCGAATACATCGCCATCCAGCTGGTGCCGTCGGACTGATTGATATAGCCGCCGGTCGGAAGCTGAGCACTGCGATCGAACACGCCGATGTTGTCCAAGCCCAAGAACCCGCCTTGAAAGATATTTCGGCCCAGGTTGTCCTTACGGTTCACCCACCAGGTGAAGTTCAGCATCAGCTTATGAAACACACGCTCCAGAAATTCGAGGTCGCCGTGGCCGCCGGTCTGCTTGCGGTCGATCTGGTAGACGCGCCAGGCGGCCCAGGCATGGACCGGCGGGTTCACGTCGCCGAACGCCCACTCGTAGGCGGGGAGTTGACCGTTGGGGTGCATGTACCATTCGCGCGTCAACAACACCAGTTGATGCTTGGCGAACTCCGCGTCGATCAAGGAAAAAGGAATGCAGTGGAACGCCAGATCCCAGGAGGCGTACCAGGGATATTCCCACTTATCGGGCATGGAAACGATGTCGGCGTTATTGAGGTTGCGCCATTCGACGTTGCGGCCGTGCAGGCGCGACTCCGGCGGCGGTACGTGTCCCGGATCGCCCTTGAGCCAGCGCGGGATGTCGAGGCAGTAGAATTGCTTGCTCCAGATCAACCCGGCGAACGCCTGCCGCTGGATCACGCGTTCGTCGGCCGAGGCTATGTCCTTCTGCAGCTCGGCGTAAAACTCATTGGCATGGCCGCGGCGCTCCGTCAGAACTGTGTCGAAATCGCCGAACGGGTCGTTCAGCACTTTCCTTGACAGCCGCAAGCGATATTCGCAACTGCCGCGTCCGGGCAGGGTGGAGCGAAACCACACGCCGGCTTTGGTGCCCACCTGTTTGGGGTTGACCCGATCGGCATGGCCGCCGACGATGCGATCGTGAAAAGCATCCTTGAAGTATCCGGGTGCGCCCGTGTTCCAGAGTCGCGGCACATTGGATTCGTTTTCGGTGAACAGCAAGTCCGCGGTGCCGTCGAAGTATAAACGACTCATGGCCAAAGCGGCAGGCTCGATGCCCACGGCGCAATCGCCGATGGCGCGCAGCTTGGGCTTCACTGCGCCGGACTCCCACGTCCAGGTGTTGCGCAGCACCAGCTGCGGGATCACATGCAGGTTTGCGGGCCCATCGCTGCGATTCCACACGGTGATCTTCATCAGGATTTCGCCGGGCTCGGCTTGCGCGTACTCGACGAACACATCGAAGTAACGGTTGTCGGCGAACACGCCGGTGTCCAACAACTCGTACTCCGGAGCATCCACGCCGCGTCGGCCGTTCTCGGCGACCAAGTCCGCATAGGGAAAGGCACGCTGCGGATACTTGTAGAGCATCTTCAAATACGAATGCGTGGGGGTCGCATCCAGATAAAAGTAATGCTCCTTGACGTCCTCGCCGTGATTGCCCTCGGCGTTGGTCAAGCCGAACAATCGCTCCTTCAGGATCGAATCGCGGCCGTTCCACAATGCCAACGAGAGGCACAGCAACTGTCCGGCGTCGGAAATCCCTGCAATGCCATCCTCGCCCCATCGGTAGGCACGGCTGCGGGCGTGTTCATGTGGGAAGTACTCCCACGCGTTGCCGCCGGGGCTGTAGTCCTCGCGCACCGTGCCCCACTGCCGCTCGCTCAAATACGGGCCCCAGTGTTGCCAGCCATCGGGTCCGGTCACGTTTGCCAGCAGGCGCTCGCGCTCGACATTCATCGATCACCCTCTTTGGAGATTTTGAGCTCGAGATAAATCCAAGAACGCAGTATCTCCGCGACGCTCCAAGCCTGCGCGAAGCAGCCGCGCGCCAGGTGAGGTGCATCACCATCAACTATCTCGCTCAAAGTGCCCAAGCAAGTGCTATTCAATTCTTGCGCCATGGCCCCGAGAAACGACTGAGCCAGCCGGGCATCGCCATGAACTCTGAAGTGAGCCCGCGCGAACGGCCCAAGCAGCCAACCCCAGGCAGTTCCCATGTGGTACGCGGCATCGCGTTGCTCCGGGGCGCCGACGCAGCGGCCGACATAGCGCGGGTCGTTGGGACTCAAGGTGCGCAGCCCGAAGCTCGTCACAAGCTCGCGGCCGCAGCACTCGACCACTGCGCGCATCCGCTCGGGAGTCAACGGGCAGTACGGGAGCGCGACCGCCAGGATTTGATTCGGCCGGATGCACGCATCGGGTGCGCTCCCGCCGTCGATATCGATCACATCGTACAAGCACGCGCGCTCCGCATTCCAAAAGCGGTTGAAGCTCGCGCTCGCACGCACGAGCATTGACCGGCAGAATCCCTCTTCCCGGGCGTTGCGTACGCGAGCGGCGAGCCGCGCGCCCACCTCCAATGCGTTCAGCCACAATGCGTTGATTTCCACCGGCTTGCCGATGCGCGGCGTGAATGCATGGTCAGCGTGCTTGGCGTCCATCCACGTCAGCTGCGTGCCAGGCTCACCCGCATGCAGCAGCCCATCCACAGGATCCACGTGAATTCCGTAGCGAGTGCCGTCCGCGTGCGCGTGAAGGCTGGCCATCAGCGTGTCGAACAACTCGCTCGCCAGCTCCGAATCGTCGGACGCTTGCAAGTAATCGTCGAGCGCATGGAACATCCACAGGGTCGCGTCCGCCGTGTTGTACTGCGGCACCTCGCCACTGTCGGGAAAATAATTGGGCAGCATGCCGCGGTCGATGAAGCGCGCAAAGTTTCGCAGGATGCCGGCCGCGAGATCGTAGCGAGCCAGCGCGGTGGCGAGTCCTGGCAACGAGATCATGGTGTCGCGTCCCCAGTCGGTGAACCAAGGGTAGCCTGCGATGATGGTGTGCGCCGCGCCGCGCCGCACGACGAACTGATCGGACGCCTGCGCGAGGCTGTGAATCCAGGGTGGTGCAGTCCGGGGGAGCGGCGCGATGAATCGCTGCGAGGCTTTGCGCAGGCCATCCAAGATGTCCTCGCCGAGAGATGGCGCCGCCGCCGCCGCCGTCGCCACCAGATAAATCGGCGCATGCAGGCCAAGATCTGCGGCAAAGGTGCCGGGCATCAATAAATCTTCCAAAGCATCGAGACCTCGCTCCGCTTCCATTCGATGCCAGAAGTTCCAGTACCACTCGGGTGCCGCCGTGAAGCAGCCCTGGCTGATGGACAACCGGTAGGGGCGGGCGCCGGCGAAGGCTTGCACGCGGCACTCCGCGGCTCTCGGCTCGAGCTGGAAGGCACGAGTTCCCCGGCCATGGCTGTGATAGTCGCGATACGTGATGAAGGGCTTCAACATCACCCGCAAGGGCGCCGATGCACGCAGCAGTTCCAGCCGCAGATAGCTGGTGTTTGCCCCGGGGGCCATGAAGACCCGCTGTTCCAACAGGGCATCCGCGACGACATAGCGCCATGTCGGAATTCCGTCCCGCACGGCGAAGGATTCCAAGTGAACGAAGCCCTGCCCGCTGATTGTTCCACCGGCGAACTCATTCGAGGCGAGAACCGTCTCGAGGCCGAGGTATTGCACAGCGAGGTCGATCTTCGACACCAACAGCGTGCGTTCCACCGGGGGCGTCAGGCTCGCGACCAGAAATCCGTGATAGCGGCGAGTATGGCCGCCGGCGGCAGTGCCGCACGCGAAACCGCCCAGGCCGTTCGTCACCAACCATTCATAGCGGCTGGCACTGTCCCAATTTCCGCAAATATCCCGTCCGAGGGTCATTGAAAATCCGGGGTGCCGGCCGCCGCCCGGGCGCGAATTGTGCCCATGCGGGCCCCCGCACGGGCTGCTGCAGCGCGGGCAACGCCGAACAAGTCGCGATTCGATACAGCGGGTGTCATGGGTTGCTTGTAGAATAGCCGTTTGACCCGACTGGATGTGCGGATGGCGCAGGATCGATTGAGTGGAAAAACCGCGTTGATTTGCGGTTCAGTGGCTTACGACACGATTTTACAGTTTCCTGACCGTTTCAAATCGCACATTCTTCCGGACAAGATTCACATCCTGAACGTGTCTTTTCTGGTTCCCGAGATGCGGCGCGAGTTCGGCGGCTGCGCGGCGAATATTGCCTACAACTTGCATCTCTTGGGCGATCGGGGCATCCCCATGGCGACCGCCGGCCACGACTTTGGCCCGTACGCGGAGCGCATGACGGGGCAGGGCATCGGCGTTGAACATATCAAGGTGATCGACGAGACTTTTACCGCTCAGGCCTTCATCACCACCGACCTCGATGACAATCAGATCACCGCGTTTCACCCGGGAGCAATGCAGCACGCGCACCTCAACCGAGTGGCGGATGCCGGGCCGGATATCGCCCTTGGCATCGTCGCGCCGGACGGCCGGCAGGCCATGATCGAGCACGCGGCGCAATTTGCCGCCGCGAACATCCCCTTTATATTCGATCCCGGGCAGGGCATGCCCATGTTCGGTGCAGAGGAACTCAAAACCTTCATCGCGCAGGCGCGCTGGGTCGCCGTCAACGATTATGAATGGGGCATGTTGCAACAAAAGACCGGTTTTACGGTCTCTGATGTAATGGCCCAGGTCGAGGCGTTGGTGGTGACGCGGGGTGCGGAAGGATCGATGATCTACACCCGCGATTCGACCTTCGAGGTTCCCTGCGCCAAACCCAGGACGGTGGTCGACCCCACCGGTTGCGGTGATGCCTACCGCGCTGGTCTAATTCACGGGCTGCTCAAGGGTCTGGAGTGGGAAACCACCGGCAAGGTGGCCTCCCTGATGGGCGCCGTCAAGATCGAGTCGCGCGGTCCGCAGAATCACAGCGTGACCAGAGTGGAATTCGCGCGCCGGTTTCAAGACAATTTTGGTTCAAAGCTTAAGGAATTCGACGCATGAGCAGAAGCTTCTCGTTTACCTCGGAATCGGTCTCGGAAGGTCATCCTGACAAGGTTGCCGACCAGATTTCCGACGCCGTTCTCGATGCCATTCTGGCCGCTGATCCCAAAGGCCGGGTTGCCTGTGAAACCTTGGTCAAGACCGGCGTCGTGATCGTTGCCGGCGAGGTCACCACGAGCGCCTGGGTCGACGTCGAAGCGCTGGTCCGCAAAACCGTGCTCGACATCGGCTACGACCACTCCGACATGGGCTTCGACGGCGCGAGTTGCGGTGTGCTCAACATCATCGGCAAGCAGTCGCCGGACATTGCACAGGGCGTCGACCGCAAGGACGAACGCAAGCAGGGCGCGGGCGATCAGGGATTGATGTTCGGCTATGCCACCAATGAGACCGACGTGCTGATGCCGGCGCCGATCACGCTGGCGCACCGTTTGGTGAAGCGCCAGGCCCAGGTGCGCAAGAGCGGCAAGCTGTCCTGGCTGCGCCCGGATGCCAAGAGCCAGGTGACCTTGCGCTACGAAGACGACAAGCCGGTGGGACTTGAAGCGGTCGTCCTTTCGACCCAGCACGAGGATACGATCAGCATCAAGCAATTGCGCGAAGCCGTGATCGAGGAAATCCTCAAGCCCGTGCTGCCGAGCAAGTGGATCGACAAGCACACCAAGTACCATATCAATCCCACCGGACGGTTCGTCATCGGCGGTCCGGTCGGCGATTGCGGCCTCACGGGACGCAAGATCATCGTCGATACCTATGGCGGATTCGCGCGCCATGGGGGCGGCGCTTTCTCCGGCAAAGACCCTTCCAAGGTGGATCGTTCGGCGGCCTACGCCGCGCGCTACGTGGCCAAGAACATAGTCGCCGCGGGCTTGGCCGAGCGCTGCGAAGTGCAGGTCTCGTATGCCATTGGGGTCGCCGAACCCACTTCGATCATGGTGGAGACTTTCGGTACCGGCAAATTGACCGATACGCGCTTGACGCAACTGGTGCGTACGCATTTCGATCTCACTCCATTTGGCTTGCGAGAGATGCTGGATCTAGCGCGGCCGATTTATCAGAAGACCGCCTCGTACGGCCATTTCGGCCGGAAGGAAGCGGAGTTCACCTGGGAGCGCACCGACAAGGCAAGCGTTCTCGGAGCCGAATTCAAAGCCACGCGTGCCGCATAAAACGCGCGCCGACCTTTAAGGAGAATCTATCGATGAACGCAGCAATGAAACAGCCCAATGACTTTCTCGTCAAAGATCTGAGCCTGGCGGATTGGGGCCGCAAGGAAATCAAGATTGCCGAAACGGAAATGCCGGGCCTGATGGCGATCCGCAATGAGTTCGCGGCGCAGCAGCCGCTGCGCGGCGCACGCATCAGCGGCTCGTTGCACATGACCATTCAAACAGCGGTGCTGATCGAAACGTTGAACGCGCTCGGCGCACAGGTGCGCTGGGCCTCGTGCAATATTTATTCGACTCAAGACCACGCGGCGGCCGCGATCGCCACCGGCGGGACGCCCGTATTCGCGGTGAAAGGCGAGTCGCTCGACGAATATTGGGATTATACGCATCGTATCTTCGAATGGCCCGACGGCGGCCATTCGAACATGATTTTGGACGATGGCGGCGATGCGACGCTGCTGCTGCACCTCGGCGCCAAGGCCGAGAAAGACGCCGCATTGATCGCCAAACCCGGCAACGAAGAGGAGCAAAGCCTGTTCACCGCGATCAAGGCCAAGCTGAACGCCGATCCCAAGTGGTATTCGACGCGGCTGGCCAAGATCAAGGGCGTCACCGAGGAAACCACCACGGGGGTCAAGCGCCTTTACCAAATGGCCAAGGAGGGTCAATTGGCATTTCCGGCATTCAACGTCAACGACTCGGTCACCAAGTCCAAGTTCGACAATCTCTACGGCTGCCGCGAATCGCTGGTGGACGCCATCAAGCGCGCGACCGACGTCATGATCGCGGGCCAGGTGGCCGTGGTGTGCGGCTACGGCGATGTCGGCAAGGGTTCGGCGCAGGCCTTGCGCGCACTGTCGGCTCAGGTCTGGGTCACTGAGATCGACCCGATCTGCGCCTTGCAGGCGTCGATGGAAGGCTATCGGGTGGTGACCATGGACTATGCCGCCGACAAGGCCGACATCTTCGTCTCGGCGACCGGCAATCTGCACGTGATCACCCACGATCACATGAAGCGCATGAAAGATCAGGCCATCGTCTGCAACATCGGGCACTTCGACAATGAAATCGAAGTCGCGGCGCTCAAGCAGTACGCCTGGGACAACATCAAGGCGCAGGTCGACCATGTGATATTCCCCGACGGCAAGCGGATCATTCTGCTGGCCGAGGGACGCTTGGTGAATTTGGGCTGCGGCACGGGACATCCTTCCTATGTGATGAGCTCATCGTTCGCGAATCAGGTGCTGGCGCAGATCGAACTGTTCGGCGACCCCAAGAAATATCCCGTCGGCGTGTATGTGCTGCCCAAGCATCTCGACGAGAAAGTCGCGCGGCTGCAGCTCTCCAAGCTCGGAGCGCAGCTCACCGAGCTCACCGATACACAAGCCCGCTATATCGGCGTCGACAAGCAGGGTCCCTATAAGGTCGATCAGTATCGCTATTAGGGGGTGCGCTCGATGAGCGGCAAGAAGCATTCCAAAGTGTACGCAGATGCCCCATCCGCACTCGATGGCGTGGTCAAGGAGGGCATGACCTTGATGTGCGGAGGATTCGGCGCCTGCGGCATTCCCGAAAACCTCATCGACGCATTGCATGCATCGGGCGTGGGCAATCTCACCGTCGTGTCCAACAATGCGGGACTCGATGGCGTCGGCTTGGGGCTGCTGCTGCAGACGCGCCAGATCCGCAAAATGATTTCGTCGTACGTTGGCGAGAACAAGGAATTCGAACGGCAGTTCCTTGCCGGCGAACTGGAGCTCGAGTTCAATCCGCAGGGCACGCTGGCGGAGCGTATCCGCGCCGGCGGCGCAGGCATTTACGGGTTCTACACCAAGGTCGGCGCGGGCACGCTGGTCGCCGAAGGCAAGGAAACGCGTACCGTGGACGGGGAAGTGTACGTGCTCGAGAAGGGAATCACGGCCGATGTTTCCTTGGTCAAGGCATGGAAGGGCGATGCCGAGGGCAATCTCGTTTATCGCAAGACCGCGCGCAATTTCAACCCCAACATGGCCACCGCCGCCCACTTCACCGTCGCGGAAGTCGAGGAATTGGTGGAAGTCGGCGCGCTCTACCCGGACAACATCCACACACCGGGAATTTTCGTCCAGCGCATCATTCAGGGCGCGCGCTACACGAAATTGATCGAAAAGCGAACCGTGCGCAAGCGCGAGGAGAAGGCCAATGCCGTGGTCGCGTGAAGACCTGGCCGCGCGTGCGGCGCGGGAGCTCGAAGACGGCTTCTACGTCAATCTCGGCATCGGCATACCGACTCTGGTGGCCAATTACATTGCGCCCGGCATGAAAGTCGTGCTGCAGTCGGAGAACGGCATGCTGGGGACGGGTCCTTTCCCGTACGACGGCGAGGAAGATGCCGATCTGATCAACGCCGGCAAACAGACCGTGACGGCGCTGCCCATGACCTCGTATTTTTCGTCCGCGGACAGCTTTGCCATGATTCGCGGGGGGCACATCGATCTGGCGATACTCGGCGCCATGGAAGTGGCGGAAAACGGCGATCTGGCCAACTGGATGATTCCGGGCAAGATGGTGAAGGGCATGGGCGGCGCCATGGATTTGGTCGCCGGGGTCAAGCGCGTGGTGGTGGTGATGGATCACTGCTCGAAGGAAGGGGATCCGAAATTCAAGAGCCGCTGCGAATTGCCACTAACCGGAACCAATGTCGTCGACATGTTGATCACGGATCTTGCGGTTTTCTCGCGGCCTACCCGCAAGGATTCGTTCAAGCTCATCGAGCTTGCGCCCGGCGTGACGGCGGAGGAAGTCCGCCGCAAAACGCCCGCGCGCTACGCGGCGTAATGTCCGCCCTGGACTATTTGCGGCGGCTCGAGGCCGAGAGCATTCACATCTTTCGCGAAGTGGTCGCGGAGTGCGAGAAGCCGGTCATGCTCTATTCGGTGGGCAAGGACAGCTCGGTGATGCTGCATCTCGCGCGCAAGGCCTTTGCGCCGGCCAAGCCGCCTTTCCCGCTGCTGCAGATCGCATCAGGCTGGGATTTCCGCGAGATGCTCGAGTTCCGCGATGCCACGGCCAAGAAATACGGCCTGGAACTCTTGGTGCACACCAATGATGAGGGCGAGCGTGCCGGGGTCAAGCCGTGGACGCATGGCGGCGCCTATTCCGACATCATGCTCACGCAGAGTCTGCGCCAGGCCTTGGACAAGTACGGTTTCGATGCTGCCTTCGGCGGCGGCCGCCGCGACGAAGAGAAGAGCCGCGCCAAGGAGCGCGTGTTTTCGTTTCGATCCGCGCACCACCGGTGGGATCCGAAGAACCAGCGCCCCGAGCTTTGGTCGCTTTACAATGCGCGCACGCATCGCGGCGAAAGCATCCGCGTATTCCCGCTGTCGAACTGGACCGAACTCGATGTGTGGCAGTACATCCTTACGCAGCAGGTGCCCATCGTGCCGCTGTATCTGGCCAAGTCCCGCCCGGTGGTGCAGTGGAACGGGCGGCTGATCATGGTCGACGATGAACGGCTGCCCTTGAGCGCGACCGACCGGGTCGAGACCCTGAAAGTGCGCTTCCGCACCCTCGGCTGCTATCCGCTGACGGGGGCGACCATCAGCAGTGCCGAGGACGTTCCCGCGGTGATCCGTGAAATGCTGGCGACGAAGACCTCGGAACGGGAGGGGCGCGGGGTCGATAGGGACGGGGCCGCATCTATGGAAAAGCGCAAACAAGAGGGCTACTTTTAATGGCGCGCGTTCCCGCGGGCACGGCTGCCGGCGCCAGCACCGGTAGGGGCTCCGGCGACATCGAGGAGTATCTCGAGCGGCATCAGGCCAAGGGCATGCTGCGCTTCATCACCTGCGGCTCGGTCGATGACGGCAAGTCTTCGTTGATTGGGCGCCTGCTGTACGAATCCAAAATGATCTTCGAGGATCAGTTCGCGGCCCTGCGCGAGGACTCGAAAAAACTGGGCACCCGCGGCGGCGAACCCGATTTTGCGTTGCTGGTCGATGGACTGACCGCGGAACGTGAGCAGGGGATCACCATTGACGTTGCCTACCGGTTCTTCACGACCGACAAGCGCAAGTTCATCGTGGCCGACACGCCCGGGCATGAGCAGTACACGCGCAATATGGTCACCGGTGCCTCGACGGCGGATCTTGCCGTGATCTTAATCGATGCGCGCAAGGGCGTGCTTACCCAGACACGGCGGCACAGCTACCTTGCGGCGTTGCTGGGCATCCGCCACGTCGTAGTGGCGGTGAACAAGATGGATCTGGTCGGCTACTCGCAAGACATATTCGGCAACATCGAGCGCGACTATCGCGCGTTTGCGCGTCAAATAAAACTCGATGCCATCACCTGCATCCCGGTCTCCGCCGTCGCCGGCGACAATGTCACCTCGCGAAGTTCGCGCACGCCCTGGTACCTCGGGAAGGGACTGTTGGAACACTTGGAAACCGTCGAGGTGGAAGGCCCCCCGGGAGACTCGGCGTTTCGCATACCGGTGCAATGGGTGAATCGGCCTAACGCGGAATTCCGCGGCTTTGCCGGGCGCATCGCGAGTGGGGTGGTGCGCCCGGGCGATGCGCTGCGGGTGCTGCCGTCCGGCCGCACGACCACGGTGGCACGCGTGCTCGCGGGCGAGGGCGAGGCAACATCGGCGGTCGCGGGCGAGTCCGTCACCCTGACGCTTGCGGATGAGATCGACGTCAGCCGGGGAGACGTGCTCGCGGCGGCCGATGCGCCGCCGGCGGTCGCCAATCAATTCGAGGCGACCATCATCTGGATGCACGATGAGCCGCTGCTGCAAGGCCGTGCCTACCTGCTCAAGCTTGGCACCAACACCGTGACCGCGACGGTGGCGCCGATCAAGTATCGCGTCAACATCAATACCCTGGAGCACCTGGCGGCGAAGAAGCTCGATCTCAACGACATCGGCGTGTGCGGGCTCGAACTCTCCAGCGCGGTCGCCTTCGAACCTTACACGAACAGCCGTGTTCTGGGCGGTTTCATATTGATCGATCGGCTCTCCAACAATACCGTCGGCGCCGGTCTTCTACACTTCGCACTGCGCCGTTCGCAAAACGTGCATTGGCAGGCGCTGGATGTGAACAAAGCTGCACGCGCGGGGCTGAGCCGCCAGAAGCCCTGCATCCTGTGGTTCACCGGCTTGTCGGGAGCCGGAAAGTCGACGATCGCCAACCTGGTCGAGAAGCAGCTGCATGCCGACGGCCGTCAGACATACTTGCTGGATGGCGATAATGTGCGCCATGGACTCAACAAGGACTTGGGCTTCACGGACGAGGATCGAGTCGAGAACATTCGCCGCGTGGCCGAGGTGGCGCGCCTGATGGTCGATGCCGGGCTCATCGTCATGGTGTCGTTTATTTCGCCGTTTCGCTCCGAGCGGCACATGGCTCGCGCCCTGGTCGCACCCGGCGAGTTCGTCGAGGTGTTCGTCGACACGCCCCTCGAGGAGGCGGAGGCGCGCGATGCCAAAGGGCTTTATAAAAAGGCGCGGCGCGGCGAGTTGAAGAACTTCACCGGCATCGATTCGCCGTACGAGGCACCGGAGAATCCGGAAATCCGCCTGGACACGACCGAGCTCACGCCGGAGGCGGCGGCTGCGCGGGTGATCGCGCATTTGCGCGAGTCCGGCATGATCGATGTCGACTCGAGCTTCGACATCTAAGGAACGTCTGAAGAACTGGTCATTGAAATAATCGCTTGCGCCGAACTGCACTTGGGATGGGTAAATGCGCGGTTTCCAGGCGCCGATTCGGTGTCTTTTGCTTTGATGTCGGTCATTTCCCTGTTTCCATCGACACGTCTCCCTACGTCCGCAGCAACTCTCGCCTTACCATGTACAGATTGGTGAGCGCCGCGGTGACCTCAAGCCGGTGCAGGTTCTTCGCCAAGCCGCGGTAGCGGGTCTTGCGGAAGCCGAAGATGTTCTTGATTACTCCGAACACGT
>JBBROC010000007.1:0-79913 GCA_038229815.1 Steroidobacterales bacterium | reverse complement strand
CTGTTGACATGAAACACCACGCATATTGTATTGAGTCACTCGCGTGGGAAGTGTCAACAGTCTAACGCACTCTAAGCCTCTGTCTCTGATAGATATTGATCGGAGTTAAAGACATTCAGAAAAAGCCAGGCGTAAGGGGCGAGCGTGCATCCGCGCGAGATCGTCAAGCTCGCTCTGCAACGCAACTCGGCTGCGGTGATCATTGCGCATAATCATCCGTCCGGCGTCGCGGAACCCAGCCAGGCCGACGAATTGATCACCCAACGCGTCAAGGAGGCTCTCGCCTTGGTCGATATACGGCTGCTGGATCACATCATCATCGGCGATGGCGTCAGCGTGTCGCTGGCCGAACGCGGGCTTGTTTGATGCGGCCGGACCGGCGCGCCGGGCGAAAGGGATTGGGCGATCAGCAGGCTGCCTGAATGTCACATGGCCTATACTTGCGCTGCGGCGGCGATGAGACTTGGAATGTGGCGGCGCAGGGAGTCTTGCTTGAAAAAACTCGGGATGTCGGCGCTTGTTTTGGGGACGTATTGGTCCCAGGCCGCTGCGGCGAGCGCGCCGTCCATAGAGGATTTCGCCTCGCGACCCCAGGTTGAAGACGTCTCGATTTCGCCGGACGGACGCTACCTGGCGCTGATACAGGTCCTGAACGGTAGGGCGCTGGCCGTCGTCGACGATCGGCTGGCCGGTAAAGATCAAGCGATGCGACCGGTGCTCAGCGAGCCCGACCACTTCCGGTTGAGCTGGTGCAAGTGGGCGACGAATGCTCGCCTCCTGTGTGGGCTTCGCGCCATCGCGACGGACCGGGGCATTTACCCCATCACTCGCCTCATTGCGGTCGACGCGGACGGCAAGAACATGCGCGTGCTCCTGCAAAACTCCCAAGAAGCACAGGGACAGTTCCAGGACCGGATCATAAATTGGCATCCCGGCCCACCGAATTCGGTGCTCATCGAAGCGGACGAAGGCATGAGCGAAAGCCAAATTGCCAGCGGCGCCAAAATCATCGGCAGCGTGGGAACTCACGGCCTTCCCGCCGTGTTCGAGCTCAACGTCGTGAGCGGAGGGCTCACACTGCGGCAACACGCTCGGGAGCCCATCCGTCATTGGATCACGGACAAGCGGGGCCAGATCAGGCTCGGGTATGGAGCGTCCGGGACCGCGATTTCTTACTATGCGCATCTCGATGACGATTCGAATTGGCGGCGCTTGACCAAATTCGAGATATTCAGCCGCGAGAATCATTTCAAGCCACTCGCGATCAGCGCCGACGACCCGAATTTAGCGTATGCGATCGGTCCGTCGGAAGGCAAGAGCGCCGTTTGGCTCATCGACTTGAAGGAGAAAGACGATCCGAAACTCGTCTTCGCACATCCGTTGGTAGACGTCACCCATCCGATTTTAGGCAGAGACAGCCGGTTGATCGGCGCGCGCTACGATAACGGCTATCCGATGATGTATTACGCGGATGAACAAATCGACGGTTTCATGCGCGGGTTGCAAAAATTAGCCCCGGGGCAATTTGCGACAATCTTCGAAGCCACCCTCAATGAGAAAATCTTGCTGATCCGTTCGGTAAGCGATGTCGATGCGCCGAGATTCTCGATATTGAATACCGAAACTCATGAATTATCCAAGCTCGGCACGACTTATCCCGATCGCGACGTGTCCACGCTCGGGCCCATGCGCCCCCTCTCATATCCGGCGCGCGACGGCACTCGAATACCCGGCTATCTCTCGACGCCGCCCGGTCGGCCCGCCGCCCACCTGCCGCTTGTCGTGATGCCGCATGGCGGCCCCATCGGTCGAGACACCTGGGATTATTTCTTCTTGCGCCAGTTTCTGGTCAGCCGGGGATATGCCGTGCTGCAGATGAACTTCCGCGGCTCGAGCGGCTATGGCTCGGACTGGTTTTTTGCGGCTCACCAGGACTGGGGAGGTCTCACTTATGACGATGTCATAGACGGCGCACGGTGGGCCATCGAGCAGCACCTCACCGACCCTGAACGGATTTGCATACTTGGCTGGAGCTTTGGCGGCTATATCGCGCTGCTGGGCGCGCAGCGAAACCCTGAGCTTTTTCACTGCTCCGTCGACATTGCCGGCGTCAGCGATTTGCAAATGCTGGTCGACGAGGGACACCGGTGGCTGGAAGGAGCGGAGGCCCGAAAAATACAGATCGGGACCGATCCGGAAAAGCTGAAGCGCGATTCGCCTCGGCTGCACGCCGCGGATTTCAAGGTGCCGCTCTTGATGCTGCATGGAAAAAAAGATTACCAGGTCCCGTTCGAGCAATCGGAGACGATGGACGCGGCCATGAGCCGCGTCGGAAAGCCGCATAAGTTCGTCGTTGTGCCGGGCGCCGATCATCAATTCAGTGCGGTTAAGGACCGCGCAACGCTGCTGCAGGAGATCGAAGCCTTTCTGGGCGAGCATTTGCCGGCAACCTCAGCGGCATCGGCAACCTCAGCGGCGGCGGGAACGGCAACACCGGCGAGCGCACCATAGACGCTGGCTGAACTCCGAATCGCCCGCCCGAGGGCACCGACTCCATACAAGCTGCCGGAGCTCCGTTTCTGCGCCATGGATCATCCGGGAGGGCGCTTCCCGCGGGATCCCTCGCGCAGGCCCAACGGCCGCGCGCCGCGGGTACTTGTGTCCTTCGCACCTCCGATGCAGTCCCTTCCAAAGGCAACCTTTTGAATAAAAAGAAAATTTAATGCACCTTATTGCCCTCGAAGAGGGGCCCTGGTATAAAGCGCGGCTGTTCAACGGTTCTAAGCATAGGTTTACGCCATGTCGCGAGTCTGCCAAGTCACGGGCAAGGGCCCCAAGACGGGTAATACCGTTTCCCACGCGAACAATCGCAAGCGGCGCCGCTTCTTGCCGAATTTGCACACCCATCGCTTCTGGTCTGAAACGGAAAAGCGCTTCCTGAGCTTGAGGGTTTCGACCCGGGGCCTCAGAACCATCGAGAAGCGCGGCGTGGACGTGGTGGTGGCCGATTTGCGCGCCAAGGGCGTCAAGGTTTAAGGAGCGGCGATGCGCGACAAGATTAAATTGGTCTCCTCCGCGGGCACGGGTCACTATTACACGACCACAAAGAACAAGCGTCTGCATCCGGACAAGCTGGAAACCAAGAAATTCGATCCCGTGGTGCGCAAGCACGTTCCCTATAAAGAGTCGAAGATCAAATAGCGTCGCCCGAGCCGTCTCACGCCCGAGCTCCCTGAAGTAGAAACGACGAAACGCGGCATCGCGCCTGCTCTGCTGGCGCAGCGCGTGGTGGAGGTCATCGTGCGCGATCGGCGCCTGCGATGGCCCATCGCTGCCCACTTCGAGGCCGTCATTCGAGGCCGCACGATTCGCAGCGTCGATCGGCGGGCGAAGTACATTCTGATCGGCTTCGACACCGGCACTGTCATCTTGCATCTCGGCATGTCGGGGAGCCTGCGGGTGGTCAAGCAAGGCACGCCGACCAAGACCCATGATCATTGGGACATCCGTGTGGACAGCGGGTGGGTGCTGCGATTCCACGATCCGCGACGCTTCGGTAGTTTGCATTGGACCGCATCCGATCCCACGCTGCACCCGCTGCTCGCGAAGCTCGGGCCCGAGCCTTTGAGCGGCGCGTTCGATGGCGACTACCTCTTCCGCGTCACCCGCAAACGCAAAGTCGACATCAAACAATTGATCATGAATTCGGGACTCGTCGTTGGGGTCGGCAACATCTATGCCAGCGAGGCTTTGTTTCGCGCGCGAATTTCGCCGCGCCGCGCCGCGCGGCGCCTAACCCGGAAAGAGGCCGGTGCGCTGGCGGCGGCAATCAAAGCCGTGCTCGGTGAGGCGATTGACATCGGCGGCACGACGCTCCGCGATTACGTCAACGCGGAGGGGGCCCCCGGATACTTCCGCCAAAAGCTATTCGTATATGATCGCGCCGGAGCGGCTTGCCGCGTGTGCAAGTCGGCGGTCAAGCAGTTTGTCCAGGGCCAGCGGTCGACGTACTGGTGCTCGACCTGCCAGCGCTGACGAGCGTCGCACGCGGCACCGCACCCCCGGCCGATCTCAATAGACGAGTCCGGCGCCTTCGCCGCGCGGGTCGGACGCTGCTTCGACCTTGCCGGTCGCGAAGTCCCAAGTGATCACCTGCATATTGCCCCACCGATAGCCGGACAGCTTGAGAGCATGCCCCATGCCTTGAAGCTCCTTGACGTCGGCATCGGTCAGCGCGGCCGGTTCGTAGGCGACTTCATCGGGCAAATATTGATGGTGGTAGCGCGGGTATTTGACGATGTCCGCGGCGTTCATTCCATCCAGATAATTGAGCGCGCCCAGCAGCACCATGCTGATGATGTAGCTGCCGCCCGGCGAGCCGATGATCATCGTGCCTTTCGGAGTCTCTACGAAAGTCGGCGACATGCTAGAAAGGCTGCGCTTGTTCGGCGCGATCGCATTGGCCGTGGCGCCCACCAGCCCGAATTCGTTCGGCCTGCCGGGCTTGGTGGAGAAATCATCCATGGTGTTATTGAGGAGAACTCCCGTTTTCGGCGGCATATACCCCGTGCCGAAAAAAAGATTGACCGAGATCGTGGCCGCCACCCGATTGCCCTCGGCGTCCAGCACGGAGAAATGCGTGGTTTGCATTCCGACGGGCTCCGACTCGATGCCCGGCAACATGTTGGAGGGCATCGCCTTGTCGGTGCGGATGCTGCTGCGCTGTCCCGCGGCGTAGTCGGGACTTGTAAGCTGCGCGATCGGCACTTTGATGAAGTCGGGATCTCCCAAGAAAATTGCCCGATCGCGGTACGCCCGGCGCATCGCCTCGATCGTCAAGTGCTTTACGGTGGTGGAGTCGTATCGGTGAAAATCGAAACCGGACAGGATATGGAGTGCGTCGATGATGGCGACGCCGCCCGAGGAGGGGGGCGGGGCCGAGACAATGCGCGCACCATGATAATCGCCGATGAGCGGTTTGCGCTCGACCACCCGGTACGCCGCAAGATCGGCGAGCGTCCAAATGCCGCCATCCGCGCGCACCCCCGCGACGAGATCGGCCGCGACCCGGCCCGCATAGAATCCTTTCGCGCCTTGATCGGCTATGGCTTCGAGGGTATTCGCGAGTTGCGGTTGCTTGATCACGGCTCCCACCTCGGGAACGCCGCCATCCGCCTTCAAAAAGGCTTTGGCCGCATCCGCAGAACGCAGCAACACCTCGCGCTTGTAGCGAATACTTCCCTGCAGGCGCGCGTACAGAGGAAAACCATCGCGCGCCAGGCGAATCGCGGGTTGCAAGTCTTGCTTCAAGGAGCGCTTTCCGTACTTGCGCGCCAGATATTCAAAGGCCGCCGGCTCGCCGGGAATCGCTGCCGCTAATGACCCGGCAATCGATGCGTTCTCGATCGGATTGCCTGCCTTATCCAGATACATATCGCGCGAGGCGGCGCCCGGCGCCTTTTCGCGCGCATCGAGCATGGTTTCGTAGCCGTCTGATTGCCGGTGCAACAAAAAGAAGCCGCCTCCGCCGAGGCCGGAGCTCGAGGGTTCGACCACTGCGAGCGCCGCCGATACCGCAACCGCCGCGTCGAACGCATTGCCGCCTGCAGCGAGAATCTCCTGCCCCGCCTCGCTCGCCAATGGATAGGCGCTCGCGATGGCAGCTTTATGCGGCGCCGCTGTACGCGGCGCCGCTGCGCTTGCATGCGGTGCGGGCGCAGTGTCATCGGCAAATGCCGCCGGCGCGCAGATGATGGCCGCAAGGGCCGCCGCCGCGAATACGAAGAAGTGCCGCGGACGGCGCGGCGCGAATGATGGCCCGGTCAAAGCTTACGGTGCCGCTTTAGTTCGATCTCGACGATCGGATGAACGAACTCGGACACATTGCCTCCCAACACGGCGATTTCACGCACCAGAGTCGACGAAATGAACGTGTATTGCTCCTGAGGGGTCATGAAGACGGACTCTATTTCGGGAGTGAGGTGGCGGCTCATATTGGCCAGTTGAAATTCGAATTCGAAGTCCGAAACGGCACGCAGGCCCCGCACGATGACCGACAAGCCGTTCTGCCGTGCGAAGTCCACGGTCAGCCCCGCGTAACCCTTCACTTCAACGTTGTGCACGTCGGTGAGCACGCGCCGTGCCATATCGACCCGCTGTTCCAGGCTGAACATCGGTGCTTTGTTGGGGTTGGCCGCAATCGCCACCACGAGGCGATCGAAAATGCTGGCCGCTCGCCGCACGAGGTCGTGATGACCATTGGTGATCGGATCGAAGGTACCCGGATAGACGGCTGTTCTTTTGTGCATTCACCTAGCCCGCGAATTGACGCGCGCCAGATGATACCCCACCTCGCCCGCCGACTTCGATTTGAGAAGCTCCCAGCGAGGAGGGAGGGACGGGACACCCGCTGCCTTTTCGTTTTCCAGATACACCA
The DNA here is from genome assembly GCA_038229815.1 of Steroidobacterales bacterium. Lineage (GTDB taxonomy): Bacteria > Pseudomonadota > Gammaproteobacteria > Steroidobacterales > Steroidobacteraceae > Bog-1198. The sequence continues at coordinate 73,477 of JBBROC010000007.1, read as the reverse complement.
GAGCCCCCGACGCGAGCCATTCACCCGCGTCCAGCATCGGAACATATTCGAGGAGCGCATTACGTCCAAATGGGGGGTCCAGGAACACAACGTCGAAGGGCTGCGCAGGAGAGCGCAGGTATCGCGCGGCGCCCATTTCCACCACCTGGCTCTTGCCTCGGCCGCCGAAGCGGATCAGTTGTTCGTTGAGGGCGCGCGATGCTGCGACCGCCTGCTCGACGAATACTAGCTCCTTGGCTCCCCGGGAAAGGGCCTCGAGTCCGAGCGCGCCGGAACCCGCGAACAAGTCGAGGCACCGAGTACCCGTAATCGCGTGCTGCAGCCAATTGAACAAGGTCTCGCGTACCCGATCCGGCGTAGGCCGCAGGCCCGGAATATCCGGAAAGGTGACGCGGCGGCCGCGCCAACCGCCGCCGATGATCCGCACCGAGTTGCGGCTGCTCGCTGCGTTCGATTCCGTCTTGGGGGTAGTCACTCCCGGTATCATACCTTCCCATGACGAACGAAACCGACAAGCCCCGCGTCCGCGGGTTTTTCACGCGTCTGCGCGCCAAACTGAACCAAGGACCCGCCTGGCTTACCACCGACATCAAGGAGCTGCTGCCGGGGCGCAAGATCGATGCCGAGATCCTCGATGAACTCGAAATGCGCCTGATAACTTCCGATGTGGGAGTCGAAGCCACACGCCGAATTCTCGAAGATCTGCGCCGAAGGGTCGCGCGCAAGGAACTCGACGACGTGGATGCGCTGCTCAAAGCCCTGAATGATGCGATGGTCGACATCCTGAAGCCTGTGGAAAGGCCGTTCGAGGTGGACCGTAGCATCAAGCCTTATGTCATCTTGGTGGTCGGAATCAACGGCGCCGGCAAGACCACGACGATCGGTAAATTGACTCACCGGCTCAAGGCCGAGGGATGCAGCGTCATGTTGGCGGCCGGCGATACCTTTCGCGCGGCAGCACGCGAGCAGCTCGAGGTTTGGGCGGAGCGCAATGCCGTGCCGATCATTGCCCAGCAGTCGGGAGCGGAGCCGGCCGCCGTCATCTTCGACGGCCTGCAGGCCGCCCGCGCGCGCAACATCGACGTGCTCATTGCCGACACCGCGGGACGGCTGCACACCCAAACCCACCTCATGGATGAGCTCAAGAAAATCAAGCGCGTGCTCGCTCGCTTGGATGCCGGCGCACCTCACGAAGTGCTGTTGGTGCTCGACGGCACGATTGGCCAGAACGCGGTGGCGCAGGCCGAGGAGTTCCACAAGGGATTGGGAGTGACAGGCCTGGTCGTCACCAAGCTCGACGGCACGGCCAAGGGCGGCGTGGTTCTCGCCATCGCTCAGAAATTGAGAATTCCCATCCGCTTCGTCGGGGTAGGCGAGGAAACCGAAGATTTCGGCGTATTCAACGCGTCCGAATTCGTAACCGCACTGCTCAAAACGGGTCCCGACGGCGCCGACGCATGATTCGTTTCGACCAGGTACACAAGCGGTATGCCAATGGCCGCCAGGCTCTGGCCGGCGTTTCGTTCACCATAGAGAACGGTGAGCTGGCGTTTTTGACAGGGCATTCGGGCGCTGGGAAAAGCAGTATTTTAAAATTGGCAGCGCTCATCGAACGCCCCACGCGCGGCCAGGTATTCATCAACAATCAAAACACCGGGAGCATCAAGCCGCGCGGCATCCCGGAATTTCGCAGAAGGCTGGGAGTGGTTTTCCAAGATCACAAGCTGCTCCACGACCGCCCAGTTGCGGACAACGTCGCGCTGCCGTTGATCATCGCGGGCGTGCCGAAGCGCGAGATCGATAAGCGCGTGCGCGCGGCGCTCGATCAAGTGGGATTGCTTGGCAAGGAAAAAAACGGCCCGCTGGAACTGTCGACCGGCGAACAGCAGCGCGTGGGGATTGCGCGCGCGGTGGTGGCGAAACCTGCGCTGCTCATTGCGGATGAGCCCACCGGCAATCTAGACCCTGATCTCGCCCTCGAGATCATGAGACTATTCAAGCGCTTCAACGAGGTCGGCGTAACCGTCGTGATAGCCACGCACGACGTGCACCTCATCGAGAATTTCGGCGCGCGGCGCATCGTTCTCTCCGACGGGCGCGTGGCGGATGCGGGAAGCCCCCGGCCGCCATGAACATGCAGGCCTACTTCGCGCGGCATGCGCAGACTTTGGTCGGCTCACTTGGCCGCATGATCAGTCAACCCTTTGCAACGCTGATGACCGTGGGCGTGATCGCCGTGGCTCTGGCGCTACCGCTGTTCTTGGATTTGTGCTTGACGAACATGCGTACCGCCACGGGCAACTGGAGCGATGCCTTCGATTTGTCGGTATACCTCGACAAGAAGGCGAGTGCGGTGCGCACGGCATCGGTGGCGAAGCAGCTGCGCCAGCGCGGCGATGTCGCGGCGGTGCGCATCATCTCGGCAGATCAAGCCATGGCGGAATTTCGCGGCGATTCGGGTTTTGGCAAGGCGCTCGATGCCTTGAGCGAGAATCCTCTGCCCGACACCCTCATCGTCACGCCGTCACTCGCGGCAAGCACGCCTGAGGGCACGGATGCGCTGAAGGCGGCGATCGCCGCCATGGCCGATGTGAACTTCGTGCAAATCGACACAGAGTGGGTGAAGCGACTGCACGCCATGCTGGATATTTTGCGCCGGGTGGTCGCTCTCACGGCCGCACTTCTCTGCGCAGGTGTGGTGCTCATCGTGGGCAATACCATTCGCTTGGATATCTTGAATCGGCGCACGGAAATCGAAGTGATGAAGCTGGTCGGCGCGAGCGACGGTTTCGCCCGCCGGCCTTTTCTCTACAGCGGCCTTTGGTACGGCCTGGGAGGCGGCTTGCTTGCGCTCATCTTGGTGGTCATTGCGGCGTCGGTTTTGGCGCGGCCTGTCGATGCGCTGGCAAAGTTGTACGGCAGCCAGTTTCACTTGCAGGGGCTTCGATTCAAGACCGGGGCTCTCGTGCTCGGTTTCGCGATGGCACTGGCCTGGCTCGGCTCATGGCTTGCTGCGACGCGGCATATCCACGCCATCGACCCCGTATAGGCAAAAATAATCGATCTAAGTCAATGATTTTAAAAGACTTGAAAACAATGTGAACTATCGGTAACATCAGCACTCGAATCCCAGGAGTGCTACTATTTGAACCGTATCGATTGGGAGGTTTGAGCTGATGACTAATGCTTTAGTCGCAAAACGGGCCAGTGGTTTGGTATTCGCCGGCCCCGTCGGGAGCCTGGACTCCTATATAGACCGCGTGTCCCAGATTCCGGTTCTATCGAAGGAAGACGAAGTCGCCCTCGCCGTGCGATTTCGCTCGGAGGCCGATTTGGATGCCGCTCGGCAGCTGGTGCTGTCGCACCTGCGTTTCGTCGTCCACATCGCGCGCGGATACTTGGGCTATGGCCTGCCGATGGGCGATCTGGTTCAGGAGGGCAACGTCGGGCTGATGAAGGCGGTCAAGCGCTTCGACCCCACTGTAGGCGTGCGCCTGGTGTCGTTTGCCGTGCATTGGATTCGCGCCGAGATTCACGAGTACGTGCTGCGCAACTGGCGCCTGGTGAAAGTTGCCACCACCAAATCCCAACGCAAGCTGTTCTTCAACTTGCGCAAGATGAAGAAGAATTTGGCGTGGCTTTCCGAAGCGGAAACCGCTGCGGTGGCTCGCGACTTGGGTGTCGATGTGGCTGACGTTCGCGAGATGGAGCAGCGTCTGTCGGCGCGCGACATGTCCTTCGATCCGACGCCGGAGAGCGACGAGGACGAGACCTATTCCCCTGCCATGTACCTACCCGCCGCCAATGCGGACCCCGCTACCGAGGTCGAGAACGAAGAGTGGGAAGAGGACTCGACCGAACGCTTGGAAATGGCTCTTGAGAAACTCGATGAGCGAAGCCGCAGTATATTGAAGCGGCGCTGGATGACCGACGACAAGGCCACCCTGCACGAATTGGCGGATGAATATGGGATTTCCGCCGAGCGCGTGCGGCAGGTCGAGTCGAACGCCATCAATAAGCTAAAAGGGCTGATGGCGGTTGCCTAGGGGAGCACCTGCACTGAACATAACGAACGAGTCGTGCGGCTCCGGCGGGATGTAGAAGAGGTCTCCCGCCCGCATCTCGATGATTCGCCCGTCGGCGAACGCAGCCGCGACCGGCCCGCAACGACCAGTCCGACATGCTCGACGTGGCCGCGTTCTCATATCAATAGCCAGCGGCATTGGATATTGTGATCTCCAACCGTAATCTTCACGGAGGGAAATCATGAACAGCAGCTACGTCACCGGAGCGGTCTCGGGATTCATCGGCGGGATCGTCGGCGCGTTCATTCTCGCCAAGTTCGATGTCAACTCCCTTGTGCCGCAGGCAGCAGCTGCCGGGCAGGATGTCCTTTCTGCCGGCCGCATTCGATTGCTCGACTCGGGCGGCCGTACACGCGCCGAGCTCTCGATGTCGCCCGACGGGGGACCCGGCCTCTTTTTTTATGACACCCTAGGAAGAAACCGACTCGTGCTCGGGCTCTACTCGCCGGCTGAAAGCGAATATCCCTTCGTCGTGCTCAACGACACGCACCAGGCCGCAGCCGGCATTTTCCGTCTGTTCGGCGGCCAGGAAACACCGGTCGTGGTGCTCAAGAACAAGGGCACGGACCGCTCGATCTTCGGGCTGAATCCGAATTCAACAGAACCATTCTTGGTCAACTATTCCTCGGACCGTAAGAAAACCGAAGTGTTTGGCGCGTTCTGATCGGCCATGACGAAGGGCGCGATAGGGGTATGTCTCGCCGCCTTCGCCGCTCTCGCCGGCGCTTTCGCGTGGCATCGCACGCGACCGCCGATGCGGCCCGAGTACGTGCTGATCAATGAGACGGACCAGCATGACTTCGACCTCGCATTCCGGATGAGCCTCAAACTTGCGGAGAAGAAATCCGGCATCGAAAACGCGCTGGTCGTGCTGCGATCGCTTCCGCCCGGGACCACCATGGAACAAACCGCGGCGGACCTGTTTTCGCGCCTGCGGATCGGCGCACGTCGCAACGGCAGAGGCATCCTCTATCTTTACGCGGCCCGGGAAAATCTCTTGAAGATCGAGGTCGCTTACGCCCTCGAAGGCGATGTTCCCGATGCGTTCTGCCATCGGCTCGAAGAAGCGGCCAAAACGTACATGCTCTCCGAGGTGCCGCAAGACTTTATTTCCGAGCTAATCATCACCACCAATCTGCGCGGAATGGGCTCCCAGGAACGAGCCGCCGGAGTCCTGCAGCCGCCCTGGCTGAACGCCGCGTTTCTATCGGGCGGCGCCGGCGCGCTCTCGCAGGGCTACCGCCGCACGCTGGAGGACTATCAGCGGGCGATCCGCCGCCTGCCGCACGCTACTCTCAGCGAATATGCCGCGTCGCCCGACGCCGTCGAGTCCGCACGGCGCTACCTCGCCTCGTTGGCGGCAGGCATCGGCGACCCGCGGCTGCCGCTGTTGACCGAAGGCAGCCGCATTTTCCGCGTGGTGGTGCCGCGGAACGAGGAACAACAGCGGCGGATCAGCGAATATTTCGCATCCGCCGGCCCTTACCGGTTGTTCTTCGCCGGCACCTTCGGCCTGGCGGTTGCAGGGCCCGGGAAATCCAATTTGCCGATCGTCCTTCGCCAGGGGTCCGACAACCTGTGGTATGTCGACGAGGCAAAGTCATGGACCTATTTTCACCGCTTCGAGGATAACGTCGACTTCTTCGCCAAGTATGCGGATAACCCATTCTTGGAGGCACTGCGCGCCGCACATGTCCCAAACATGCAGAGCACGGTGTACGGCGACCATGTCGCGACGCCTAGACTGCCGGCCTATCCGTTTGATCTCGCGACGGCGGTCCGGGCAGGCGAAGCGAAAATCAGCGCTGCGCCGACCGCCGCAGCCAACTATTCCGAGTTGGGAGATCTCTATCTTTTCGAAATGAACTGGCTTACGCGGGCGGTCGATCTCTATGAAAAAGCCGCGAAACTCGAGCCAGATAACCTGGCGTACCGCTGGCGCTTGTTCGACATCTATCTCAACAGCTCGCGTGCCGACAAGATGCTCGCACAGCTGAAGTACCTTGCAGCGCATTTGCCGGGCGACACGCAGACTCAAGATTGGTACCGCGCGTACCGAAAAGCGTATGACTTCGGCCCTACCGGCAAGAGGACGTCCGCCCGCGACACATTTGAACCCGCCCCCAGACGGGAGTAGCGTTCAAGCTATGCGCACCACCGCACAATGGCTCGACGACTACGGCGACAGCCACCGCAACTCAGCCAATAAAGCGCTGCACTGGTTCTGCGTGCCCGTGATTGCCTGGTGCGTATTGGGGCTCTTGTGGTCGCTGCCGTTTCCCGCCAGTATTCGCGCGGTGCATCCGGCGGTGAATTGGGGCAGCATTGCGGTCCTTGCCGTGCTTGCCTATTACTCGGTACTGTCCATCCGGCTCGCGTTTGGCGCCTTCCTATTGCTGCTCGCCATGTTGTGGTCCATCGATCGGCTGGACCAGTGGCAGGCCGCGCCGCTCTGGAGCATCTGCGTGTTCCTGTTCGTAATCGCGTGGATCGGCCAGTTCGTCGGGCACGCCATCGAAGGCAAGCGGCCGTCCTTCTTCAAGGACCTCCAGTTTTTGATGATCGGACCGCTGTGGCTGCTTGCCGCCTTGTATCGGCGCCTGGGGATTCGCTATTAGCCTCGCTCAGACGCTTGGCGTGGCTCTCCGCTCGTATGCCAGACACTCGCGAAATACATGCGCATGTAGCTCCGCAGTCCGCGCTCGCGTCGGCGCATACCCACCTCCGAGCACAATGACCAAGGGCACGCCGCAACCGCGCACCGCCTCGATCACCTGGCAATCGCGCTGCCTGATCCCTTCTTCCGACAGAGCCAACTTGCCGTAGCGATCGCCGGCCGCCACATCGACGCCCGCGAGATAGAACACAATGTCATTTTTTGCAGTATCGAGCACAACTGGCAAATGCTTGCGCAGCGCGTCAAGGTACTCTTCATCGCCCACCCCATCCGCGAGGGACACGTCCAAGTTAGAACGCATCTTGGCCAGTGGATAATTTCGTTCCCCGTGCATCGAGAAGGTAAACACCGCGTCATCCGCTTCGAAGATCGCGGCGGTGCCATTGCCCTGATGAACGTCGAGATCAATTACTGACGCCCGCTCGATCAAGCACTCTGCCTGCAGCGTGCGAATAGCGATGGCCACATCGTTCAGCACACAGAAGCCCTCGCCGTGATCGGCAAACGCATGATGAGTGCCGCCGGCCAGATTGCCGCCGAGGCCATGGTCGAGCGCCGCCCGCGCGGCCAACAAGGTGCCGGCCGAGGCCAGGCGCGATCTCTGCCAGAGCGCCTCTGACCAGGGCAAACCGAGCCGCCGTTGCTCCGTGGCCGAAAGCGCCGAGGACGCGAGTTTGGCCAGGTACTCGGCCGTATGTACGAGTTCCATGATCGGCCGCTCCAGCGGCTCCGGCCGCAGGATATCGCCGGCAGCGAGTATCCCTTCATTCAGCAGCTGATCCTTGAGCAAGGAATACTTGCTCATCGGAAAAGGATGGCCGGGCGGCAGGACGACCTGATACGACGGGTGATAGCTGCATCTCATCGATCACGAGTATGTCCGCTGCGACCGCAGGGCACCAACACATTCAAAGCGTCAGCGTCCGGCTCCAAGCGCCGCCGGGGACGCCCTAACCATGAATTGGCGCCGCCGCCGTCACCCCAAAATTTGATGCCCTGGAGACCGGTGGGCGCGCGCGCTTGGCTGCGACCCGACCCAATATCGCGAGTGATTCCCGCCGCCAGATCTCTCAAGTAGGCATGCCAGGGCAAAATGCACGTGCCGACCCGGTCGTTCATGTCACGCTGCCTGGCCGACCGCCAACGAGGTGCGGGGCGCATGCGCCGGCGCGCGCAATGCCTGCCAATCGATCAGACGTAACTGCCCGTTCATGTCTTCCACCAATGAAGTACAACTTTCGACCCAGTCGCCATCGTTACAGTACAGAATCCCGTCGATATCGCGCATTTCCGCGCGATGAATGTGTCCGCATACGACGGTGTCTACACCGCGTTTGCGCGCCGCTTGGGCGACGGCGTCCTCGAAGCTGCCGATGTATTGCACCGCGGACTTAGCCTTGTTTTTCAAATAAGACGATAGCGACCAAAGCGGCAAATCGAATTTGCGCCGCATCCAATTGATGTAGGGATTTGCAGCCAGCAGTGCGTCGTAAATGTTGCTGCCAAGCTTCGCTAGCCAGGGGCTGCACTTCACCAGGCTGTCGAATTCATCCCCGTGCAGCACCAACATGCGCCTTCCGTCGGCTCCCTCGTGGATGTACTCTCGATGAATTTCCAGATTGCCGAACACGGCGCCGTCGAATTCGCGAAAGACTTCGTCATGATTGCCGGGAACGAAGATTACTTTGACCCCGCGTTTGGCCTTGCCAAGGATGGTTCGCAAGACGTTGTTGTGCGACTGCGGCCAAAACATGTTCTTTCGCATGCTCCACACGTCGATGATGTCGCCGACCAGGAACAGATTGTCCATTTCGACGTGGTGCAGGAAATCCAGCAGCAATTCCGCGCTGCAGCCTTTGAAACCAAGATGGATGTCCGAGATAAAGACTGTCCGCAATCGCAGCGGCGAGAGGGAATTGCGTTCCGACATGTCGCGTCCTCCTGAAGCTTCGCGTCCGTTGCCATGGTCGCGAACTCCTGTTACGGATACGTGACTCTCGAAAGAATATTTGCTTGCAAAAAAGCCACTTATGCGTGGAACATCACGTGGAACAATAGACATGAGACGCCGTTCTCATTCCACGCCTTTCTCCATTGGAGCGGTAAGTTCTCTTGCAGTGGCAAAGCGGTATCCAAAACCTCGCACCGTTTGTATATGCGCCTCATATCCCGGCGCCTCCAGGATCTTGCGCAACCGCCTCACATTGACGTCGATCGTGCGCTCGTCGACTTTGCTTTTACTGCCCCAAACATGGCTGAGAATTTGCGCACGGGTGAAGAGTTCCCTAGGATGCGACATGATAAATTTCAGGATCCGGTATTCGACTCCTCGCAGATTCAGCACCCGGCCGCGGGCGGTCACGCGATTCGTCGACGATTCGATCATCAATTCGCCGCAACTGACCACCTCACCACGGTTATGGCGAGATTGAGGGCGTAGTACTGCGCAAACTCGCGCGACGACCTCGCGAACCGAGAACGGTTTCGCGATGTAATCGTCTGCGCCGAGATCGAAGCCCGCGACGACATCAGGCTCGTTCGAAAGCGCCGACAACAAGATGAGCCTGACTTCGTGCGGCACGCGCATCCGGCGTGCACCCGCAATCAGATCGAGCGCGGCAAAGCCCGGCATGTTCCAGTCTATGATAACCAGATGAGGCGCATGCTCCATCAAGGCAGCAAGGGCTACGGATCCATCGCTGATTGCCCGCACCGAGAATCCTGCATCGCAAAGCTCGCGGCTAAGGGGTTTCACCGCAGCAACGTCCTGGTCGATGATCAGGATTTGCTTTTTGAATCGGTGGCGAACATGACAGTCAAGCAATTACGGGTATGCAGCTTTACAGCATTTTGACACTTTCATGAATTCGCCGACCAAATCAACCCGTTGGCGGGCTTCGACAGGGCGGGCGGGCTTCGACAGGGCGGGCGGGCTTTGCGAGGGCGGGTGGGCTTTGCTAACTCATGGGTGTGTTTCGCAGGTTCGCGGAGTGAAGCGTAGCCGCGCGCACCGAGACGGACGGGTAAGCGCGCAATGCCTGCGGGCGCCGCCGCGTCTGCGCAGCCGAATCATTGTCGGTTGCGTTCCACGCCGCGAGCAACAACCCCAGCGCCAGCCAGTTCAGCGATGCTTCACCGTGTTGCGACCACCAGGTACCCGTGAATTCGGCGCGCCACGCACAACGCACCGGTCGCTCGGAGCCGCGCAATTTTGGAAGAGTTGCCATTCTGGTCCGCTCCTGTAGGTCTTGAATCGAGGGATCCAGTGTCGGCAGCAAATAGCGATACTTCAGGCCTTGAATCGGGTGAAGTGAGGGTCAAATGTGGCGAATTCGGCCAACGCTACTTTTCGGCGGCGCCGCTCAACAAGCACCCGCCATCCGCTATGATTCGGCAATGAAAAAGCACATCGCGATAGTCGAGGACGAGCCGGCTCTGCGCGAGAATTACGGGGCGGCGCTGACGCGGCACGGCTACTCGGTCAAGACCTTCGGCAACCGCAGGACCGCGATGCAAGCATTCCAGACTCGCTTGCCGGACCTGGCCATCATTGACATCTCGCTCGAGGACGAGGCGGAAGGCGGCTTCGACCTGTGCCGCGATTTGCGCGCGCTCTCGGCCGAGTTGCCGATCATATTTCTCACCGCTCGGGACAGCGAATTGGACGCCGTCTCGGGGCTGCGCCTTGGTGCCGATGATTTTCTAACCAAGGACGTGAGCCTGCCGCATTTGGCGGCCCGCGTCGCCGCACTGTTTCGACGCATCGACGCTCTGCGTCGGCCGGACAATGCCGCCGATATCCTTCGGCGCGGTGCCTTGTCGGTCGACGGCGAGAAAATGCAGACGACATGGAACGGCACGCCGGTCATCCTGTCCTTGACGGAATTTTGGATCGTGCATGCGCTGGCGCGAAATCCGGGACATGTGAAAAACCGGCAGCAATTGATGGACGCCGCGAACGTCGTCTTGGACGACAACACTATCACCTCCCACATTAAACGCGTGCGCCGAAAGTTCCAGCAAATCGACCCGGCGTTCGATGCGATTCAGACCGTCTACGGTATGGGCTATCGCTGGGTCGAGTGAGCATTCGGCTGCAACTGCTGGTGGTCGCGCTCACCACGCTGGTACTGCCATGGGCGGGCTGTCAGTACGCGCGGGAACTCGAGACGGCGCTGCGCGACTCGCAGGAAAAATCATTGCTGGCGAGCGCAGGCACCATCGCCAATGCGCTGTCGGCGCAAACGCAACGCGTGTTCCGCGGTCCCGGCGATGCGCCAGAATTTGCCTCGAAGAGCGGCGATCTCTATGTCTATCCGCTGCGGAGCGTGCCTTTGCTGGACGGCTATCGCGACGATTGGGGGATCGCGGCGGAACCCACGGCCTTGCCGAGTTCCACCGGTTATGGCGCGCGCATGCAGGCAGGCGCCACCGATCGCTACCTTTACCTCTATATCGAAGTCGACGATGCAGGGTTCGATCCCGAGCCCGGCAATGTGCATCTCGAGCAGGATCGGTTCGATCGCATTGATCTGACGCTGGAGCGGCCCGACGGCACGCAGGAGTCTTATTTTTTCGGCACCAGTGCACCGGGCTTGATCGGGGCGCAAAAGGCCGTGAAAGGCGATCAGGGACCGGCTCGCGTGGTCGAGGAGCCGCGCATTCAGGCATTTTGGCTGCAGACATCCGCGGGTTATCACGCGGAGGCACGCATCCCCTTGAGCTACGTGACTACACGCCTTTGGGTGGAAGCCCGCGACGGCCGCGGGTCCGGCCGGGCGGGAGTTACCGCCGCCGGCGCACCGGAGGGCGGGCGGCTGTTTTTTACGATGCGGGGCCTCGACGATTTATTGGATACCTTCATCCGCGACGGCACCCGCGCCACGGTCATCGACGCAAACGCGCTGAAGCTCGGGATGGCGGGAAGCTTGAGCGCAAACACGCCGGGTGAACCGGAGGCAGATGCCGAATCCTGGTATCGGCGCTTCATGTCCGTCGACACGTCGAGTTTTCCGCTCGAGGCGTCGCCGCCCGACCGCCTCGGCGGCAATAGCGTGACCGCCGCGCTCGCCGGAAAGTCGCATGCAGAATGGGTGCGCAGCGCCGGTGCTCAAGAATTACGCCTGACCGCAGCTGCGCCTTTGATCGTTGACGGCCGAACGCGCGGCGCGGTGGTTCTGGAGCAGGCCGGAGATCAACTGCTCGGCCTTCGAGACCGGGCAGTGACACGCTTATTCAATCTCACCCTGCTCGCCACCGCCGCAGCGGTCGTCATCATGTTTTTCTTTGCGACCTGGATCAGCCTTCGCATCGGACGCTTGCGCAATGCCGCGGATTCGGCCGTGGGCAGCGACGGCAAGATCCGCCTCGACATGCCGGAGTCCGCCAGCGGCGATGAGATCGGCGCCTTGTCGCGCGGCTTCGAGCGGCTTCTTGCACGCCTCAACGAACACACACAGTACCTGCGCACCTTGGGCGGAAAGTTATCGCATGAGCTGCGCACGCCGCTGACCATTGTGCGCTCCTCGCTCGATAACCTAGAGTCCGAAGGCTTGCGCGACGATCAGCTGCGCTATGTGACGCGGGCCAGAGAGGGCACTCAACGACTGCAGTCCATCTTGAGTGCGCTCGGTGCCGCGGCGCGGGTTGAAGAGAGCATCAAGCAGGCGGAGTGCGTGAATTTCGCATTGCGTGAACTATTATCGTCGGCAGTCGACGCCTATCGCGACGGCTTTCCCCAAGCGCGCTTCGTGCTCGACACGCCCGGCGATCCTTGCTTCGTTCGCGGGGCGCCCGACTTGATCGTGCAGCTGCTCGACAAGCTGATCGAAAACGCCGTCGATTTCTGTACTTCTGCCGGCACCATCACCGTGCGCTTGGCACGGGCACAGGGCACCTACCTGCTGCAGGTCGAGAATGACGGGCCGCCGATTCCACACGCTCTGCATGGACGGCTATTCGAATCGTTGTTCGAGCAGCGCCCGGGGCGCGACGATAAGCCGCACTTCGGTCTGGGACTCTATATCGTGCGGCTGGTCGCCGAGTTTCACGGCGGAACGGCTGTTGCCGCAAACCGGCCGGACGGCGGCGGAGCGAGTTTCACCATTACCCTGCCGCTGATCTGAATGCCTCGACGATTGAGGCGGCCGGCGGTTTTCACCCACCGCCTCAATGCAACCCTTCGTGCGCCAGCAGCCAGCGCTTGCGGTCCAGACCGCCGCCATATCCCGTCAGCGAACCGTCGGCTCCGATCACCCGATGGCACGGCACCAGAATGGAGAAGGGGTTTCGGCCATTCGCGAGTCCCACTGCGCGCGAGGCGCTAGGATTGTCGATTCGCTTGGCAAGCTTTCCATAGGACCACGTCGTTCCATAAGGAATCTCGGTGAGTTGTCGCCACACGCGCTGCTGAAACGCCGTTCCCTGCATGCGCAACGGCAGATCAAATTCACGCCGGCTACCGGCGAAATATTCGGTCAATTGCCGAATCGCCGCCGACAGCGGCGCCGCGGCGGCGTCCTCCGTGCAGCCGTCGGTGGATTGCGCCTTGCGGCTTGGCTCCATGTAGAGGCCGGTCAGTGCGGTCTCGTCGGAAGTGAGCAGCAGACGGCCGATCGGGCTTTCAATGTGGGTGAAAAGGTTCATGGATTCTCTCCCAGTGACTGCCATAGGTAATGTGTCGCATAGGCCCGCCACGGCCGCCACTTTTCGGCGAGGTTCTGCAATTGCCTGCGATTCGCGTTGGCCGCTCTCATCAGCATGAGATCACCGCTCGGGAATGCGTCGGGCCAATGCAACGCCCGCATCGCGATGTAGTGCGCCGTCCATGGACCGATGCCGGGCAGGTGCATCAGCGCTTCGATCTGTTCTTCGACATTCGATGCAAACGTCAATATGACCCGTCTCTCGAGCACGGCGGCTGCGAGCAGGGCCAAACAGCGAGCACGGGCACCGACGATGCCCAGCGCGGAAATCTCATGGACAGTGATCGAAGCCATGTGCCGGGCGGTCGGCGTCAGCCGATTCAGCTCGGGATAAGGGGTGGCGATCGCGGCGCCGAAAGCCTGTGCCCAACGCCCGGCCAGCGTCGTCGCGCTTTTCACCGACACCTGCTGCCCTAAAATTGCCCGCACCGCGAGTTCGAATCCGTCGAAGGCTCCGGCGACCCGCAAGCCCGGAATGCGGCCCACTACATGGGCGAGCAAGGGATCTTGCGCCAAATACTCGCTCACAGCATCAGGCACCGCTCCCAAGTCGAAAAGCCGCTTGACGCGCGCAATGACCGCACCGATCACGGGCGCGAGCGACGGCGAGATCTCGACGTCGAGCGCGTTGCTCCTCTTGCCCCGCGACACTGCAATCCAGCCGTGGTGCGCATCGATACCGACGGTGCGTCGATAATGCGTGAGGTCCGCCATCTCCAGCCCGGGGATCGCGCGAAGCCGGAGGTAGTCCAACAATTTGTCCCAGGCGAACGGCGGACGGAATTCCAATTGACAGTGCAGCCCTTCCGGGGCGTTCGCCGTGCCGCGCAGAGCCCTTGGGCACAAGCCATAGCGTGACTTGAACAGCGCATTGAACCGCCGCACGCTGCCGAATCCGCTGGCGAACGCGATCTCAGTCTGGCTCAAGCTAGTTTCGCTCAACAAACGCTTCGCCAGAAGGAGGCGCTGCGTCTGCGCCAGTTCGATCGGCGACACGCCGAGTTGCGATTCCGTCACCCGCCTGAGATGCCGATCGGTAACTCCGAGCGACGCCGCGAGGTCTGCGACTTTGGCGCTGGACAGAGCGTGTTCTTCGATGCCCGCAATCGCAGCGCCGACCAATCGGCTCACCGCGTCGACGGCAGCGAGGCCCGGCGCGCGCTCCGGCCGGCAACGCAGGCATGGCCGGAAACCAGCGCCTTCTGCCGCGGCTGCATTGGAATAGAAGCGCATATTTTCGCGCTTCGGCGGCCGCGCAGGGCAAATGGGACGGCAATATATGTGCGTGGAAACCACGCCCACGAAAAACCGACCGTCAAAGCGGCCATCGCGGGCGCGCACCGCGCGAAAACAAGCATCCGAGTTCAGTTCCATGGCTCCAGAATAGCGATTCGCCGGCGCGAATACTCGCCGTTTTCGGACCTCTATTTCCGAAGCTAGGGCTGCACGCCGGTTCAGAGCTCCAGATATCGCAGGATGCCCTGAGCAGCTTCGCGTCCCTCGAATACAGCAGTCACCACGAGATCGGAGCCGCGCACCATGTCGCCGCCGGCGAATACCTTGGGGTTGGTCGTCTGGAACCGATGTTGCGGCGCCGACGACACGCGCACCCGCCCGCTGGCGTGCAGCGCAATTTGCTGCTGCACGAACCAGTCCGGAGGGCTCGGCAGGAAGCCGAACGCGACGATCACGGCGTCGGCATCGATGGTTTCTTCTGTCCCGGGAACGACTTCCGGGATGCGGCGCCCACGAGGTCCCGGCGCTCCCAAGCGTGTCTCCACCAATTTCACGCCTTTGACGAGATCGGTGCCGACGATTTCAATGGGTTGTCTGTTGAACAAGAAGGTGACTCCTTCTTCCTTGCTGTTCTTATAGTCGCGCCGCGAGCCCGGCATATTGCCCTCATCGCGCCGATACGTGCAGGTGACGCTGCTCGCGCCTTGACGGATTGCGGTTCGATTGCAATCCATGCCGGTATCGCCGCCGCCCAGCACCACCACCCGCTTGCCGCGCATATCGATGAAGCTCGCAGACTCATCGGAGATTCCCAACTCGCGATGGATGTTGGAAATTAGGAAGGGGAGCGCCTCGTACACGCCGGGTAAATCTTCGCCGGCGAATCCGCCTTTGACGTAGTTGTAGGTTCCCATTCCCAAAAACACGGCGTCGTATTCTTGGGCCAATGTGTCGAAAGAAATGTCCCGGCCCACATCGACATTCAGGCGAAATTCGACGCCCATGTGTTCCATGATCTCGCGGCGCTTCTCGACCACGTCCTTCTCGAGCTTGAAGGGCGGGATGCCGAAGGTCAGCAGTCCGCCGATTTTCGGGTACCGGTCGAACACCACGGGGGTCACGCCGTTGCGCGCCAGAATGTCGGCGCAGGCGAGGCCCGCCGGGCCCGCGCCCACGACCGCGACGCGTTTGCCCGTGGGCACGACGTTCGACATGTCGGGCTTCCAGCCCAGCCTGAACGCCTCGTCCGTGATGTATTTTTCGATGGCGCCGATGCTCACCGCGCCCAAGCCGTCATTCAGGGTGCAAGCGCCTTCGCACAGCCTGTCCTGCGGGCAGATTCGGCCGCACACCTCCGGCAAGGAGTTGGTTTGATGCGAGAGTTCCGCGGCCTCGAACAATTTGCCATCATTTACCAGCGCCAACCAGTTCGGGATGTAATTGTGAACCGGGCATTTCCACTCGCAGAACGGAGTGCCGCAAGAAATGCAACGGCCCGCCTGCGCCCCCGCGGCCTCGGCGCTGTATTGCGAGTAAACCTCTCGAAAGCCCTTGGTGCGCGCTTCCATGGGCAGCTTGTCCGGGTCCTTGCGGGGAATTTCCAGAAATTGCAGGTGCTTGTCGGCCATGGCAGCTGATGCGATCGCTGGAGCGGCGGCGCGCTCAGGCGGCGCGCCGCAGGTTTTCCAACAGGGAATTTATTTCCGCAGCCTTCGGCTTGACCACCCAGAACCTGCCGATGTAGGTGCGAAAATCATTGAGCAATTGCGAGCCCCAGACACTCATCGTGGCATCGACATGCTGTTCGATCAAGCTGCGCAGATGCTGCACGTGGATACCCATGCCTTCGGGCGACACGCGATGGATGTCGATCAAATCATGGTTGTAGCGATCGACGAAATCTCGCTCCATATCGAGCACATAGGCAAAGCCGCCGGTGAATCCGGCGCCGAAGTTCACTCCCGTGCGCCCGAGCACGCATACCACGCCGCCGGTCATGTATTCGCAACAGTGATCGCCCGCACCTTCCACCACCGCGAGAGCCCCGGAATTGCGCACGGCGAATCGCTCGCCGGCGGTGCCCGCGGCATACAGTTCACCGCCCGTGGCGCCGTATAAACAGGTATTGCCCATGATCACCGTTTCGCGCGCCACGAAACTCGAGCGCGCGTGAGGCTTCAGGACGATCTTGCCCGCTGCCATGCCCTTGCCCACGTAGTCGTTGGCCTCGCCCTCGAGATGTAGGTGCAATCCGCCGGCATTCCACGCACCGAAGCTCTGTCCGGCGGAACCTTTGAGTGCGACGACGAGCGGAGCGCCGCTCATCCCCAAGTTTCCCCAGCGCTTGGCGATTTCTCCGGATATTCGCGCACCGATGGAGCGATGGAAATTGTTAACCGCGTAGGAGAACGTGCCTCCCGACTTTGCGCTTATTGCGCCCTGCATATCGGCGAGCATTTGCTCGGCGAGCTTGCCTTTGTCGAAAGGCTCGTTGCGCGGTGCTACGCAATACTGCGGCTTGCTCGACATCAAGGCGGAGTTGGCCAACAGCGGCGACAGATCGAGCTTGCGCTGTTTCGACGTCTCGCCCGGCAAGATCGCCAAGAGCTGGGTTTGCCCGATCAGTTCGGTGATGCTCCGCGCACCCATCGAAGCCATGATTTCTCTGCATTCTTGCGCAACGAACTTGAAATAGTTGATCACCATTTCGGGCAGCCCGATGAAATACTTGCTGCGCAGCACGTTGTGCTGAGTCGCAACGCCGGTGGCGCAATTGTTGAGGTGACAGATCCTCAAATACTTGCAGCCCAAGGAGACCATCGGCGCGGTGCCGAAACCGAAGCTTTCGGCGCCGATGAGGGCCGCCTTGATCACATCGAGGCCGGTCTTGAGTCCGCCGTCGGTCTGCAACCGCACGCGATGCCGCAGTTCATGGGCGCGCAGCGTCTGATGGGTTTCCGCCAGCCCCAATTCCCATGGCGTGCCCGCATACTTGATCGAGGAGAGAGGGCTCGCGCCCGTGCCGCCGTCGTAGCCTGAGATGGTGATCAAATCCGCGTATGCCTTTGCCACACCGGCCGCAACCGTGCCGACTCCGGGCTCCGCCACCAACTTGACCGACACCAGCGCGCCGGGGTTGACCTGCTTCAAGTCGAAGATCAACTGCGCCAGATCCTCAATGGAATAGATGTCGTGATGCGGAGGCGGAGAAATCAGACCGACGCCGGGCCGCGCGAATCTGAGGCGTGCAATCATGTCGTTGACCTTGTGCCCGGGCAGCTGCCCGCCTTCGCCAGGCTTTGCGCCTTGCGCGATCTTGATCTGCAGCACCTCGGCGTTGATCAAGTATTCCGGGGTGACGCCGAACCGCCCGGAAGCCACCTGCTTGATTTTAGAATTCTTTTCGGTGCCGTAGCGCACGGGATCTTCGCCGCCCTCGCCCGAATTCGAACGCGCTCCCAATCGATTCATGGCGATCGCCAGCGCCTCATGGGCTTCGGGAGACAGAGCACCCAACGACATGCCTGCGCTGTCAAAGCGGGCGATGATGGCCGAAATCGGTTCGACCTCCTCCAGGGGAACCGCCGAGGCGCGGGATTTCAATTGCAGCAGATCTCGGATGCACGATACCGGCCGTCCATTGACCAATGCTGCGAACTCGCGGTACTGCTCGTAGTCCCCCGTCATCACCGCCGACTGCAGGGTTGCAATGACGTCCGGGTTGTACATGTGGTACTCGCCGCGGTGCGTGTACTTGAGCAAGCCGCCCTGCTCGACAGCTTCGGTCTTGTCCCACGCACGCCGCGCCAGATAGTCGGCATCTGCCTTGAGATCTTCGAAGTCCGCACCCTGAATCCGGCTTTCGGAGCCTTCGAAACATAGTCCGACCACTTCGTCGCCCAAGCCGACGATTTCGAACAGCTGCGCGCTGCGGTAGCTTGCGATGGTGCAGATACCCATTTTGGACATGATCTTGAACAATCCCTTGCGGATACCGCGACGGTAACTGCGGCCAAGCTCCTGCCGCATGGCCGCTTCCATTTTCAACGCGCCCTTGCGCATGAGATCAAACAAGGTTTGGTATGCGAGATAAGGATAGACGGCGGTGGCCCCGTAGCCGATCAGGCACGCGAAATGATGCGCATCCCGCGCCGTGCCCGTTTCCACCAAGATATTGCACTTGCACCGCAAACCGGTCTTGACCAACCGGTGATGCACGGCGCCCGTGGCGAGCAGCGCGTGCACGGGCACTTTGCCGGTCGCGGGGTAACGGTCGGACAGGAGCAGCACAACCTTGCCGCCGCGAACCGCGGCTTCCGCTTGATCGCAGACCTTCGACAAGGCGGCCTTGAGATCCACGTGTGCGTCGTATTGCAGGTCGATGAACTCGTTCGGCACGCCGGAATCCGCAAGCGCCACGATCTGGCGCAACTTGCGTTGCGACAGCACGGGCGATGAGAGCACGATTTGATCGGCATGGTGCTGAGCCGGAACGAAGATATTGCACTCGGGGCCGATCTGCGTCTGCAGCGACATGACGATGCTTTCGCGCAAGCTGTCGATCGGCGGATTCGTGACCTGCGCGAACTGTTGCCTGAAATAATCGTAGAGAGAACGTACTTTCTTCGACAGTACGGGCATCGGGGTGTCGTCGCCCATCGAGCCTACCGCTTCGCTCTCGTCCTCGGCCAATACGCGGATGATCTCGTCGCGCTCCTCGGCCGACACGTTGAACATCTTCTGAAACACGGCGAGGGTATCGCGATCGAAGGGCTCGGCCGCCAGCCGCGGATCGATGAGATCGGTTTGCAGATACCGCACGCCCTTTTTCAGCCACGCCTTGTAGGGATGGCGGCTCTTCAGGAGATCGTCGACCCTTCTCGTATCCATAAGCTCCGCTGTCTGCAAATCGAGCGCGAGCATCTCCCCGGGGCCCAGCTTTCCCTTCTTGACCACATCTTCTTCCGGGTAATCCCAGACGCCCGCTTCCGAGGCAATGGTAATGTGGCGGTTCTTGGTGATGACCCAGCGGGCGGGGCGCAACCCATTGCGGTCCAAGGTGCAGCAGACGTACCTGCCGTCGGTGAGCACGATGCCCGCTGGGCCGTCCCAGGGTTCCATATGCGTCGCGTAGTATTCGTAGAACGCCTTGAGGTCAGGGTCGATCATGTCGACCGACTGCCAAGCGGGCGGCACCAGCATGCGCATTGCGTGCATGGGATCGAGACCGCCGACGAGGAGCAGCTCGAGCATGTTGTCGAGGGACTGCGAGTCGGAACCCGTCAAGGACACGACGGGCAGAATATCTGCGAGATCCGGCAAGACGGGCGAGCGGAACAAGGGTCCCCGCGCCACCGCCCAACTGCGGTTGCCTTGCACGGTGTTGATCTCACCGTTGTGGGCCAGATATCGATAGGGATGGGCAAGCCGCCACTGCGGCATCGTGTTGGTCGAAAAGCGTTGATGGAAGATCACAACGGACGCTTCCATCCGGGGATCCTTGAGATCCGGATAGAACTCCGCCAGGTACTGCGGCATCACCATGCCCTTATAGACGATGGTGCTGGCCGACAAGGACGGGATGTAGAACACCGTGTCGCTGCCCTCCAGCCGCTTCTCGCAGCGTCGACGCGCCAAAAATAGCTTGCGGTTGAAAGTCGACTCATCGAGGTCGCTGCCGGCATTGACGAACACCTGCTCGATGGTCGGTAAGGTCTTGAGCGCCTCCGAACCACAGGCCTGAGGGTCCACCGGCAATGCGCGAAAACCGGCAACCTGCAACCTTTCGAGTTGTAGTTGCTCGGTAAGAACCGCGCGCGCCCGCGCGGCCTTGGCGCCATCCCGATTCAGGAACACCAACCCGGCGGCAAAGAGCGGGGCCAACGGGAGCCCCGATTCTCGAGCCGCGGCCTTCAGGAACGCCGTCGGCTGCTTGATCAGCAGTCCGCAGCCATCGCCGGTCTTGCCGTCGGCGGCAATCGCACCGCGATGCGTCAGCCGATTGAGCGAGCTGATGGCCGTCTGCAAGACCCAATGGCTGGCCACATCGTCAAGGCTCGCGATCAGGCCAAATCCGCAGGAGTCTCGCTCATACGCAGAGCGGTATAGGCCCCAGTCCCCAATGCGGGGATCCTTGCCGTTCAAGCTGGTCGAAAGACCTGCACTGTCCTGATTCGCCATATCTTGCGCCCGTACGAAATCGCGCCCGGCGACAATGCCGCAGGGCCTCGCAAAAACAACAACTTAAATCGGTTCTAGGGGCTTGATCGTCCGAGCGCCAGTCGGGGCAAACGCTGCTAGGCGCGCCTGTGTATACAGAACATGATACCTAGCCCGGAGTCATCGTCAATTGCAGCTTCACCGGAGCGATCATCCTGCGATGTATCGCTCCAGCTGTTCGATGTGCTCGCTCTGCTCTTGGATGACGGCCTTGACCAAGTCGCCGATCGACAGCATCCCCATCACACGGCCGGCCCTCACCACCGGCAAGTGCCGAAAGCGCCCCTCCGTCATGATCTGCATGCAGCGGTGCACCGTATCTTCCGGGGTCACGCTGACGGCGGGCGCACTCATGATGTCCGCCACGGGCGTATCATGCGAGGAGCGGTTTTTCAGAATCACTTTCCGGGCGTAGTCTCGCTCGGAGATGATGCCGATCAGGGATCCCTCATTCATGACCAGGAGCGCCCCCACATGCCGGGTCGCCATGACCTCGATGGCACGCAAAACGGAATCCTGCGGCGTGACGGAGAAAACCTCGGTGCCCTTGACCTGAAGCAATTGACCCACGGTTTGCATAGATTCTCCCAAGGGCTGCCTTCGGCGCTGCAGCGGCCATGCGTCTGACTATACTCCCGCCCAAACCGAGGACAAGTGGCACGAATTCTATGATCGAACCCGATTTCAATCCCCCCGTGGCGCCGGTGCGGCCTCACGTCGTGACCTCGCCTCACGGCTCGAGGATCGATCCCTATTACTGGCTCCGGGACGATACCCGCACGAATCCTGAGGTGCTGGGCTATCTCGCGGCCGAGAATGAGTACCGCGAACGCTGCACGGCTGCCCTCAAACCTTTCGAGAACGCACTGTACGAAGAAATCGTTTCCCGGCTCAAGCAAGACGATCAGAGCGTGCCCTATCGCAAGCTCGGTTACTGGTACAACACCCGCTTCGAACCGGGTAAGGAGCACCCGATATTTGTGCGGCGTAAGGATTCGCCGGACGCTGCCGAGGAAGTTTTACTGGATGTCAATGCACTGGCGGTCGGACATGATTACTACCGGATCGGTGCCCTGGAAGTCTCGCCGAATTGCGCATGGCTCGCCTTCTGCGAGGACACTGTGGGCAGACGCCAGTACACCCTGCGCTTCAAGAATTTGACCACGGGCGAAATTCTCAAAGCCGCGATTCTCGAGGTCGAATCGGATTTGGCGTGGGCCAACGACAATCGCACCATCCTCTACGTCGAAAAGGATCCCGAGACGTTGCTCGGCCTATACGTCAAAAAGCACGTGCTTGGGACCGACTCGCGGCACGATGCCGTCGCGTTCGAGCAAACGGACACCAGTTTCTACACCGGCGTCACGAAATCGAAATCCGAGCGTTTCGTGTTCATTCACATGGAAAGCACGGTCTCGTCGGAGTGGCGGTACGCAGATGCCGACGATCCGGCACTGGAGTTCAAGACCTTTCTGGCGCACGAGCGCGATCACGAATACCAAGTGGAACATCTCGGCGATTTCTTCATCATCAGAACAAATTGGGATGCCCGTAATTTTCGCGTGATGCAGGTGCCGATCGGCCACGAAGCCGACCGCGCTAATTGGCAGAATGTCGTCGGGCATAGCGACGATACCTTCATCGAGGAATTCGACGTCTTCACTGGATTCCTGGCCCTCGCGGTCCGCACGGGAGGACTGGCCAAGATCAGTATCCGACCCTGGTGCAGGGATCCTGGCCCAAGCGTTGGGGAATTTTTCATAGCGAGCGACGAGGCGGCCTACGCCACGTCCATGTCGGTGAATCCCGAGCTCGACTCCGAGCTCTTGCGCTACGCCTATACCTCGCTCACCACGCCGGCGACGATATACGATTTCAACGTACGCACGGGGGAAAAGGTTCTGCTCAAACGCGATCCGGTCATCGGCAACTTTGATCCCGCGAACTATCGAACGGAATTCTTGTTTGCACCGGCGCGCGATGGCGCGCAAATACCCATATCGTTGGTATACCGCTTGGGACTGGAACGCGACGGATCAGCGCCTCTTCTGCAATATGCGTACGGAGCGTACGGACTGTCCACCGATCCGAGCTTTTCGTCGGCACGTCTGAGCCTGATCGACCGGGGTTTCATCTACGCGATCGCCCATGTGCGCGGCGGCCAAGAGATGGGCCGCGCGTGGTACGACGATGGACGCAAGCTTCGCAAGATCAATACCTTCACCGACTTCATCGACGTGACGCGCTACCTCGTCGCGGAGCGCTATTGTGCCGAGGACAAGGTCTTTGCCATGGGCGGCAGCGCCGGCGGCATGCTGATGGGGGCGGTGGCCAATTTGAGTCCCGCCGATTATCGCGGCATCGTCGCGCAGGTCCCCTTCGTCGATGTGGTCACCACCATGCTGGACGACAGCATCCCTCTGACCACGAACGAATACGACGAATGGGGCAATCCCTGTGATCGCCTGGAGCACGAGTACATGCTGTCGTACTCACCTTATGACAATGTGCGGACGCAGATCTATCCGGCCATGTTTGTCACAACCGGTCTTTGGGACAGCCAAGTGCAGTACTACGAGCCCGCGAAATGGATCGCAAAGCTGCGTGCGCTCAAAGCCGGGCCTAATGTCTTGTTCCTGCACGTCGACATGGAAGCCGGTCACGGCGGTAAGTCCGGCCGCTTCCAGCGATATCGCGAGATCGCGATGGAATACGCCTTCGTGTTGGACCAGGCGGGAATACGCCGATAACGCCGCAGCAGCCTGTTGCCGCTCGTAACCCGGCTATTGCCGGTCGTAAACCGATACGTGGTCGTACTTGGTCCCGTCCGCATGCGTGCCTTTCTGCTTGAAAGTCAGCGTATGGCCGTCTTTCGACACGATGCGATTTCCGCTGCCCACGACCGCTCCCCCTTTCGTCTGCGTGCTGTGGACGCCCAACGGGCCCGCTCGCGAGACGGCCACCATGTCGAAGTCAGGATTGCCGCTGACCGGATAGGGCTTGCCATCCTCCTCGAAGGTGAGTGTGGCGACCGATTCCTTGCCGTCCGCGGCCGTTGTCTTGATCGTCAACGTGATGCCTCGCGAGCCTTCCGCGTATCTACGGGTCTGGCTCTTGGGAGCCGGCCCCGGAGAGAACGTCGATTTTGCAATGTTCAATTTCCACGTTCCGAGCGCAGGATTTGCCGCGAGTGACGAGCCTGTGCCGATCGCGAAAATGACTGCAACGAACAGAGACTTGAGAATGATCTGCACGTGTTCCCCATGAATTTTAGATTCGGCGCCTCTCGGTGAGCGCGTTTTTTTGTTGGCCCGCGAAAGCATGCGCCTCTCACACACCGACCACAATCCGGCGGCGCGGCGCCGTTAAGTCGCCGACGCTTCCGCGGCCTCGTAGCCGACCACCGTGGCGGTCGTGGGATCTACGATGGGAGACCCTTCACGAAACCAAGGTGCGGCGACCTGCGTCGCGGACGCTACCCGTGCATCGATTCCTTCGAGCACGAACTGGCCATTTCCGCGGCGGACCAATAGGGCCGCCCGGCGACAACCCAGAGGGACCAGCAAGGCGATAACGTGCGATTGCATGGGCAGAAGCAAGCAAGCAGCGTGCCAGACTACGAACGCAATAAAATCATCTAGTTACGCAATACGCTCGCTACCTCGGCTGACAATAATTGTCACTCGGCGACGCGTGCCGGCCGGAGCCACCCCGGTTAATGAGCGCCGGGATGGACTACGACACACGGTTGCGATTTCGCCTGCAGGGACTTACAGATCGCTCGCGCATGGGATTCGGTAAGTCCCGTCACCTGCAAGCGTTTGAGGGCTCCCGAAGTGCTGTTGGTCGGCTTCACCGTCGGCGAGAGCCCGGAGAGGAGCTTGGCGTGCTCCTGACCCAACTGTGTCCACCGATGGTTGGCGGCCGCGCTCGACTTGAACGCACCCAGCTGGATGCCATAAGAGCCCGCCGCCGCGGGGATCCTGGTCGGCGACGCGGGCGCTGCCGGCGGCGGTGGCGCGGTGGGCGTTTTCGCAGCTGGCGTTGCGCTCGGTGCCGGAGTTAGCGGGGTATTTGCGGAGTCTACTCCGGCAGGAGCGGGGTTGGATGGTGCTTGCGCCAGCGTGAAATTCTCCACGCGGATGCGGGCTTCTTCAGTCCATTTGCCTTCCGGGTGCTGTTTGATGAACGCTTGATAGGCTTCTTGCGTATCGGTGTCGCGCGCCTTCTGCCAATCACGCTCCTCATAGAGTTCCTTGACGCGCGCCTGCGCCTGCGCCGTGAATTCACCCCGCGGATATTTCTTCAGGAATTGCTCGTAGGAATCCGCCGTGTTTGCCGCCCGGGTTTTTTCCCAATCGCTTTGTTGGCGACTGCAGCCGCCAATGCAGAGCAGCAACGCTATACAGATGCCTATGGCCGCTTTGTTCATGATCATTTTCACACTCGAACGAGGTTTTTGACGGGCGTTCATTCTACTTCGTTTCGCGATGTTGCGGCGACGCCAAGCTCGTCACATCACGGCATGCCGCGGATAGGTTAATAAATCACCATGGGTGAGCAAAAACGGCGATTCTTCGAAGGCAATTCGGTGACAGCAACCTTTATCGGCGCCGAAAGCGTATTCGTCGGCAATGTCTGCGGTGCGGGGGACTTCGTCGTTTCCGGCGAGGTGCATGGCGACGGGGACTTGCGAGGCGGTCTCAACCTGTCCGTCACGGGAAGCTGGCACGGCGTCATCCATGCGCACCAAGCCATCGTCGCCGGCAAGATCACCGGAGGTCTCATCGTCCGGGACAAACTTGAAATCGGCTATACCGCGGTGATACGCGGCAAGGTCAGCGCTCGAAGCATTGCCATAGCCAAGGGCGCCATCGTGGACGGCGAAATCGAAGTCACTTCGGGCGAGGCCGTGCTGCAGTTCGAAGAAAAGCGGGACGGCAAGGAATAGTCATCGGCCGATTGTTCGCGAATGGCGACATACGCACAAAAGGTGGTGTGTTCAAGCATATTCCCGCATCCTAGCGCAATTTCGCGCAACTCAAGGGCAATGAAACAATACGATGTAGTCATCATCGGCGGCGGCATTCACGGAGCTGGGGTGTTGCAGGCAGCCGCGGCAGCCGGCCACAGCGCTCTGCTCATCGAACGGCTCGGTCTTGCGAGCGGCACGTCCAGCCGATCCAGCAAATTGATTCACGGCGGCTTGGGCTATCTCGAAACCGGACAGTTCACGCTGGTGCGCGAGAGCCTGCGCGAACGCGCCATTCACCTGCGCATCGCCGCCGAACTCGTCGAGCTCAAACCGTTCTTCATCCCGGTTTATCGGAACACACGGCGGCGTCCCTGGCAGCTCAAGCTTGGGTTGTGGGTATACGCGCTGCTGGGAGGCTTCGACGCAAGCACGCGCTTCGGCGCCGTGCCGAAACGCGAATGGTCCACGCTCGACGGCCTTGACACTCACGGCCTCGACGCAGTCATTCGTTATCACGACGCCCAAACGGATGATGCCCTGTTGACCCGCGCGGTAGTCCAGTCGGCATTATCGTTGGGCGCGGAGCTTGCAATGCCGGCTGATTTCACCGGCGCGAATCTCACCGACGACAGCGTCACGCTGACCTATGCCCAAGGGACAGAGAACGTCCAATGCAGGGCGCGCGTACTGGTCAATGCTGCGGGCCCTTGGGCCCCGCACGTCGCCAGCGCCCTCCGGCCGCCGATCCCGATTCCGAACGTGGATCTGGTGCAAGGCACGCACATCGTGCTGCCCTTCGCCGTGACTGCAGGGATCTACTATGTCGAAAGTCCCACGGACGGCCGCGCCGTTTTCGTAATGCCCTGGCATGGCGCCACCTTGGTCGGGACGACCGAAACCCCCTATCTCGGTCTGCCCGACAAGGTCCACCCTTTGCCGGAGGAGGAGGAATACCTGCTCGCCGTCGCGCGGCACTACTTCCCTGCCTTCAGGCACCTCACGCGTGAGCACATCACGCAGCGTTTTGCCGGATTGCGCGTCCTGCCCGCCGCAACCCAACCGGCTTTCGAGCGCTCGCGGGAAACGATATTCAGCACCGACCGAGAACCCAAGCCGCGCGTGCTCGGCATCTATGGCGGCAAACTCACGGGCTGGCGCGCTGCCGCCGCCCATGTCCTGCAACGCATCAGCCCCTCCTTGCCGGCTTGCACAAGGCTCGCAGCAACGGATCAATTGATTTTGAGGAGACCGATATGATCAACAATGCCATGGCTGTGCTGGGCTTGGTGCTGGCCGCGACGTTTGCGCATGCGGACGATTACCTGAGCCCGACCAACGAACGCGTCCGCCTGTCTCTCGGCTTCATGCACGTGTCGACCAAGACCGAGATTCGATTGGACGGCGTAGGCGGCGTGCCGGGTACGTCCGTCGATGCTGAGGGCCTGTTCGGCTTGGATAAGTCGGACTTCGAGCCCAAATTCCAAGCCATGTTGCGCGCCGGCGAGCGGCACCGGCTGCGTTTCGATTATTTTACTTTGGATCGAACCGGTCATACCACCATCACGGGCCCGATCGTATTTCGCAACGTGGTCTTGCAGCCCGGAGATCCCGTGGACAGCAACTTGAGCATGCGCTCGTTGGGTCTCACCTACGAATATTCGTTCGTACACCGCGAGAGATTCGAACTCGCCGCCACCTTCGGCATCAACGACACCGACATCTCGGCCCGTGCACGCGTGTCGACGCAAACCCGGCACGTTGATCAGCGTGAAGATCAGGCGGGCCCGTTCCCGACGATCGGCCTTGACTCGACTTACGTCGTCAGCAAGCGATTTTATTTCGACGCACGCGCTCAGTATTTCAAGGCTGCGATCGACCATCTCACCGGCTCGCTCGGTTTCTATGAGTTCGCCGCCCTCTACCGCCTGCGCCCGAACGTCTCGTTCGCGCTCGGCTACACCGCGACGAAAGCGACGCTCGACTCGCGCCAGACGAAAACTTCGGGACGCTTTGATTTTGACACCAAGGGACCTGAATTCTTTGTCAGAGTCGCTTTCTGAAATTGCCCTCGACCCGCGGAATCACTGGGCCGAACTCGCCTCCGGCGCAAACTCTACGCGATTGTTCGCGGCTGCCGCGCGATTCCATTCCCCCGCCGTGAGCGATTCGGTGCGTGCCGGATACGGAACTCCCGGCCGCGTGCTGCCTGCGTTTTCAATGGCTACTGTGATCGTCCCCGCGGTCCGCTGGCGCACGCCGGCGATCAGGTTGGCGAACGCCAGCGATTGCCGCTGCTGACCCGACAAGGATTCTTCGAACGGATTACCGACTACGTCGCATTTGCTCGCCAATAAACTCGCGGCCGCGGGAACGAAGCCATCGGTCACGTTGCCGACGAGGCAATAAAGTCCCGACAGGCTCGTGATTTTGACGACCCCGCGAAATCCCTGGGCTTGAAGTTTTGCCAAAAGATCGCGCAGCACATCGAGGCGTCCGCGATCGAATGGGATCTCTCCGTACGGAACCGGCTCGACCCGCGGCGCCCCGGCCGCCGATAAGCCCGCGGCGGTAAGTCCGCCCGTGCCCGCCACTGCGGCACTCCCGTTGGTTGCGCCCAACGCGGCGGTGAGATCTTTGACCGTTGCGGAAAGATCGGTCCGTGCGCGCTGCAACTCGGTATTCGCGGAAGTTAACGCGGCGATCTCGGCGCGCAATTTAGCCAAATCGTCGCGCGCAACGAGGAAGCTTGCCGCGAACAAGACAGCGATGAGGGACGCCACTCCAATCGCGGCGACCCAGGGCCAGGCCGGCCGCGCCGCACGCGCCGGAGCCGGCGGGAATTCAAGCGTCGGTGGCGGCATCGCGGAACGCACATCGTTCACGATGCGCGATGCGAAACTGTCGAGACTTGCTACGATGAGGCGGCGCACGTCGATAGCCTGATCCTTCACCGTCAATTCGAGTCGGCGCACCCAATCCGGCGCCGAGGCCGCGCGCGCATCGGCAGCGGGCGCTCGCACGACGGGGGCGCCGTCTTCCAGTTCCACCGGCCCGAGCACGGGTTCAGTCATGTCGCGCCGGTCCGGCAACAAGCGCAGTTCGTACAACACCTTTGAAACGTCGACGGGCCGCACCTGCTTCGGGAGCACGCCCATCGCTCCGAGGGCGCGCGCTTGGCCCACATACAGTTCACCCTCTTGCGAGGTATACATCATGATCGGGATCATGGCGGTCTGCGGATTGCTCTTGATCGCCTGCACCGCCTGCAGTCCGTCCATGCCGGGCATGAGATGGTCCATGAATATGGCATCCGGCCGGTTGTGCTTCAAATATTCAATGGCTTGCTCGGCGGATTCCGCCGTGTCGACTCCAATGTCATACTTCTCGAGCATGCGGCTCAAGATGACACGGGCCGACTTCGAGTCGTCGACGACTAGTGCGAGTTTGCGGGCCATACCGATAGTGTATCGCAGTCCGTTAGATGCCAAATGCGGCTCTCAGCGATGTCGCGCATCGCGGACAGGTTCGCGACGGCGCGCTTGATGCGCCGCCGCGATCCCGGGCCGAACGCAGCTTGAATGCTTCGAACCGCTGCGCTCGTCCGATAAAAATTAAGTTGCCGGTTCGGCGTTCTGGGATTCCTTGTTCTGCGCGATCCATGTCAACGCAGATTCGACGTCGGCGAGCTCGCTGGCGGTGAATCCCTCGATCCGGACCCCGGTCGCCTCCGCCTTTTTCTTGGCCAGTTCGGCGGCCGCGATAGTGTGCACCCACACCAGGCCGCGGCGTACCTTAGCCGTAAACTTTTGCTGCTTTTCGTCGGTCATACTTCGTCTCCTTAAAATTGCCTGGACTTGAGATGGTCACGATACACGACAAAGGCCGCGCCGCGGAACCTCGGAATCGAGCGGCTATGGAACTTCAATCGAGCGGTCCAATCGCGCACTGTAGGCGTTGAGCGCACGCGAGACCACCCCTATATAGCGATTCGCTTCGTCCCAACGGCGCTCCTCGATTGCCTCGCGAATGCCCGGCAGTGTTTTCACACCGTATCCCGTATGCAGACCGGGCGCATAAATCATATGCTGATACCATTCGCGGCCGGGCAGGCCATGTGAATCCGTCAGGGATTGCTCCAGCTCCGTGAGCGCCGCATTGACCCGCTCCCGGGCGGCATTTGCGCCCGCCTCTTCGAGCGCGCCGAGGCGCTCATATTCCTTGTCGAAAGCCTTCGCGCTTTGTTCGAGTTTCGCGATCGCGTTGTCCAGCTCGGCGAAATTCAGGTACGGAACCTCGGCGGCCCGCACCGGCGGCGCGCGCGGCTTTACGGGATCCGAGGCCAACTTGTAGGCGTCTTCGTCCAGCAATTTCGACAGTTCGAGTGTCTTTGCCCGCATGCCGTCGGCGAGCTTATGCAGCTCGTCGTCGTATCCCGCGATCGATGCGGCGAAATCGCTTTCTCTCGCCGGCAACAATGGCCCTTGCGCGGCTCTCAGGATCAACCGGCCCGCCACCTTGGCCAGCGCCACGCCATACTCGAATGTCGGATCGACGAACCGTCGGAAGTGATCGAATGAATCATAGGCGGAATGGTAAACGCCGTAGTCGGCTTCTCCTTCGAAGCCCACGTCCAGGGAATTCACGCCCAAATGCTGCAGGAACGGAGTGAAGTCGGATCCGGAACCGAGGGCGGCGAGCTCGAGCTCCGTGATCGAGCTGACCCGGCCGCCCGAATCATAGTTGGCCACGTGTTGCTTCGCCACTGCCCGCGCCAAAACGCTGGTACCGGTCTCGGGATCCTTTACGTCGCGGGCCGCCGCGCTCGCGTAGTGCTGCAATCCATGGCTGCCGCCGACGCCAAGGAAACCTCGGCCATTCGTATCCGAATTGAGGTAGAGAGCCGCCTTGCTCTTGAGCTCGGCCGCGTGCAGTTCAGCCCATTCGGTCGAACCCACGAGACCGGGCTCTTCGCCGTCCCAGCTCGCGTAGACCAACGTGCGGCGCGGCCGCCATCCGTCCCGCAACAATTTTCCGATTGCCTTTGCTTCCGCCATCAATGCCACCTGACCTGCCAATGGGTCGGTCGCACCGAATACCCAGGCGTCGTGATGGTTGCCGCGAACGATCCATCGATCAGGTTCCTGGGCCCCTCGAATCGTCGCTATGACGTCGTACAGCGGCGTCTGAATCCAATTGGAAATCACCTTGAGATGCACTTTCGCCGGACCCGGGCCCACGTGATAAGTGAGCGGCAATCCGCCGCGCCAGTTCGGCGGCGCCACGCGGCCTCCGAGCGCTGCGAGCAACGGCTCGGCCCCCGCATAGGAAATCGGCAGCACGGGAATCTTCAATATGGTTTTTGCTTCTTGGATGGGGAGTCTTTTGGCATCGGGCGTGGCGCCCACGCCGGGAGTCAGCGGATCGCCGGCGTACAGCACCATATCCTGCACGGATCCACGTTGCACACCATCGCGCGGCCGATAGCCGCCTTTCGGGTAGGCATCCCCCGCACCATAGCCGTCATCGCGCGGGTCCGAGTAGATCAGGCAGCCCGCGGCGCCGTGTTCGTACGCGAGCTTGGGTTTGAGCCCGCGCCAGCCGCCGCCGTACCGGGCCAGCACGATGCGGCCCTTGACGCTCACGCCCTCGCGTTCGAGTTCAAGGTAATCATCCGGCATTCCTTGGTTGACGTAGACCAGTTCAGCAGTCACGTCGCCGTCGGCGCCATAGACGTTGTAGGCCGGCAATTCCCTGGCAACTTGCGTGGATGTGCTGTCGCCGGCAATCGGCGGCTCGCTCAAGCGGACGGCGAAATGAGTCGGCGCGACGAGCTCCACGGATACCTCGCGGGGCGTCGGGTACAACACGGAAAATGTTTCGATGGACGCATCCCAACCCCATTCACGAAATTTTTTCAGCTGGAATTCAGCATTCGCTTTGTCGTGCGCCGAGCCGACATGATTGGGCTCGGAGGACATATTCTGCATCCATGCGCGCAATTCCGCCGCCGACAAGTCGGCATCGAAGCGCTGCTCGAGCTGCGCCTCGGCGGCTGCGCCGCTCGCCGAGAATCCCGGAATCTCGATCGTGCCTGCCGATGCTTCGGCTCCGGCGTATGCTCCATACCCCGCCGTGCCGATCGCGCACGCCAACAGCGCACGGCACCATGGCGTGGCAGATCTACGTATGGCGGCCGACATATCTCTCCACTCGCCGACATACCTCTCCATTTCGCTACTCGCGAATGCCCGTGCCGCGGTTCAACAGCGCGACACTTAGCGCGAACATGCCAACTGCAGCAGATATCATGATCCCGTAGGCGAGCCTGAGGTCGACGTCCGCGGTGCCGAGAAAACCATAGCGAAACGCGCTCACCATGTACAAGATCGGATTGGCATGCGAGATGATGTGCGC
The DNA here is from genome assembly GCA_038229815.1 of Steroidobacterales bacterium. Taxonomy (GTDB): domain Bacteria; phylum Pseudomonadota; class Gammaproteobacteria; order Steroidobacterales; family Steroidobacteraceae; genus Bog-1198. The sequence goes on along the minus strand of JBBROC010000007.1, from coordinate 41,167 downwards.
CCAGCCGGGAAGCATCGTAATCGAATAGAACACGCCGCCCAGGTAGGTGAGCGGGGTGAGCACAAAGGTGGGGAACCAGGAAATCTGATCGAAATTTTTGGCGAACAGGGCATTGATGAGGCCACCGAGCGCGAACACCGTGCTGGTGAGCAAGACCGCCGTGATCACGGCGAACACATGGGTAAGCGCGAGGCGCGTGAAGAACAGCGAGACGATCGTAACCACGGATCCAACCAGCACGCCGCGCAGGATGCCGCCGCCCGCATAGCCCGCCACGATCAGCCAATTGGGTAGCGGCGAGACCAACAATTCCTCCAGGTGCTTGCCGAATTTCGCGCCGAAGAACGATGAGACGACGTTGCCGTAGGAATTCGTGATCACCGTCATCATGATGAGGCCGGGGGCGATGAACTGCATGTAGTCGTAGCCGCCGACTTGGCCTACCCGGCGGCCGATCAAGCTGCCGAAAATGATGAAATACAATGTTGCGGTGACCGCCGGAGGGACGATCGTCTGTCCCCAGATGCGCACGATCCGGCTGAACTCTCGAATGATTATGGTTTGGAAACCGATCCACTCGGTTCGGGCGCGCGACGCGGACACTTTCACGGAATCGACGCCGCGGCCGTTTTGACGCTGCCGTCGACGAGACGGATGAACAACTCCTCGAGCCGGTTGACCTTGTTGCGCATGCTGTTCACTACAATTCCCTGCGCCGACAGCTGCGCGAATATGTCATTGAGACTCTGCGTCTTCGACATTTCTACCTCCATCGTATGCTCATCGACGAGCAACGCAGTGAATCCCGACAATTGCGGTGCGGCCTTGCGCGCTTCGGGCAGATTGAAAACGAATACTTCGGTTTGCAATTTGCGCAGCACGTTGGCCATGGTATCGCGCTCGATGATGTTGCCGCCCTCGATGATCGCGACATTTCGGCACAGATTCTCGGCCTCTTCGAGGTAATGCGTCGTGAGGATGATGGTGGTTCCCGCATCGTTGATGTTGCGCAAAAACTCCCACATGGAACGGCGAATCTCGATGTCGACCCCCGCAGTGGGTTCGTCCAGAATCAACAGCTTCGGTTCGTGCATGAGGGCGCGCGCGATCATCAGACGTCGCTTCATGCCGCCCGACAGCGAACGGGCAATCGAGTTGCGCCGATCCCACAACTGCAATTGCTTGAGATACTTTTCCGCGCGTTCTTTCGCCAGCGGCCGCGGTATCCCGTAGAACCCTGCCTGATTCACGACGATGGTGAAACACGTCTCGAACATGTTGAAATTTATTTCCTGCGGCACCAGTCCTATGCAGGATTTGGCCGCTTCGAGTTCACGGTCCATGTCATGGCCGAAAACTTCGACCACGCCGCTGGTTTTGTTGACGAGCGACGTGACGATACCGATGGCCGTGGTTTTGCCGGCGCCGTTGGGGCCGAGCAGGGCAAAAAAGTCTCCTTCCTCAACCGTAAGATCAATGGCTCTGAGCGCTTTGATGCCGTTCTTGTAAATCTTGGTGAGTTGACGAAGGACTAGGGCGTGCATAAGAACCGCGTAGCCTAAACCTCGCAAGGCCTCGCCTGCAACGCCAATCATTACGTTGCCTTCCCCGTCAAGGGTCTGGCAACCGTGCCGCGGCGGCGAGTTGCAAGCCATGGAGTTGCACGCGGCGCAGCGCCGCCGGATCGACCCCCGATGCGGCAGCCGTAAGGGCGCTCCAGAAAGCGCCGCAGCCGCTCCATCTTGCCGATAAATGCTTCGCCTCCGTCACCACCAGTGCGGGCAGCCGGTTGACGCTCATGCGGCGGAACGCACCGGCGGTATCGCCGTTCATACCCAGCAGCAGCTGGGCGTTGAAGCCTGGACTCGAGGCGACGTGCCAAGCATAGAACAGCGCCAGCCGCACGAACCTTGACGTGGAGTCGTCGGGCGCGGATTCGTCGGCGACTTGCCAGGCGAGCGAATTCTGCAAACGCATGCGCCAATGGCCGTCGTCCTCGAAGCGCAGATCGAATAGGGCGTAGGGGCAGCCGGCCACAGCCTCCCGCTGCGCCGCGCACAGCGGCGCCACCCGCGCCGCCAGCCATTCCGTGCGCGTCGCCGCCAAATCCAAGAATTGATGATTGAGATCGCGCAGCGATCCAACCGTCCCGATCGACAGATGCGAGCTCTGTGCCCAACCGCCGACGAATGCATCCTGCATGACCGCCTCCCGCGTTTTCAGCTTCGAATAGGTAGTGCGCGGTTCTGCGCATATCGCCGCAAAGACAGCGGTAATAACGCGCCGAAACCACTGGCAAGCACGCTAACTTTGTGATTAATTTCTGTCAAATTCTTTTTGACCCCGAAACCTCGCGAATTTGCACAAGGAGCCGACAATGAGAGTGTCCGACGATCGTTACACGAGGGACCGCCAGCGCCTGGATCTTGCACTGCGTTTAATCCGCCACGAAGCCCGCACCTTCACCATCCGGCAGTGGACGGGTTTGAGCGACGATCGGATTCGCAAGCTCTATCGCAGCTACGTGATGGACCATGATTCGCAATGCGTCTCGAGGCACCGCGGCAAGTCGCCGCGCCAGGCTGCTTTTTTCTTCAAGAATGCCGAGCTCAATTTTCAATCTGCGCAGCTCGCAAGTCTCTACGTGATGTATGGCCTGTTGTGCGGCACGCCTGCCGGGCTCCAGGCACGATATCGCCTCGGGTCGCTGGAGTCGGGCACGCTTCTGTGTCAGGCCTTCGAGACATACTTGGAATTGCACGCCCCGGCGAGCATTTCCTTCGAGCATGCCTGGTTCCTCCTGCTCGCGCTCGCCCGGCGCGACGAAGTGGGAATTTCGCGCTGCAGCCTGTGCGGAGGGGTTCGGCTGCGTGACCTTCTCGCCAGGCACAAATTTGCCTGCGCCACCTGTAGGCCAACGACGGCGGCCACCGCCGCCACGCCTGCGGCTTCGCCCGAGCTGGTCAACAGGGTCGCCGCGCCCTGCTAGAATCCAGGAATGCAGCAAAGGAATATCTTCGCGGGTCCCTACCTGGACCGCGCGGCGCATTTGCGGGAGGATCCTTCGTGGTTTGCCGCCGCCCTCGCCGATGAGCGCAGCCGCGTGATACCGGTATGGAATTCGCGCAATCTCATTGCCGAAGGCGAGACTCCGCGCGCTGTGTATATCGAGCTCTCGGACGTGCCACCCGAGCGGCGCAACAGTGACGATTTGATTTGGCTGGGACGATTCAGCGATACCAACTATTTCACCTACGACATCGAGTCGATCGAGCCGCCGGCGGCGCAGCCCGGAGCCCGCTTCGAGGATCTGCGCCTCGTGGCCGCGGTACTTCCGATCGACGATGCGGGACTGTTGGGTTATGCACGCGCCCTCGTATCGTGGCGGCGGCGGCACCGTTTTTGCGGCACGTGCGGCGCTAAGACCGTGCCAGCCAAGAGCGGACACGTTCTCGTCTGCAGCGATCCAAGCTGCCGCCACGAACAATTCCCGCGGATCGATCCGGCCATCATCGTGCTGGTCAGCGATGGGGAACGCGCACTGCTCGGACGTCAAGCGAGTTGGCCGCTCGGGCGATACTCGACCATCGCCGGCTTCGTCGAACCGGGAGAATCACTTGAAGATGCCGTGGCGCGCGAAGTTTTCGAGGAAACCGGCATCGAAGTCGACCGCATCGAATATCACTCCTCCCAGCCCTGGCCATTCCCGGCTTCGTTGATGCTCGGCTTCACCGCACATGCAGTGAGCACGGAGGTGCACTTGCGAGACAAGGAACTGGAGGACGCGCGCTGGTTCACGCGAGCCGACCTTGCATCGGACGGGGCGATAGTGCCGCCGCGACAATCGATATCGTTCCGTCTGATCGAACATTGGTTCGATGGCGGGGGCGGACCGCGGCTGCGCGACGTTCGAGGGAACGCACCCTGGCCGCAATCGCGTTAGGCGGGGGCTACGCGGCGCTCGCGTTGGTGCTATGCGCGGCATTCTTTGCCGGGTTCGTCGACGCCATTGTGGGCGGCGGAGGTTTGATTCAAGTGCCCGCGCTATTTGCGGGCTATCCCCTGGCCTCCCCGCCGGTGCTACTCGGAACGAACAAGCTAGGCAGCATCTGCGGAACGGCCGGCGCAATGTTTCGCTACCTGCGTGTCGTCAACATCCCTTGGCGCGTGCTCTTGCCGGCCGCCGCCATGGCCTTTCTTGCGTCCCTTTCCGGGGCAAGCTTGGTGAGCGCCGTGTCTCCTGGTCTGTTCCGGCCTTTGGTGCCCGTCATGCTGATCGCGGTGCTGGCGTACGTGCTATGGCACAAGGATTTGGGTGCCCGCCATGCGCCGATCGTATTTTCGCGCCGCCGCGGGTATTTCGCATTGGCGTTCATCGGTGCTATCGGTCTATACGACGGTTTTTTCGGTCCCGGCACCGGAAGTTTTCTGATGTTGTTGTTCATCCGGTTGTACGGATTCGATTTCTTGCACGCCTCTGCGGGCGCGCGCGCCATCAATGTGGCGACCAACGCCGGGGCGCTGATGTTTTTCGGCTTTCACGGGGAAATTCACTGGGCTTTAGGCCTTACACTCGGAATTTGCAATGCCATGGGCAGCGTGCTCGGTGCCCACACGGCACTCAAGCACGGCGGTAGATTCATCCGCGTGATATTTATCGCGGTCGTCGTGGCACTGATCGCAAAAACTGGCCACGACGCCTTGGGGCTAATCGCGCTCCCAGTGTCCAGGCCTGGAGCGCCAGCCATCACCTTGCCGCACCCACTGGTGGGCAACCCAATGGTGTCTTGGTCTGGACGCCACCCAGTGACCGGGCACCCATTCATGGCGCCCTCCGACCCAGCTCCAATAGCCACCCAACCATTCATATCCCGGCGATGGAGCTGCCCCAATGACCTCGACCCGCGGCGCGGGTGGCGCGACCATCACCACGCCATCGGCATAGTGACGCTGGTCAGGGACGATCACGCAGGCCGCGAGGGTCAGCAACAGCATGACGCCGGTCGCCCGATGCGCATTTAACCATTTAGGGCGATGCATGATGACGCCCACGTGTAGTTTGGAATGGATGTGACATAACGTCAGCTGCACCCTTACCATCGAAGTCGCGAAGAATACGCCGTCGGTGGGAGATTGCTACCCGCTGCCGTCGCCTGCTGGCGAGCCATACTCGTCAGTGCCGGGGCCGTGCCTCGTCACGAGGAGTTCATTCTTCCCCACGCCATGGGGTGGACTTGTCCTCGCGGCGTCTGAACAGTCTCGGGGGCGAGCTCCCCAGGCGTACAAGGGGCCGTGCCAGCCGGGCCTTCATGCGATACATCGCTTGATCCGCCCGGTTTAGCAACTCTTCGGCGCTCCTGCCGTCATGTGGGGACATTGATTCGCCGATGGCGGCGCTCAAGTGCTGTTCATTGCCCTGTATCCAAAAGGGCAATGCCACCCTCTCACGGATCACATCCGCCACCCCAGTGACCGCGGCGGCGTCCGGAACACGCGGCAAGATGACGACGAATTCATCGCCGCCGTAACGGCACACAAAATCGCCCGTCCGGACTCGCGCCGAGATGCGCGCAGCCACCGTGGTCAGGATTTTGTCTCCGGCCGCATGTCCATACTCGTCGTTGATGCCCTTAAAGCCGTTCAGATCGATGAATAATACTCCTACGAACTGCCTGCGCCGATTAGCCTGCGCCACGGCTGCATCCAGGAGCTCGAGCATGCAGCGCCGGTTGAATAATCCGGTTAGCCCGTCTCGATCAGCGAGCTTGAGAGCTTGGGCTTCGCGTTCCTTGATTTCGGCCAATTCACGGCGCAGGCGCTCATTGACCGAATGCAGCCTTTCGATCTCGCTGTCTTGGTCGGCAGGAACTCGCACGCTGCTGTGCAATGAGCGGCGAGCCGATGCTATATCACTGACTAAACGCATTTTGCCTAATCCCTATGCCATGTTCCGTACTTGGTGAAGCAACCATATTTTCTCGAAGCGGCCCATCGTTGTTGATCGGCAGGGGGCTTGCTTGGATGTAAGATTTGGCTGACCGCATGACCGCCTGGGGCGCGGGGCGGCACAAACGGAGTCAAAAAGCATGTACACCGCAGATCCTCGAGTGCTGTTCGCCGCTGAACGTACTCTGCTTGCCTGGCAACGCAATTCGCTTGCCCTGATGGGCTTCGGATTCGTCGTCGAACGCTTTGGCCTGTTCTTGCAGATGGTGGCGCATCAGCCGCTGTCCGGCTCGCAGCGCAGCTTTTCGCTCGGTCTCGGCGTATTGCTGCTGCTTCTGGGAGCTGCGGTCGCCTTGATCGCAGCTCGGCAATTCACTCAGGTCGCCAAGAACCTGAACCCCGGCGTCGTGCCGCCGGGATATTGGACCCATGTCGGCGTGGCACTTAACATTATCATCGCTGTGGTTGCAGTGGCGCTCGCCGTACATTTCGTATGGCCAGTTTAGTAGGGATAGCGGTAATGCCACTCTTCCCAAGCGCCGGGCTGGGACTGCATCGACAACGCCCTGCCCGCCGTCGCTGAGGAACCGCCGCCCGTGAACTGAGCGGGTCAACCGCTTAGGGTCTCTGCCGTTACAGTGGCATGATGCAAGCCGAAATAGCGGTGCTGCGTTTTGGTTTGGGCGCCCGGCCGGGAGATCTTGCCGCCGCAGCAGTGGACCCGCGCGGCTGGCTGTTGGCACAAATCGGGGGCGCGGTGCCACTCGCCGGGGATGCGCAGCTCGAACCTTCGGCAAGGATTCTCTTCGAATTGAAGGCGGCGCGCGAAGAGCTTCGGGAAATGAAACGCGAGACTGCCTCCGCGGCCACGTCAGCGCTTGCGGCTATGCCCAACCGCAATCCCGTGCGTGATGCCTATTTGCCCCACTACCGCGCACAGGTCCTGGCACGCGCTCAAAGTGCGGCTCTCACCTCTCGGCCTTTTGCGGAACGCCTGGTCCACTTTTGGACCAATCACTTTGCAGTATCAGCGGATAAGGGCGCGGTTTTTGGCATTGCCGGTAGCCTGGAGAATGAGGCGATCCGTCCGCACGTCGACGGCCGCTTCGTCGATCTGCTCACCGCCGTGGAACAACATCCGGCGATGATTGCATTTCTCGACAATCAATATTCCGTCGGCAAAGATTCGGGGCTGGCGCGGATGGCGGCGCGGCGTGGTTTGCCGAGCCAGTACGCGGCCGCGGGCACGCCAAGGCGCGAATTCGGAATCAATGAAAATCTCGCGCGGGAGATTCTCGAGCTTCACACACTGGGCGTGAACGGCGGCTACACGCAAACCGATGTCGAAGGCTTCGCCCAAATCATCACTGGATGGTCGATCGGCGGCGGGAAAGGCCGGCTCGCCGGCGGAACTCCGGGCCGCTTTCATTTTCGCGATGACCTGCACGAGCCTGGGGCCAAGACTTTCCTCGGCAAGGCTTATCGGGAAACCGGTCGGCGGCAGGGCGAAGCCGTGCTTGCGGATCTCGCGTCACATCCAGCCACGGCGCACTTCATTGCGACCAAGCTGGTTCGGCATTTTGTTGCGGACGACCCTCCGCCCGCTGCAGTCGATCGTGTCGCGCGTGCTTACCTCAAATCGGGCGGCAACCTGCCGAAGGCGTATGCGGCATTAATCGAGGCGCCCGAAGCGTGGAATCCCGATAGGCGTAAGCTCAAGACACCTGAAGATTTCGTTTTCTCGACGTTCCGCTCTCTCGATGTATCTCCGCAAAGGCCTGAAGAAGTCGTTGCTACCTTCGCTCTTCTGGGACAGCGCCAGTACACACCGGGATCGCCGGCGGGTTGGCCGGACACCTCGACGAGCTGGGACGGCTCTGACGCGCTCTTGCATCGTGTACTGTGGGCGTCGCGGATCGCGTCGCGGTACGAACAGGGTCTCGACCCTGTCGATCTTGCAGCATCGAGCTTGGGTGGCTATGCACGCGTAGAGACTGTGACTGCCCTGAGGCGCGCGTCGTCAGCCTCTCAAGCCTTGGCGCTGTTGCTGATGTGCCCCGAATTTCAACGGAGATAACCATGCACCCGCATCGCGCGAAATCGACGCGGCGCCGCTTTCTCGTCAGCGCGGGAGCCGTGGCGGCAAGCGTCGCCTTACCTCAAATCACCTTCGCCCGCACCGGCGGCCCCGCGCGCTTGGTGGTCGTAATCCTGCGCGGCGCACTGGATGGTCTTGCCGCAGTACCGCCGTACGCCGATCCGAATTATGCAGAGTTGCATCGGGAGCTAGCGATCGCCGCTCCAGGCCGCATGGACGGAGCGCTGGGACTCGATGACACCTTCGGGCTTCACCCTTCCCTCGTATTCCTGCACCAGCGCTATTTGGCGAATGAAGTGGTCGTATTCAACGCTGTCGCGTCACCGTACCGGGATCGCTCGCATTTCGACGGGCAATGCGTGCTCGAGAACGGACTGGCGAAGCCGCTCGGCACAGCCGACGGTTGGCTCAATCGCGCGCTTGCCGGTTTGCCCGGGGGCGCCCAACATCCGCGCGAACGTGCCGTGGCGATCGGCCAGAATGTGCCGCTGATCTTGCGCGGCGATGTGCCGGTGTTCTCCAAGTCCCCGCAAGCAACTCCGGGGGTTGACGAAGAGTTGCTGGCGCGCCTTGGCGATCTCTACTCCAATGACGATTGGTTTGCCGCGCGTTTGGCCAACGCTTTGCAGACCTATAAGCTAGGTGATGAGGGCGCGAGCGCCGCGGATGCCCCGGCGATGAGTCCGGGCGTTGCAGCTCGCATGGCCGCAACATTGATGCGGAGCGCTGGAGGTCCCGAGGTTGCAGTCATCGAAGCTCCCGGCTGGGATACGCACGCCAATCAGGGCGGCGCCAAAGGGGCGCTTGCGCAGCGACTGCAGGGGCTCGACAGAGCACTTCGGATACTCGCGGATGGCCTCGGGCCCTTGTGGCCGCAGACCGCGGTTCTCGTCGTGACCGAGTTCGGCCGCACTGCCGCCATGAACGGCACCCGGGGCACCGATCACGGGACGGGAGGTTGCGCCTTTCTCGCGGGCGGCGCCGTTCGGGGCGGCCGCGTGATAACCGACTGGCCGGGGCTTTCGCGTACGGCGCTGCTGGACAACCGCGATCTTCGGCCGACTCTCGATTTACGCAGCGTGCTCAAAGCCGTGCTCGACGAGCATATGCGCGTCGACGCGAAGACCCTAGCCAGCCGAATATTCCCCGACAGCAGCGGCGCGCGCCCTCTCAAAGGCCTGATACGCGCCTAAACCATCGGCGCGCCTTTAGAACACCAGCGGTTCTATACCCGGCATCGACGTCGAAGTCGGCGTATCTGATGCCGGCGACGAGGGCGGCGAAGCCGTCGGTGAAGAAGGCGCAGCGACTTTTCGCTTCGGCATGCTTGGCCGGCTTGGCTTCGGCGATGCCTTTTTGGCGATCTTGGCTCTGGCCTTGGTCTTCTTCGGCGCGGCTCGGACGGCTTTTTTCGCAACCCTGCTGGTTTTTGCCTTTGCCCTCGCCGGCCGGGCTTTCTTTTTCGCGACGCTCTTCCTGGCAGCGCTGCGCTTCGCCTTCGCGACTGGACGTTTCTTCGACTTGCTCTTCTTTGCCATGGTCACTCTTCTCCTAGAGATCGTTCGAACTCGTTGTGAGAGTAGCCCCGAAAAAGTCTGCTGTCATCTGTGTGTGATGCTGGAGTCAGCTACCCGGATTGCGTAGGCTGCCAGAGTGCTGCCAACCGAACCCAATCGCCCATTGAAAGATGTCTGGTTGAGGCCTCGACGCGTGTTGCGTGAATTGGCGACTCACCCGGTCGGAACGACGGATTACCTGCTGATGGCGGCTCAAGGCATCGGCAATTTTCTCGCGCTCTACCGCACCGAGGGAGCCGGGGCGCATATGAGCGTAGCGCAAATTCTCGCCAATTCTTTTGCCTTCGGCGCCGTCGCCGGCGTGGCAAGTTTGATTTTAATGGCGATGATCTATCGGCGTCTGGGCACTCGGGCGGGTGGTAAGGCGACGACCGGCCAAGTGATTCATGTGCTCGCCTATGGTGGCCTGCCCATGGTCGCCTCACTTGCGATTTGGGTGCTGACTGCGCTGCTCGCCGGAGAAGATACCTTCGTTGAGACTCCGCGCGCCGATACCGAGGGCTTCCTCGTGCTCCTTCTGCACGTGCAATTCGCTTCGTACGTGCTGTTGTTGATTTGGAGCATCGTGCTGCAGGTGATGGGTTTCAGCGAGATCCAAGGCCTTGCGATACGCAAGGCGGGTGGGGTTTGGCTGCTCGGGCAGATCGTCGGGTTTCTCGTGTCCCTGTTTCTGGCCTTGATCGTCCAGGCGCTATTCCCCAGCCTCTTGCTCCACTTTGTCCCGCAACGTTGAGGCAAGGCGCGGTAGCACGCTTTCCAGGCGTTTGATCACGGAATGTGCCGCCTCCGCCGATCCCTCCTTAGCGGCCGGCGCCGGTGGCGGCGCAGGCGCCTGTTTACGCGCAGCAGACCGGCCCGCGGCAGCGGCCTTTGGCGTGTCGGGAATAGTTCGCTTGGTCGCTGCCCGCTTGCGGGTTTTCTTCTGTAAGCCTGCCCGTGCCGCTTTTGCCTTTTTCCTTGCTTGTTTGGCGGCCTTCTTGCTCGCTTTGGCCAATTTTCGGACCCGCTTAAGAGCGGCCTTGGCCTCCCGCACCTTCAACTTCACGGCCTCGACGTGCGCAGCGGCCTTCTCCGCCTCGGTGTTCAATCGCTGCGCCGCAGTAGCTTGCTTGGCGCGACTCGCTGAAGGGTTTGAAGTGGCCACAATGCGAGCCTCGCGCAAAAATAGTGACCAGCGAGCTTAGCCCCCGTCGCGTTCTCTGTCACCTGGCGCGAAACTCATCTCGCGCTGATGCTCTAAGGCAGAACGCGGAATAAGAACTCGCGAATATCGGCGATTTCCGGGGCGCAGACCGCGTGCGCCATGGCGTAGTCATGCCACTCGACGAGATACCCGAGTGCCTCCAGGAAATCGCGCGACTGTGTTCCCAAACTCATGGGAAGGACGGTGTCTCCTTGCCCATGAGCCATGAAGATGGGGGTGGCGTCATTGGCCGGTACACGCTCGGCTTTGAACGTGGAGTCCGCGGGCAAATAACAGGATAGCGCCATGACGCCCGCGAGCCTTTCCGGATAACGCGGCGCCGAATAGAGCGAAACGGCACCTCCCTGAGAAAAGCCGGCAAGCACGATGCGGTTCGCCGCAATGCCGCGCTTGCCCTCTTGGGTGATCAAGTGCCGAATCCGCGCATCGGTATCGCGAAATCCGGCCAGGTCTTCCGCAGCCCTGCGGTCCAGCCCTTTGAGGTCATACCAGGCGCGCATGGACATGCCGTTGCTGATGGTCACCGGGCGTACCGGAGCGTGGGGAAAAATGAAGCGCCAGGCTCGTTCACCGTGGCGCACGAGTTCCGGCACGATGGGTTCGAAGTCATGTCCATCGGCGCCGAGTCCATGAAGCCAAATTACGGCGGCGTCAGGCTTTGGGGCGGTTTCTACTTCAATGGTTTCTAGCATCGTCATGAATGTACTAGGAATTGAGCTTCACAGAGTGGAATATCATCGTGCTATGCGGGTCACGTTGGAACATCTGCGCCGTTTCGCCATCGCGCGTTCGCTATTCAAGCCAACCACCCTGAAGCGTGCGATCGAGAAGCTGGGATTCGTGCAAGCCGATCCGATCCGCGCCCCCGCGCGCGCGCAGGACCTGACCCTGCGCCACCGCGTTGCGGGCTATCGTGCAGGCGATCTCGAGCGCCGTTACCCTAAGCTGCCCCTTGAAGAGGACTTTTTTATCAATTATGGATACCTGCCGCGGGCGCATCATCAATTGATGCATCCGCGAACGGCACGGACGGTGTGGACTCCGGCGCGCGCGCAACAGGCCGCGTCCGTGCTGGCGTTTGTTCGCGAACGTGGGACGGTCCATCCGCGCGAAGTGGACGCGCATTTTTCGCATGGCAAAGTGACCAATTGGTTCGGCGGTTCGTCGAATGCGAGCACTCAATTGCTCGACGTCATGCATTACCGCGGCCTGCTGCGGGTCGCGCGCCGCGAAGGGGGCACGCGAGTATATGCAGCGCGCGAGCCGGGCGCTGAGCCGGACATTGGAGCGCCGCTCGATCTCCCCGCCGCGAGCTCGCGGATGGATGCGCTCGTGGATGTGGCAGTTCAAAAATATGCACCGCTTCCGGGGAGCAGCCTCGGCCAACTGGTCAGGCATTTGCGCGGCGGCGCGCCGCAATGGACGGGGCAGCGCGCGGCGGCACTGATGCGAGCCAAGGAGCGTCTTGCGCACGCGAGAGTGGAGGGCATCGACTGGTACTGGCCGGCTCTTGACCGACCGGCCTCGGTGCGCTGGCAGCCCGACCAAAGCGTGCGCCTCCTCACTCCGTTCGACCCGGTAGTCTGGGACCGGCGCCGTTTCGAAATATTTTGGGGCTGGGCCTATCGTTTCGAGGCTTACACGCCGGCGCCAAAGCGCAAGCTCGGATATTACGCGCTGCCCTTGTTGTGGCACGAACAGGTCATCGGCTGGGCCAATCTCACGGCTACCGACCGTGGACTCACCTCTTCCTTCGGCTATATCAGCGGCCACGCGCCGCGGGATGCCGCATTTCGGGCGGGGCTCGAGGCGGAACTCGCGCGGATGCGCACTTTCCTCGGCGTGGCCGGTTGAGATTTCGCTGCGCGGGCCATGCGGCGCCCTGCCGCCAACGGCGCTAGAGGTTTTTCTGAATATCGGCGGCGATTTCGTACGAACGCAGCCGCGCGGCGTGATCGAATATTTGCGCGGTGATCATCAATTCGTCGGCCCGCGTCCGTTCGATGAATTGAACCACCGCATCGCGGACGGTCTCCGGTGAACCGACCGCCGAGCACGTGAGCACGTCGGCCAGCATCTCCCTCGCGAAGGCCGGCAGCTGGCTCTCGAATCCTTCGATTGGAGGCGGCAATGGGGCCGGGCGGCCGCTGCGCAGATTCACGAAGGCCTGTTGCATCGACGTGGATAGCAAGCGAGCCTGCGCATCTGAGTCGGCAGCAAATATATTGAAGCCGAGCATGACGTACGGGCGATCGAGCTGCTCCGACGGCTGGAACCGAGCTCGATAGATCTCGATCGCGTGCATCATCATGGCAGGGGCGAAGTGTGAGGCGAACGCGAAGGGCAACCCCAGGGCCGCGGCGACTTGGGCGCCGAACAGGCTCGAACCCAGGATCCATATCGGCACCTTGAGTCCCACACCTGGCACGGCGAATACGCGCTGCTCGGGGGCCGGCGGCGAGAAGTAGCGCATCAATTCAAGAACATCTTGAGGAAACTGGTCCGGGTCGGATGCGAGATTGCGCCGCAACGCATTCGCCGTCGGCTGGTCGGAACCGGGTGCCCTTCCCAATCCCAGATCGATGCGGCCCGGAAACAGGCTTTCCAAGGTGCCGAATTGCTCCGCGATAACCAGGGGCGAGTGATTCGGCAGCATGATGCCGCCGGCGCCGACTCGAATAGACTCGGTTCCTGCGGCGACGTGGCAGATCACGACCGACGTGGCCGCACTCGCGATGCCGGGCATGCTGTGATGTTCGGCGAGCCAATAGCGATGATATCCCCACCGCTCGGCGTGCCGCGCAAGATCCAGCGTGTTGCGCAGCGATTGCGCGGCGGTGCCCCCCGTTGTTATGGGGGATAAGTCGAGAACGGAAAAGGGGATCATGGGCTCACACGGTTACCGCAAGGATACCTTTTTGGGAACGTATCCTGGGTTATCAAGGCCGGCCGAAGTGCTCAGCTGCTCAATCGCGCACCGCTGCATTGACAGCGCTTGCATTTTTATGCAGGATGCGTGCAATTTTATGCAGCAGGCTTGACGATGATCCGCTCCGACATCGAAAACACCAGCGCTCCGGCGCGCCGTTCCACGCTCGCGAAGATCATTCGCGAGCAGGCCGTGGGCCGTCAAACCGAGCTGGTCGCGATGTTGCGCAAGCACGGCCATGTTGCGACCCAGTCGAGCGTGAGCCGGGATCTGCGCGAGCTGGGCGTCGCCAAAGTAGGTGACCGCTACGTCCTCGGCGACGCCGCCGCGGCACCTAGAAGCGATTTCTCTGCCCTAAAGCAGTTCGTCAGCGCCCGCCTGACGGCCGGTACCAATCTGACGGTGTTGAAAACCACCGTGGGCTCGGCGCAAAGCGTAGCGGTTGCCATAGATACCGCCCGATGGCCAGAAGTCGTCGGCACGATCTCCGGCGATGACACCATATTCATCGCCACATCCGGCGCGCGCGAGCAGCGCAAGCTGGCCGATCGCCTCCTCGCCATTTTCGGACGCTAACCCCAATGACATCGAATGCAAGGCAGGGCGCTGAGCCCATTCTGTTGGCTTTTTCCGGCGGCCTGGACACCTCGTTCTGCGTCCCCTGGCTCAAGGACACCTATCAGCGCCCGGTCATCACGGTGACCGTGGATACCGGCGGCATCGATGCCGCCGCGGCGAAGTCCTTGGCCGCACGGTCGCTGCAGTTGGGTGCCATCGAACATCATCTGATCGACGCTCGTGCCGCTTATTTCGAGCAAGTGCTCAAGTACCTGATCATGGGCAATGTGCGCCGCGGCGGGGTCTACCCGCTGTGTGTCGGCGCGGAGCGCGTGCTGCAGGCGCAAACCATTGCGCAGATGGCGCTGTCGCTAGCGACCAAAATGGTCGCGCACGGCTGTACCGCCGCCGGCAACGATCAAGTGCGCTTCGAGGTGGCGTTGCGGACACTGGCGCCGGATCTCGAGATCATTGCGCCGGTGCGCGATCGCGCGTTCAAGAGGGCCGAGCAACTGAAGTATCTCGAAGAGCATCGACTCCCCGTACCGCCGTTCGGCGCGGCATATTCTGTGAACCGCGGGCTCTGGGGCGTCACGATCGGCGGCAAGGAAACCCTGACATCCGAAGGAAGCATTCCCGATGACGCTTGGGTGCTCTCGAAAAACGCGTTCTCGACTCCGCGCGCCGAGCAGCGTCATTCGATCGGTTTCGAGCAAGGAATTCCCGTGAGCCTTGACGGCAGCGCTTCGTCCGCAGTCGGTATCATCGAGAAATTGGAACAACTGGCCGGACCTTTCGGCATCGGCCGCGGCATACATTTGGGCGACACGGTGATCGGCACGAAGGGGCGAGTTGCCTTTGAAGCGCCGGCCGCCGATGTGCTGTTGACCGCGCATCGCGAACTGGAAAAGCTCGTTTTGACCGGCAAGCAGGCGCGCATCAAGGATTTCGTGGCGCAACACTATGGCGATTTGGTTCACGAAGGCCAACACCTGGACCCGGTCTGCCGCGATATCGAGGCGCTGCTACTGTCCTCCCAAGCTCGCGTGAGCGGCGAGGTCAGAGTGCTGTTTCGGGCCGGTTCGGTCTTCGTAGAAGGCGTCGCCTCGCCATATTCGTTGATGGCGGCATCGAAAGGCGTCTACGGCGAATCGGCCGGTGAATGGACTCCGAGCGATGCCTTGGGGTATTCGAAGATGCTTGCCCTGACCGGAGTGTTCTACAAGCGTGCCGGAGCGGCGCCTGCGCAAGCAGCGGGCAAATCGTGAGCGGCATGCGCACGCTGGTCGTCGATAAGATCGCCTCGGTGACGCAGGCCTGCGGCCTGTCGCACGAAATTCGCATCGCGGCGGACATTCCCTGCGAGGAGGGTCTGGTCGTCGTCGTCGAAATCCTCAACGACAAGTCCACCTACAACACTTTGGAACTGACCAGCGGCCGCATGGCGAAGCTAGCGCGAGGCGACATCGTGGTGGGTGCATTGGGGCATCGCAAGGCCTTGTTCGGCTACTCCGGCCACATTCCCGCTTCGCTCAATCCCGGCGACGTGATTCAGATGCTGAATATCGGCGGCGTGCTCGGCATATGCGATTCCGCGACGCCCGACAAGGGCAAGCCCTTCGACTGCAAGGTTTTGGGTGCAGTGCTGACCTTTCCGTACCTCGGCGAGCGCATCGGCATACCGGCCAGGGCCGGATACAAGTCGTTGGATTATGACGCCGCGCTGAACGTGCGCGGAGTACCCGTGGTGGCGCTTGCCGGCACGTGCATGGAGGCAGGCAAAACCGCGGCCGCTTCCGCCATCATCGCCCGCATGCGCCATCGGGGACTGCTGGTCGATGCCTTCAAGGCGACCGGCGTGTCGCTGCGGCGTGACATCCTGGCGTTCGAGGATTCGGGCGCCCGGCGTACCATGATTTTCACCGACCTTGGAATCGTGACCACCACTGCGAAATGCGGTCCCGCGCTGACCCGGACGATGCTTACGGAAATGGCCGGGGGCCATCCGGATGTCATCGTGTTCGAATTGGGAGACGGGCTTCTGGGAACGTACGGAGTCGAATCGATTCTGCGCCAGCCCGACATCAAGGCAGCGCTGACCGCGGTGGTACTGTCGGCGAACGATCCGGTCGCCGCCTGGGGCGGCGTCAAGTTGTTGCGCGAGCGCTTTGGCATCGAACCGTCCGTGGTCACGGGGCCTGCGACGGACAATCAGGTGGGTGTCGAGATCATTCGAGAGCAGATGAACGTCCAGGCCTTCAATGCCATCAGCAGTCCGGCGGATCTCGGCGATCACATCATTGCGCAACTCGGGATAACCAACGTGCGCGAATCCAAAATAGCTGCCGAATGAGCACCGCGACGCCCGCAATCATTTTGGGGGGCACAGGGTATGTGGCCGGCGAGTTGCTGCGCTTGATCGCGGCGCATCCGCAGCTCGAGGTAACCGCCATTCTTTCGGAGAGCCAGCCTGGCGCTCCGGTCGCGGGCGCGTTCGCGCACTTATACATTGCTTATCCAAACCTCGAATTTGCCAATCTCGACTACATTGAGGCGCTCATACCGAATGCGCCGCTCTGCGCCCTCTTCTCTGCGGCGCCCCATGGCGCTGCCGCGGCCATTGTCGATCGCCTCCTGAGGGCCGCGGAAGCGGCCGGAACACGTATGCACTGCGTCGATACGTCGGCCGACTTCCGTTACTCGAGCCCAGCCGCTTATGAGGCGGTATACAAGCACGCGCATGGCGCTCCGGCCAGAATTCGCGAATTTACCTGCGCGGTCCCCGAGCACCTGCAAAAGTCGCCGACACCCCACATTGCCCATCCTGGATGCTTCGCGACGGCGACGCTCCTCGCATCCGTGCCATTGCTGGCCCTTGGCCTCACCGACGCACGGTTGTTCGTGACCGGTATCACCGGCAGTACGGGTTCGGGGCGCAAGCCCGTCGATGGCACCCATCACCCGCATCGGCATAGCGATCTGTATACGTACGGTGCCTTGAGTCATCGCCATGTGCCGGAAATCATCGCGTGCGCGAAGCTCGCCACCGGCATCGAAGCCGAGTTCAATTTCGTACCCCATTCGGGTCCCTTCTCACGCGGCATCCACGTCACCGTGCAGGCCAGCCTCAAGAGAACGATCAGCACCTCGCAGGCGCAGGAGGCGTTGAAGTCCTACTACAAGGACTGCCCGTTCGTGCGGGTCGGCGATACCGCACCTCGTGTCAAGGATGTGGTAACCAGCAATTATTCACACTTGAGCGCAGTAACCAACGGTGATTCCATTGCCGTCATGTCGGTGGTCGACAACCTCAACAAGGGCGCCGCAGGAGGCGCCATTCAGTGGATGAATCGTTTATTGGGCCTTCCCGAGACGACGGGCCTCACCGCGCCCGCGCCTGGGTGGACGTAGGGATGGCGGCAACTCCCACGATGCGCTCTCTTGCGGGCCACTTGGCGCAGGTGTTCGCCCAATATCCAATCGAAGTGGCCCACGGCGACGGCGTCTGGCTGCACGCGCGCGACGGCCGCAAGATCCTGGATTTCTACGGCGGGCATGCCGTGGCGGGTTTGGGCTACGCTCATCCGCGCTGGTTGGCGGCGCTCGAGCGCCAAGCCCGGCAAATGGCTTTTCAGACCAATGCACTGCCAATGGTCATCCGCGAGCGTGCCGCCGCCCGCTTGGTCAAGTTCGCCGGCCTCGGCCTCGATACGGTGTTCTGGATCAACAGCGGCGCCGAAGCGAACGAAAATGCGTTGAAGCTCGCTTTCCGGCTGACGGGGCGCAGCAAGATCGTGGCGCTGGAACAAGGCTTCCACGGCAGGACGGCTGCCGCCGGCGCCGTTACTTGGGGTGCGCTTGAAAAATGGTACGGCTTTCCCCGCACACCCTTCGACGTGAGCTTCACCCCGCGCGATGATCCGGCCGCAGTCCAAAGCTTCGTCGACCGGAGTACGGCGGCAGTCATCGTCGAGCCGGTGCAGGGCGTTGGCGGCGCCTACGATGTGGGCAAGCCGATGCTGCGCACTCTGCGGGAGCGCTGCGATGAAGTCGGCGCCCTGTTGATTTTCGACGAAGTGCAATGCGGAGTGGGCCGTACGGGCGCCCCCTTTGCAGCTAACTATTACGGCATCGCGCCGGACATGCTTACTGCCGCTAAAGCCCTCGGCAATGGGTTTCCGGTTTCGGCGTTGCTGGTGACTGCCCGCATCGCGGGCCAGCTCAAGTACGACGACATGGGCACGACATTCGGCGGCGGCCCCATGGCCTGTGCGGTGGCCGAAGCGGTGATCGACACCATCGAATCCGAATCGCTGCTCGCGAACGTGCGCCAGGTTTCGGCGTATATCCGCTCGAGCTGCATCATCGGGCCGGTCAACGGCGTGCAAGGCGTGGGCTTCCTCCTGGGCCTCAAAACTTCGCGTCCGGCCAAGGACGTGCAGGCAGCGCTGCTCGCCAAGAACATTCTGACCGGCACGAGCGCGGATCCGCACATTCTGCGCCTGCTGCCGGCCTACATAATGAATGAAGGACACGTGGATCAGTTGAGCGACGCCTTGGCGAGAATTCCCGCATGAAGCGCTTCCTCGATCTTAAGGATTTCAGCCGTGAGCAGATTCTCGATCTGCTGGCGCTTGCGCAGGCCTTGCAGGACAAACCGGAGCCCCGAGCGCTGGCGGGTAAAGTCTTGGGTCTCGTGTTCTTCAATCCGTCGCTGCGCACTCTGGCGTCATTCCAAGCGGGGATGGCGCGTCTCGGCGGCGCGTCCTTCGTGATCACCCCGGGCCAGGGAACGTGGCAACTGGAAACTCGTCTCAATGCCATCATGAAGGGCACGGCAGCCGAACATATCCGCGAGGGCATTCCGGTGCTGGCATCGTATTGCGATGCGCTGGGAGTCCGTGCCTTTGCCGAAGGAAAAGATCTCGCGAACGATCTCGGCGAGACCTTGTTCAAGATCATCGACGGGCTTTGCGATAAGCCGCTGATCAATTTGGAATCGGCTATGAATCATCCATGCCAGGCTCTGGCGGATTGGCGGACGCTAGACGAACTTAAGATACCGACGCGCGCCAAGTTCGTTTTGAGTTGGGTGTACCATCCGAAGGCACTACCGCTGGCTGTTCCCGCGGCCACCGTGCACATGGCGGCGATGCGCGGCATGGAAGTGGTGGTGCTGCGCCCCGATGGCTTTGCCTTACCCAGGCAGATCATGGACAACGCCCGCTTCGCTGCCGCTCAAGCCGGCGGTTCGGTCACCGAGACTTCCGACCGCGCGGCGGGGCTCGCGGGCGCCAGCGTGGTGTACGCAAAGGAGTGGGGCACCACGACGCACTACGGCGACAGCGAGGCGGATTCGCGCCTGCGCGCCGAGCTTTCCGACTGGTGCGTACGCGAGCGCTGGTTCGAGGGAGCGCGGCCGGACGCCAAGCTCATGCATTGCCTGCCCGTGCGCCGCAACGTCGCGGTCGTCGATGAAGTTCTGGACGGCCCGCGCGCGGCGGTCAAGCTCGAGGCCTTCAATCGTCTCGTGGTGCAAATGGCGGTTCTGCATCGCATGCTGGCCTGAATGACCGTTGCCGCGGAGTATCTTCAATGATAATGAGCCGACCTGATCCTTCCATCGCCGTGCGTGCGCTCAAGAGCGCGGCGCCGTACATCCGCATGTACAAGAATAAGGTTTTCATCATCAAGGCGGGCGGCGCGGTTTTCAGCGACGAGCTTTCGACGCGCGCCCTGATCGAACAAGTGGCGATCCTGCACCAGGTAGGAATCAAAACCGTTCTGGTTCACGGCGGCGGACCGCAGCTCGACAGCCTGCAAACGACCATGGGGATCGAAACCCGCATGGTCAATGGCAGGCGGGTCACGGATCAGAAATCGATCGACGTGACCGCCATGGTTTTGAACGGCTTGATCAACACGCGCATTCTGGCGATCTGCCGCGAGCTTGACATCGAGGCCATCGGCTTGAGCGGCGTAGATGCGGGGCTGATTCGCGCTCACAAGCGCCCGCCGGTGCGCGTCGCTGAAGGGTCGAGCGAGACCGTGGATTATGGGTTCGTGGGAAACATCGATTCGGTCAATGCTAGGGTCATCGAGAAACTGCTGGAGAACGGCCTGATGCCGGTCGTGAGTCCATTATCGGCGGATTCGAACGGAATCTTGCTCAATATCAACGCTGACACCGTCGCCGCAGCAATCGGCGGCGCCCTGTCCGCGGAAAAACTCGTTCTGTGCACGGGTGCCCAAGGAATTCTGGAGCGCTTTGAGGACCCGAGTTCGGTGGTTTCATATACCGACATCAAGGGTCTGAAGCGGCTGCGCGATCAGGGGGCCCTGAAGGACGGCATGCTGCCGAAAGCGGCCGCCATCGAGAACGCGATCCGCGGCGGCGTGCGGCGCGTGCACGTGATCAGCTACAAATCCGCCGATAGCTTGCTCGCGGAAATCTTCACGAACGAGGGCACCGGCACGCTGGTAGTGGCCGACCTTACGGCCTTGAGCCCCGCGGAACAACTGAGCGCTGCGACGGTGGCTTGAGCATGACCCGACTTTGGGACAGAGGAACTCCGCTCGACGCCCGCGTGCTCTCCTACACCGCGGCGGACGACAGTGTTCTCGATAGCCGTCTGGTGCGCTACGACATCCAAGCCTCCATCGCGCACGCCGAAATGCTCGAGGTGCAAGGACTATTGTCGGCGCCGGATCTCGACGCGATTCGCGCGGCTTTGACGGCCATCGGCGAGGAGCACGCGCGCGGAGCCTGGCGGATCTCCCCGGAGCAAGAGGACTGCCAGACGGCGATAGAGAATCTGCTCGTTGCACGCATCGGCGAGACCGGCGGACGCGTGCATGCCGGCCGCTCGCGCAATGATCAGGTCCTCGCCGCGCTGCGCCTGTACTTGCGCGATGTAGCCGAAGAGTTGAGATGCGGCGCAATGGACGTGGCCGATGCGCTCGATCGGCTGGCCGAGGGGCACGGGTCAATGATTCTCCCCGGCTACACTCACATGCAGCACGCGATGCCGAGCACCGTCGAATTGTGGGCGCAGGGCTTTGCAGCGGAAATACGCGACGACGCGGAGGGCCTTGCCGGGGCTCAGCGCCGGATCTGCAAAAACCCGCTGGGATCCGCGGCCGGATATGGAACACCGAATCTTGAGCTTAGCCGCGAGGAAACTCGGCGGCGGCTCGGATTTGCAATCACTCAGGAGCCGGTTACTGCCGTTCAGCTGTCTCGCGGCAAGGCCGAGGCCCAATTGTTGTTCGAAATCACGCTGCTCGCGCAGGACTTGGGCCGGCTTGCGGCCGACTTGCTTCTCTTTTACACCCAAGAATTCGGCTTCGTGACGCTGCCTGCCGCTTTTACAACCGGTTCCTCGATCATGCCGCAAAAACGCAACCCCGATGTGTTCGAATTGATGCGCGGACGCAGCGCGGTTGCACAGGCAGCACTCAACGAAGTGCTCGGCATCACGCAAAAGCTCACCTCGGGATATCATCGGGATCTGCAGTTGATCAAGCCGCCCTTGTTCCGCGCCATCGATTCCTGTGCGCAGACGCTCGAGATCATGCCCAGCGCTCTCGAAGGTGTGCGCTTTCGGCCGGAGAATATCCGCCTCGATCCCGGAATTAACGCGGCCGCCGCCGCGAACGCGCTGGTCGCCAAGGAAGGTATCCCGTTTCGCGACGCCTATCGCCGCGTGGCAGCCAAGCTCAAGGATTCCGAATGACAATCTGGAAGAATCTCCGCTCCGTGGAAGAATTGAATTCCGGCCGTGCGGGAACGCTCGTCGAACGCCTGGGAATCGAGTTCACTGAAATCACCGATGATTTCGTTCGCGCGACCATGCCGGTCGATGAGCGGACTCGCCAACCTTACGGATTGCTCCACGGCGGCGCCTCGGTTGCGCTGGCCGAAACCCTCGGAAGCACGGGCGCCATGATGTGCATCAATCACCAGGAATTTCAGTGCGTGGGCCAGGAGATCAACGCGAACCACGTCCGGGCTGTGCGCTCGGGATACGTCACCGGCACCGCGCGCGCGGTGCACTTAGGGGGACGGAGCCAAGTCTGGACCGTCGAAATCGTCAACGAAGCGGGTAATCTGGTATGTACATCGCGCCTGACAATTGCGATCATCCGCCGTACATCCAGCGGCGCGCCGAATTAGCGCCATCCTTTACTTCCAAGGGCATACTTTCCCGCTATGAGACATAACAGATTCGCAACGATGCGCACGGTTGGCTGTGCGTGGGTGTTGATTGCAGCCGCGCCACTGGCCGGCGCCCAGACTCCTCCGCCGGGGCAGAACGCGCCGGCACCCGGCTCCCCGACGGATCAGTCCACCCCGCCATCCGCGGATCAAACGAGCTATTTGTTCGGCCTGACTTTCGGTGAACAACTGCACCGGGTGGGGATCACCGATCAGATTTCCGTTGAAACCCTCATGCGGGGCCTCAAGGACGGCCTGCATGGAAAGAAAAGCACTGCCGCGGAACAGCAGCAAGTGCAGACATATGTGCGATCTATGGTGGAGGCCGCGGCGGCGCAGAATCAGGCCGCGGGCAAGGAGTTTCTGGAGCGCAACGCGAAAGAAAAGGGCGTCAAGACCACACCCTCGGGCTTGCAGTACAAGATTCTCGCTGCGGGGAATACCAAAGCTGCGGCAATCACACCGACCGACGAGGTGACCGTTCAATACCGCGGCAAACTCATCGACGGCTCGGAATTCGACAGTACCTACTCGCGCGGCGTGCCTGCGACCTTTACGGTCACCGGTGTGATCAAAGGATGGCAAGAGGCGTTGGTGATGATGAAGCCGGGCGCCAAATGGGAACTGTTCGTACCGCCCGACCTCGGCTATGGCGCGAGTCCAAAACCGGGAATTCCCGCCGGGTCGGTGCTGATATTCGACGTCGAACTGGTGAGCGTCAAAGCGGGCGGGGCATCCGCTGCACCGCCGGCAAAATCCGGCACTCAGCCTCCTCCGCCGCCGACGTCGAAATAGCGTCGCGGCGAGCTACTGGCCCAGCTCAAGCGAGTTGGTCAGATCACCCATGGGCGGTGCGCCGTGACTGGCGAGTGCCTGGTCGCGCACCAAGATCCCGGGCACTCCGTCGAGATCGAAGCGCCGTATGATCAATCGAATGATCGACCCGGTGTCGTACTGCGTGTGATCAACGGTGCCGCGCTTCGCAAACGGCGAGATGAGCAGTGCGGGAATCCGTGTCCCTGGGCCCAAGAGATCTCCTTGCGGCGGTGCCACGTGGTCCCATGCACCGCCGAATTCGTCATAGGTAATCACGATCACCATGTGTCCCCACTGTGGCCCGGCGCGAAGTTTCGCGACCAGATCGGCGATGTGCGCATCGCCTTCGGCCACCGAGGCGTTTCCTGCGTGCTGATTCACATTGCCTTGCGGCTTGTAGAAGGCGACCGCCGGTAAGCGGCCCGCGGCCGCATCCGAAACCAGAGAGGAGTAATCCTTCAAATGGGCGGCGCGCTGTTCAGCGTGGTTCTTGGGATCGAATCTCTCGTAGTAGTTGAAGGGCTGGTGGTGCGACTGAAAATCCGGATTGCCCCCGGGTACAGCGGGCGCATAGATCACCTCGCGAGACTCCAGAGGGGACCGTCGACCGTCGGCGAGCGCCGCGTCCCAGGAACCGGAATACCAAATCCAGCCGACGCGCTTGGCATCCAGCGCGTCGCCGATGGTTGCCTGGGTCTGCGGCGGCAGGGTGGTGGCGTTGTCGGGATCGGCGTAGAGATGATCTGCGTCGCTGGCCGCAGGCTTGTTGCCGCTCGGCTGATACGCGGGTTGCATGGTGTTTACAGCGTGAAACTTGCCATCGCCGAAGTAGTTGGCCGGCGCGATATTGCCGTTTCTAGCAAATTGCGGCGGGCCATCCAACGCGGAGAGTGTTGCGCCGTGTGCGAGCGTCAGCCGCGGCAAATAATGTCCGGCCGCGGCTGAATCGAGTATTGCGATGGAAGGCTTCGCCGCAGCCATATCCGCATCGGGATATTCCGGCGCACAGGCGCAAATCAAATATTGGTGATTCAGGAACGACCCGCCGAACGCGCCTTGGAAAAAATTGTCAGCGAGCACGAATTCCTTCGCAAGCGAATACAGTGCGGACGGGCTGTAGTCATAGTGTCCCATTGCGAGACCACCGGCGTCGGACCATGCGGCAAATCCGTCATTCTTACCGCCGTCGATCTGCATCTGGTGTTCGAAGAAGCGATGCACCAGATCGCGCGTTACGGTCGAAGTCGATAATGAGACGTTGGATTGCGGTGTAAAGGCGCGTTCGATCGAAAATGGCGCATTGGTTAAACCGGCGCTTTGGGCTTCAGTCACCACCGGCTTGACGCCCGCGGCCGTGACGCCGCCCCAGGTTGGCGGTAGGGTCGCCAGCACTGTCCCGTTGCGGTCGATCTGCGGCGCATAGTCTGGCAACGTTCGGCCGTCGCGATCGACGACTTCGCTGAGACCGCGCGCTCCGGGAAAATTCCCGAATAAATTGTCGAAGGCGCGATTCTCAGCGTAGATGATTACGATGGTGTCGACGTTCGAGCGCAGCGCTCGAGTCGTAGCGTCGCCGCGGGAGCCCGTGACCGCATTTGGGTGTACGCAGCCGACGAGGACGGAGGTTAACCCTAGCCACAGAGCGAAGTGCGGGCGGCGACGAACGTCTGATTTCATTCACGCGAGTATAGAGGCTCGCATCATGCCGTGCGACCCGCGCATTGCGACCCGGCGCGCGAGCGAGGCTTGGTGCCTATATCAAAACGTCCATGTGGCGCTAACGGTGAAAGCGTCCGGATCCCCGAACTTGGAGCGAATGCGCTCGTATTCCGCGCGGAAGGAGACGCCCCACACCTTGGACTGCACGCCCGCACCATACGCCAGCTTGTTATCGGTTTGCTCGTGACGGGAGTAGATCGGGGGGCAATAGGTTAGATTCACGGGGCAGGTTACGTCTGCCGTGACACTGGTTACGTCTGTCTGCAGTCTGGCAACCCCTAGCTTCCCATAGATGTCGAAGAACGGAACTGGGATGGGCAAATAGCCGACGGCGAACAACGCTGACGCCCGGGGATGAGAGTCAAGACCGTTGGAATTGATGCTGTTGTAACTGTGATTTCCCGGCTGGCCGAAATCGATATATTCATACTCTGCGCCTACGATGGAGATCGGCCGCACTCCGGCGATCACCTTCCACGCGGTTTGATGATCATTGTAGTAGCCGGGAAGACCATATGAGGCATCATCGCTTCTGATCGTGGAATAACCGACGCCGGCGCCGAGATAAAACCCGACCGGATTATCCGCGATGGCCGCCGTCGAAGCCGCGCACGCACCGACCGAAAGAATTGCCGACAGGGTTCCTGAAAGCCGCTTCATCAAGATCTCCACGATAGGGGCGCACCATAGGTGCTTGAGTTGGGACAGGACAGAAGGGCTCGAAGTTCCGATCCATCTGCCAAGTTGCGGCGCGCGGTATACTGCGCTCATGAAAAACGTGCACCGGTGGATCGCAGTGTGCCTAGCGGGCACCCTCGTCGGATGCGGTCAAAAAGGACCGTTGGTGCTTCCGGATGCCCACAAGCATAAAAAATCGGCGCCGAGCCCGCGGGCGCCTGCGGCATCCCGTCCGGCGACGCCCGTGCCACCCGCAATGGGCACGCCGGCTACACCGCAACCGCCCGGCGCACCTACGAGCGATAGCACAGACAGTACGTCGAACGCACCGCAGCCTTGACGGGGCGAATTCCATGAGCGCACGAAAACTCATCTTGGTGGATGGCTCTTCCTATTTATACCGGGCCTTCCATGCGCTGCCGCCGCTGAGCAACTCGCGGGGCGAACCGACCGGCGCGGTCTTGGGCGTGCTCAACATGCTGAACAAGATGATCAAGGAGGAAGCGCCCGAGCGCATTGCGGTCGTGTTCGATGCGTCGGGACGCACGTTCCGGGACGACTTATTCGATCAGTACAAGGCACATCGAACGCCCATGCCGGATGATCTGCGCTCGCAGGTCCAACCTCTGCTCGACGTTGTGGTGGCAATGGGGCTCCCGCTGCTGCGCGTCGCCGGCGTTGAGGCGGACGACGTCATCGGCACACTGGCAAAGCAGGGCGCCGAATCGGGCCTCGAGGTGCTGATCTCGACCGGCGACAAAGACATGGCACAGCTCGTGGGCCCTCACGTTTGTCTGATCAATACAATGAGCAACACCCGCCTTGACCGCGTCGGCGTCAAAACGAAATTCGACGTGTTTCCGGAGCAGATTGTCGATTACCTGGCGTTGGTCGGCGATAGTTCCGACAATATACCGGGCGTTACCGGAGTGGGCGCCAAGACCGCTGCCAAATGGCTCTATCAATACCAGACACTCGATGCGCTGATCGCCCAAGCGGGCGAAATCGGCGGCAAGGTCGGCGAGAATTTGCGCAATGAACTTCCAATGCTCGAACTATCCCGCAAGCTCGCAACGATCGACACTGCGCTCACGTTGGATATCAATGGCGAAGGGCTGGTAGCCGGCGCTCCCGATCTCCGACGGCTGCGCGAACTGTACACGCGGCTGGAATTGCGGGCATTGCTCAAGGGGTTGGGTCCGGCGCTTGAGTCGGCGGCCATCTCTGTTGGGGTCCTGGTGGAGACGCCGGGATCGTCAATCGAGGCGCAAGGCGGGACGACGGCGATCGTCCCCGAAACCGTGGCAGTCGCGCGCGATTATCAAAAGATTTTTTCGCAGGAAGCGCTCGATGAGTGGCTGGCAAGACTCGCCGCAGCACCGCTCATTTCGTTCGATACGGAAACCGACAGCCTCGACTACATGAAGGCGCACATCGTCGGACTGTCATTCGCGGTGACGCCGGGAGAAGCGGCCTATGTTCCGCTCGGCCATGATTATGCCGGAGCTCCGCACCAACTAGATCGTGAAAAAGTGCTGGCGGCATTCAAACCGCTGCTAGAAGACCCAAGCAAACCCAAGTTGGGACATCACCTCAAGGATGATACCCACGTTCTCGCCAACTACGGCATCACACTCAAAGGACAGCGATTTGATTCCATGCTCGAATCCTATGTGCTCAATAGCGTAGCGACGCGCCACGACATGGACGCGGCCGCCGTCAAGTACCTGGGCATCAAGCCCCTGCAGTACGAAGAAGTCGCGGGCAAGGGCGCAAAGCAGCTCAGCTTCAATCAAGTGGATGTGGATCGCGCCGCCGCGTACTCGGCCGAGGACGCGGACGTCACCCTGCAGCTGCATCTCAATCTTTGGCCGCAGATTGAGGCGCAGCCGGCTCTAAAGACGGTCTACGAAACCATCGAACAGCCACTGATGCCGGTTCTGTATCGCATGGAGCGCGCGGGGGTGCTCGTCGATCGGGAACTCCTCAAGATCCAAAGCTCAGAGCTCGCGGCCCGCATGCTGGAGCTGCAGTCGCAGGCTCACATCGAGGCCGGCGGGGTATTCAATGTGGACTCGCCGAAACAATTGCAGGAGATCTTGTTCGGCAAACTGGGTATCCCGGTGACCCGCAAAACCCCCACCGGTCAGCCGTCGACGGCGGAAGATGTGCTCGAGGAACTTGCGGCGGCTTATCGTTTGCCCAGATTGATCTTGGACTATCGGGGTGTCGCCAAGCTCAAATCGACCTACACCGACAAGCTGCCCCTGCAAATAAATGAAGATACGGGTCGCATACATACGTCCTATCATCAAGCGGTGGCCGCCACCGGCCGGCTCTCCTCCACAGACCCAAATCTGCAAAACATCCCGATTCGCACCAAGGAGGGGCGGCGCATACGGCAAGCCTTCATCGCGCCGCCCGGCAGATCCCTGGTCGCCGCCGACTACTCGCAAATCGAATTGCGCATCATGGCGCATTTATCCGGCGACCCGAGTTTGCTCCGCGCGTTTGCGGAGGATCTGGACGTCCATCAGGCAACCGCCGCCGACGTGTTTGGGACGCCGTTGGATGCCGTCAGCGCTGATCAGCGGCGCTCGGCGAAGGCGATCAATTTCGGCCTGATGTATGGAATGTCGGCATTCGGGCTCGCCCGCCAGCTGGGAATCGCCAGGGGCGACGCGCAAAAATATATGGATCTTTACTTTGAACGCTATCCGGGAGTGAAGCGCTACATGGAAGACACGCGCCGCCAGGCGCGCGAAACGGGCTTCGTAGAAACCGTGTTCGGCCGCCGGCTGTACCTGCCGGAGATCCAGTCGCGAAACGCGGCCCTGCGTCAATACGCCGAACGCAGCGCCATCAACGCTCCCATGCAGGGTACCGCCGCCGACATTATCAAGCGGGCCATGATCGAGGTGGACGCCTGGCTGCTGAGTTCAGCGCTGCCGGCGCGGCTTATCATGCAGGTGCACGACGAACTGATCCTCGAGGTGGCGGACGAGGCCGTCGAAGTCGTCGTCCGTCAGCTACGAGGCCACATGGCGCAAGCAGCGGCTCTGGCAGTGCCGCTGAAAGTCGATGTAGGCATGGGATGCAACTGGGACGAGGCGCATTAGCTCAGCCGCCCGTCAAGCCAACCAAGCAGAATTCGCAGGCCCCCCGGCCGTTCAGCCGAGGTTTTCACCCTGACTCTGTCTGTGTTCAGCGACATAATTGATCCACGGATGGAGCAGTGGGCGCGAGGACGCAGTGCGTACCACTTAAGTATGCACTTTGCCGCCTTTTGAGGCAGAATTCGCCTTGGACGTTTGGCATTGCCCCCTGAATTCGCACGCGGTCGGTCAAGAAAAATTGGTGCAAAAAGGGCTGGAACTTTTGGGAGGTGTCCCCATCTAACCTAATGAGCGTGTAAGACGCTCCCCGCTCTTCTCCCTGAGCGGGAATGACCCGGTTTGTCATCCCCATGCCGGGTTGGTCTGCCTCGGTGGCTGCTCTAAGTAACCACCGGGGCTTTTTTTTGTGCTTCATCCAGCCAGCGATTCATCAGCTGACGCGCCTCCTCGGTTCCTTCGCTTTTATGAGCCGAGAACAATTGCACCGTTACGGACGTGTCGGAACATGCCGACATGGTCTCGCGCAATATCCGCTGCGCATCGCGCCGATTGAGCTTGTCCGCCTTCGTCAGCAGGACATGGGCGTGGCGATCGCGAGAGAGAATCCATTCGAGCATTCCGGCATCTTGGGCACCGAGACCCCTGCGGCTGTCGACAATTAAGATCAGTCCGACGAGGGATTGCCGGACGTTGAAGTAATGTTCCATCAAAAGAAGCCAATGAAGTCGCACTCTTTCCGGGACCTTGGCGAATCCGTACCCCGGCAGGTCGACCAGGCGGCGCTCGGGGGCCAGCTCGAAGAAGTTGACCAACTGCGTGCGTCCCGGAGTGCGGCTCACCCGCGCGAGACCCGTACGATGCGTGATGGCATTTATGGCCGTCGATTTACCCGAGTTCGAGCGTCCGGCAAATGCAATTTCTTTCCCCATGTCAGGAGCCAGTTGATGCGCTTCGGCCGCACTTGTTAGGAATTTGACATTGGGGTAGATCGACATGGCCACGCTTGGACGCAAATTACAGACTCTAGTGTACAATTTGCGATCGCGCAGCATCACAACAGATTGGGGTAACAGGCGATCATGAAGCGGCTTTGGATTCTCGCAGCAACACTTTCAAGCGCGATCGTCGGCAATGCAGCCTTGCCCGCAAGCATCGAAGCCGGCGCGGCCAAGGCCGTAGTTTGTCAGGCTTGCCACGGCGCAAACGGCAACAGCGCCAACCCCGATTGGCCGAGCCTCGCGGGCCTCGGCGCGGATTACATTGCGGACCAGCTGAAAAACTTCAAGGAAGGTAAACGCAACAATCCCGTGATGATGCCGATGGCAATGCCCTTGAGTGCCGAGGACATGGCGAACTTGGGGGCTTATTTCGACAGCTTGCCCAACACGGGGTTGGAGGCTGATCCCTCTTATTGGCAGGCGGGGGAAAAGCTGTATCGAGGAGGCGATCGAGCACGCGGGATCCCGGCATGCATGGCTTGTCATGGCCCAACCGGCCGTGGCAACGAACCTGCAAAATTTCCGGCACTGCGCGGTCAGCAATCGGTCTATGTGATGAAGCAACTCAACGACTATGCCTCGGGCGCCCGGTCGACCGGACCGAATGGCATTATGCAGACCATCGCCAAACACCTCTCGCCCGACGATATCCGCAATCTCGCTTCTTACGTAAAGGGCCTGCGCTGATCATGCGCGTACGAGAGTTGGCGTTGTGTCTTGGATTGACGCTGATGCTCACCGCATGCGGCAAACACCAGTCGGCGGGGCCATTACCCGCCGTTGAGCCCACGCCCGCTGCCGCGCCCGCCCGCCCAGCTGCCATCCAACAAAAGCAAGCTCAGCAGGCGTCCGATCTGCCGTCAAAAATCTCCCGTATGAATGAAGACGGCTCCGAGACCATCGAGGACGTCCCGAGCGACAGCGGCGCGCACAACCCGCTGCTCGCGGCAGTCGCCTCGACTGTCGCGGCCGCGACCTCCTCGGCATCGGCTGCCTCCACGAGCGGTCCTTGGCAGGAAGGCGTAAATTACACACGGATGGTGCCCGCACAGCCCACTTCGGTTCCCGCCGGGCAAGTCGAGGTGCTGGAGTTTTTCTGGTACGCCTGTCCGCACTGCTTTGCGATCGACCCGTCGGTCGAGTCGTGGAAGAAGACCAAACCGTCATACATCAGCTTTTCTCGCGTGCCCGTCATGTGGAACGAAGGCCATCGCGAGATGGCGCGATTGTTCTACACGCTCGAGAGCTTGGGCAAGCTCGAGCAGCTGCACGGCGAAATTTTCAAAGAGGTCCATCTCAACGGCAATCCTTTGGTTGCCAACGACCCTGCGGAATCGGAACGCATTCAAGCGGCGTTCGTCAAGAAGTTCGGCATTTCGGAAGCCGCCTTCAAGGAAAAGTATCATTCTTTCGACGTCGATAATTCAATGCAAAAGGCCGCCGAGCTGACGCAACGATATCGTGTCGATGGCGTTCCAAGATTCATCGTGAACGGCAAGTATGTCGCCGACGTCGCATCGGCCGGCACTCCGGAACGATTGATCCCGTTGATCGGCGATCTCGCCGCGCAAGAGCATAAGCGCTAAGGGAACATGCGCACCCACATCGGAGGCTGTCATTGCGGACGCGTTCGATTCGAAGTGATCGCGCCGGCAAAGCTCGAAGTCGCCGAATGCAACTGCTCGATATGCAGCAAATCCGGTTATTGGCATTTGATCGTGCCAGCCGATCGGTTCACGCTGGTCAGCGGCCGCGAAGCGCTGTCGACCTATTCTTTCAATACACACATCGCCAAGCATTTCTTCTGCTCCACGTGCGGCGTGAAATCCTTCTATATTCCGCGCTCGCATCCTGACGGAATCAGCGTCAATGCGCGCTGCATCGACAGCGGCACGATTGAATCGATGTCCGTGGTGCCGTTCAACGGACGCGACTGGGAAAAAGGACGAGCTGAGTACCGCGACGCCACGAGAAATTGAGCGAAAACGCGTGAGCGGGGCGCGCACAGAACTTCAGCGCTCCAGTCCTGGTAAGCGGGGGAATCACCCTTTGTGCTAACACGTTTGGAATTCCTACGCCTCACGGCACCTGCAACCAAAATCAATTTTCGCAACAGTTTACCAGCGCCGACGGCGCGCTATACGTGGTCTATAGCAGCTTCAACAACGCCGTCTCCGGCTTGGACGACCGCAATCAGATCCTGCTTGCGAAGTCCAGCGCGCCGAGCGTCCAAAAGCCAGTGACCATACCGCTTTGCCAGAGGGGTGCCGGATAACGAGCCGTTGGCAAGATTATGGGTAGTCAGCATACCTACGACCTGTCCGGCATTATTGATAACGTTTGGGATTTTGTACTTATGCAGCCTTGTGGCGAGCAAGACCGCGGAGAAATCTGACCCTCAGTGCCACGAATACCGAATGCGAATCCAGGCCATGCGTGCCGGCAAGAGGTAAAAGGATTGACTGCCAAATTCACTGGAGGTTACCGGTGGCCGCTGGTTCGTGAGGTTGGTTCCCTCGAGCGTGAGGCGGATATGGTGAAATCCATACCCTAGGTTGGCGTCGAGTGTCGAGTAGCCGCCCATCGCTGCGATGTTCTCGGGATCCAGGAAACGTCGACCGACATATCTCGCGACGGCCGTGGCGGTAAGCCCGTGAGAGGGAGTGTAGAGAAGTCCTGCTGAGGCAAGCGCGTGCGGTGAGAGGGTTAATTGCCGACCCGCGACGTCAACATTCGAGACCCCGTCGAAGAATAAATATTTCGTAAAGCTGGCCTCATGGTACGAAGCGCTACCGGCGAGGCCGAAATCCGCCGTGACCTGATAGCGTAACTCGGCTTCGACGCCCTTGAGTTTCTCTCCCGCGGCATTGGCGAGTGTGCCGGCATCGGTTCTGACGACCAGATTATGAAAGTCGAGCTGAAATAGCTCCGCCTGATAGTGTAAGTGACCGCCGAGGGCGGCGCCCTTCACCCCGAATTCGTAACTTTGCGTGGTCTCCGGACTCAAAAGATCCGGCGTGAAATCGGGTCCAAAGTCGATCGCGGCGGGTTTGAACGCATTGCGCACGTCCGCAAATACCACCGCCTCATTCTTACCCTTCACCCACGCGCGGTAACTAAGGCCAATGGTTTCGGTCGGTCCAATCATTGTCTTTCGGGCATCTCCGGCCGCGAATTGCGGGGGCGGAGACGTAAGGTCTGATGTTATCTTGTGCTCGTAGACCTCATTCAGCCGTAGGCCACCGATGAGGTCGAAGCGACTGGCGAATTTCCAATCAAGCTGAGCGTATTGCCCAGCGAACAGACGGTGATCGTCGACCGTGCCGACTTCCGTCACTGGAATCGCTGAGATCGGCGGCGGTAGCACCGAGCCATCGAGCGGCACCGTATAGCCGCTGTTACCGTTTAACGTCGTTTGGCGCCCATGCCCATAGAGCAGGTCTGCACCGACAATCAGCGTCGTTTCACCTGCGAAGCTATTTGATAGATATGTATCGAAATACCCATCTTCTATGTAACGACGCTGATTCTGGGTGTCGGCGGTGCCGCTTAAATCTGGATGCAGGAAAGCCCGCACATCAGCGATGTCCGAATAGGCATACGAGATATGAGTATCCCAAGCACCCCACGATGTCGGTCGTGAAAACCCCAGCGCGATGTGATACTGATCCTCATCGATGCGGGCATCTGCGGGATTGAAGTTCGCATTGATTGGCGTCAAAGCCGTAAGTCTGGTCCCGGCACGCAGCACGGGGCTTGGCGGGACATCACGAATGCGTGTCATGTCGGCATCGAAGGTAAATTGTCCGCTGCCGACATCAAGGGCGCCGCGATAGAGGAGCCGTTGATCGGTTACCCGTTCTCGCGGGTCGGCAAATCCTAAGTCCTGTCCGTCGATCGCGATGGATTGCCGGTAGTTCCCCAGCTGCGGCAGGACGAGCGATGCGGAGCCGCGCACTGAGCCGTAGTTGCCGTAGGCGAAATCGGCCTCCTCCGCCGCTTCACCCGCGGGGTAGTGAATCGCTTGAACGACACCGACAAATGAAGTCGCGCCATACATCACGGGCGCGGCGCCCTTCAATACCTCAATGCTTTCGACATCCGTGACATTAAGTGTCGTGATGGAGGGATTATATGCACCGCCCCAGGGAATCCCGTCCACGACGAGCAAAAACGCATCAAACTCATGCAGTCCCCAGAAAGACGGTACGGCGCTCGAGGGTCCCGCATCGCCCCCAAGGGGTGCCTCGACACCCGAGACGAGGCTGAGCGCCGTCGACAGATCCGTCGCCCCGCACTCGCGCAGTTCCTTTCCAGAGACGACCGAAATGGCAGCGGGGATCCGGTCGGCGAGCTCCGGGATTCGGGTCGCAGTAACGACAATGTCGTCAAGCCCTTCGATAGCTGCCAGACTTAAGAAAGATGTCAAGCTGGCGCAGGCGCACGCGGCGTAAACTAGGATCCCGGCACGCCTTCTAAGCAGGTGAGGCTTAATATTGGTCCTTTCTTTATTGCTCAATGACATGGAAGTAGGCTCTGGTCGCGCATATTGGGTTTGGGGCGCAATGAACAGAGAATTGGGTAGCAGATGCTACTGCGAATGGCTGTGATGCGTCGCCGACGATGAGGATTAACGAAAAACCGAGGTATCGTCAAGAGTGGTGTTGCGCAATCCTGTTGCGCAACGACCGTTGGAGCAGGGCCTTGAATATCCCAGGGGTTGGCATGGCCGTTACCCGACGGTTGCTAGTCTTAACTTTACTTTCTGCTCCGCTGCGCCCCTGACCCCAGTGAGCGCGCAACACCCACCAAAGCGGCTTCATCTACCGTGCCTGCCGCTCAGGAACACGGCCTCAGCCGGCTCGTGGTCGTAACCAACGGCGTTGCCTCGGAGCCGGTGCCGGTCTACCTGAAGAAATAGCGGCACAAGGGGACCGCGCCGGCACGGATCACCGTGCGTGGGGAGCGGGAGCGGATGGCTCCCGCTCCCCAGCGCTGTCATTTTTGTCAGTCGTCTTCCGAACTCGCCCGACAGGGATTGTCGTTCAGTACGCGACGGAAATCGTTCAATCTCACTGTCGGCAAGCCGCCGGGACCTCCCGGATAAGTCAGCGCAATAATATCGCCGTATTCGGCTTTCGAGCTGCCGCCGAACTCTCGGGACGTTCTGGGCAGATACGCGCCGCCGAGCTGCCAACGACAGCCGTGGCGTGTTTCCGTGGTCGTGAAGAACGGATAGAAATCGGCACCTACCGGAGGATTGACGCAACCAGCTCCGGGGCTGGGATCCGCCGGGTTGGACAGATGGCGCTGGCATGCCGGTTTGGTGTTCGACTCGATCCGCGGCAGATCCGCTTCGAACGCAACACGCTCATAGTTTCGCCCTCCCTCTTCTTCGGAACCGAAGAACAAGGGACTCGAAAACTGAATGGGTTGGGCATGAAGCTTCTGGTCTAGCTTTACATTCTTCAACGTGCCGGGCCAAGTGGTGGCGCGATAAGGCACGCCGTCGAAGTCCGCATCGCCGTCGATACAGCCGCCGATGCCAAGGAAACCAAACGAAGCTGCAAAGCCGCCATCGAAGCAAAACGCATCATCCAGCCCGGGTGGATCATTGGGCGACGGGTCGGCACAAGCACCGCCTTCTGCCGTGACCGTCGTGCAATACTCGAAGTGGCCGGTCTCATCGGCGAATGCGATGTTATAGGAGTGCGCGGTCCAGGGAACGCGGGTGTGCTCGCTCGAGGTCGCGTACATCGGATGAAAGTCATACGGCAGATTGTGCGTGGCTGCATCGCAAGTAGTGCCGTTTGGATCGAACAGGATCTGTCCAAACCCGTTTGCGGCGCTCGCCACCATGAAACCAGACTCGCCAGTCGTCAAGTCGCGTACGATGATTTCGAGGCCGTGCGCCGTGTCGAATTCCAATACTTCCAGTTCATCGCCGGGGTTCATGTACAGGGTCTTGGCATTGGCGGTGAACGTATTGCCATTCGAGAGCAGCGGGCTCGGCGGTCCCGCCGGCACGCCGTCGGTTTGGATGAAGGCATAATTGACGTATTCCACCGCTCCACCGCATGCGGCATTGTTGCCATGACCGGTGTTGCCATCCACGGAGAGACTGTCGATATTGAGCGCTGCGGTCCACTGCGTCACGCTGTTTGAGATAAGCCAACCGGGCGGATAAAACTGCATCTCCATGAAGGCAGCCCCGGGATGCTTGCCGATATATCGCGGGTTGTTCGGATCCGGGCTGTCGAAGATATTAGCATCGGTGTCCGGGAGGCAAACGTTGGTGTAGTTCGGATGCGATTGGGTGTCGCACATCGCCATGCCGAACCACCACGCTGGATGCAGCTGGAAATTCCAGACGCCACCTTTTCCATCCTGTTGCGGCAGGGTCGGCGGTTCCTTCGGCAGCCGCGTTCGCCAGACGTTGGTGTAACCCGAGCCGTGTTTGTCTGAATAAAACAAAACCGAGGGTTCATCGTGACCCACGTATTCATAGCTTGGGATATCCCCCTGTTCCGCACAATAAATTCCTTCATGCTCGCTGCATTGCAGAGTTTTTGCATGAACTGAAGACAGAGTTTGCGCGAAGGCCGAGGCCCCGGACCCTAGCCACAGTCCGGCACTCATCACCATGAAGCTCAAATATCGACGAATGATCATAACTGCTACCCCTTTGCAGGCCCTTCGAAGCCGCTTTTGATTTAGGCGTTGTTACTCATTAGTTCTTTCGCTCACGTTGTCATCGCGAGTCGCTGTGAACTCATTATTGATCCGATCGACGCGTCAGCGAAAGCGAATTGTTCATGATGTGTGTGTGATGAGCGGGACCGCCGCCATCGCGAGAAGTCAATTTGTGGGAAAGTGCCGCTCCTCGTTATTCGAATGCACGGGATGAATTAAGTTAAACACTGGCGTGTAGCGACCAAGGGATTTGCCATTGTTTGGAAAAAAGGTGTGCGGCCCGATCCGCTTGCTCGGTGACGCCTTTCATCGAGCAGAAAAAATTATATATTCAATGACTTGCACAACGGGACCTCTTGGCGCTCGGGGAAAATAATCTATTTCTAGCATCACTTTCGGCACTAAAAACAAGGGGAGGCCGAGGCGGCGCGGGCGCTAAGAATCAACAACACCCCGCTCAATATCGCGAGCCAATCGGAGGTCGCGGCGATGACTCGTTGAAGCCAGTCGCCTGAGA
The DNA here is from genome assembly GCA_038229815.1 of Steroidobacterales bacterium. GTDB lineage: Bacteria > Pseudomonadota > Gammaproteobacteria > Steroidobacterales > Steroidobacteraceae > Bog-1198. The sequence continues at coordinate 4,100 of JBBROC010000007.1, read as the reverse complement.
CTCTTTCGATCGATGTGGCAAGCTCGTTACGGTGGATCCGCGGTACTCGATATTATCGCGTGTATCTTGAGCAAGCCCTTTGGCGAAACTGGCTACAGACACAGGTCAATGGCCGCATCGGCACTAGACTAGGACGCGCCCGATTGCTGCCGTCACCGTCGATTGAAGCGGCCATGCTGTCGCTCGCGGCCATCGCCAAGCGGCGCCGGCAGCGCGGATACGAGTTGAGACATTGAATGAGCACTTAAATGAAAGGAGATGAATCGTGGAAACGGTGACCAGCCTCGCTTAGCGAGGCGCCGTGAGGGGGTACCAAAGCGCTAGTGAAGCCCGCGACCTCCATGCCGCGGCACCTCACGGACCAGCTTCCGGTAAGTATGTACAAGCTGCTTGCCCTCTTGGTAAACCTCTGCGATGACGAGTTCATCGCCATGCAGCGAGAAGTGCCGCTTTTGATCCGTGCCGATGAATGTAGGAACGTTGCTGCCGAGCACGTGGATTAAATAGTCGCTGTTTTTTAGATCCACGGAATAGGTTCCGAAGTAGGAGCAGTACCATACGGGAATACAGGCATCGGGGTCAGGGTCCGCGCTGGGCGCAGCGATGTCGGGAGGGTTGCGCATGAAGTTAACGTACGCGTGACCATCAACCGTAAAAACGAAGTACCCGATGGGCTCTGCGCCGAATGCTTGAATGGCCGTGCTGCCCTCCGGAGTGTCGGTGTAAGTCACGAGGCGCCAGGTTCCAACGATTGAAGTGCGGTCAATGCCGGCAGACCAACCACGCATCTGCCATCCCAAACTCAGGGCCGCGACAAGTGCGACTCGAAGAACCCAGCGCGCCACGAGCCGTCGCGCCGTAGATCGGGCACAGAGTTGAATCAAGGTGCGTCTTCCCTTCAGTCGAATATTCACTGTGTGCCGAGGATAGGTCGCGCTTCGCTGGTACGCCAGAGGCCATCAAATATATCGACGTCTGATGACGTTGCGGCGAGCTGGAGTATCCCTTCCACGATCGCACCATCACGGTCACCAACTGCGGCCGTATCTGCATCGGACGGCGCAAGATCAATTTAAGCACCGTCTTCGCCGGCCAGAACGTCGGCGTCAAGGAGGTCAGCGACAGAATCTGGCTGGTTAGCTTTATGAAGTATGACCTGGGCTTCTTCGATCACGAAACGGGTCGCATCGAGTGCGCCGAAAATCCCTTCGGTGCTAAACTGTTACCCATGTCTCCGGCCGGAAGAAAGTGGAGACCATGTCCCCAGGTAGGACCCCTATTGTAATGGTGCGCCCGGCGGGATTCGAACCCACGACCCTCGGCTTCGGAGGCCGATACTCTATCCAGCTGAGCTACGGGCGCATGTTATGGGCTGGCGATACTACCCGCCGCCGGCAAGCCGCGTCCAGCGTTACGTTTACGCCCTGCTGCGGCGATAAACATTCCGTCATTACTTGGGGTAACCGGCGCGGCCCGTCACTCCGGATCGCCCTCCGGCAAGGCATCGAAAAAATCGACGACGCCAGTCTCCAACGAGTATTCAGCGCCCACCACCATGAGTCCCGCTTTTTGAATCAGCTGCTCGATAATGCCCGAACCGTGGCGCAGATGCCGCACCGATGCGCGGATATTGGCGCGAACGGCTGCGCGCCACAATGCACGCAGATCCTGTCTGAGATCCGTTGCTAATAAGCCTTCAATCGACGGCCGTATCAACTCCACGATGGAATGCAGATTCCGCGACTGATTTTCAATCGGACGCAAAAGTTGCTGCAGGGTCGTTTCAATGGCTCCGCATTGCGTATGGCCAAGCACCACGACCAAGCGCGTGCCGAACTTTTCGGCAGCGAACTCGACACTGCCGATTAGGGACGGAGCGACGATGTTGCCGGCAACGCGAATGACAAAGAGGTCGCCCAACCCCTGATCGAAGACGATTTCGACGGGGACCCGGGAATCGGAACAACCTAGAATGGCGGCGAACGGTTCCTGGCTTCTAGCGACCTCCAACCGCCGCGCCCGATCCGTGATTGCATCGCGATTGCTGATGTCCGACACGAAACGACGGTTTCCTTCTTGTAAAAGGCCGAGCGCTTCGCGAGCCGAGATCATGGATGATTCACTTTAGGCTTCGCTGCTCACTCATGCTTGTACCGACTGGGGTGTGCGCATCGGAGCCCATTCGCCGGCCTCACTCGCCGGTTACGAGGGACGCCCCGTGGAGTTACCCCGGTATCCGAACAGGCGTGCGGGCATAAACATCACAGCCCTGAACAATGCAAACGTGGCGTCGAAGGTAATAGCGACGACACGGAACGGCAGCGACAGCAGCCACACAAACGGCCAGAGAATTATCGCCAGGAGGGCGAGCGGCCAGCAGAACACCAGCAAAAGACACCAACCGACCAACACGAGCAATGATGTCACAGGGCCTCTCCTCGTTTCCCAAGTGCAACATTACCATAATGCCTTCGCCAGAGTCTTTGAAGCCATCATCCGGCGACTGATTTGCACGAACCAAACGCACGGACCGATTGACTGCGCAGGTTGCCAGGCTTGCGGCAACGCCGGGACAAATCTGCGCTAGCGCGCGCGGGGAAATTTTGCGCGCAGCACGGCGCGGCGTTCCACGCTCTCTTCCGGCCAGCGTTCAGTAACCTTATAATACTCAGCTTCGGCTGGGATGCCGGGCGGCAGCTGCACCCACGGTTGCTTCGACGCGGTGTAAATGTGGATATCGGGCGGCATATTTGCCGGCTCATCGAGCGTTCCAACGCGGATGAAGCGAATCGCTTCGCCGGCACCTGCATAGGTGCTCCAGACGGCAACTTGGCATGTCGGACACCGTGAGATCCTATGACCCTTGCCGCTGTTGGATGGCGTGTCGATGACGGCAACATCGCCTTCGAGCAGTTGCACCCGATCCGATTCAATCATGGCATTCAAGGCAAATGCGGAACCTGTTTCCCGCTGGCACCAGCGGCAATGGCAGCAATGAACGAATAACGGCTTGGTACTCATCCGATAGCGCACCTGTCGGCAAGTGCATCCTCCGTCGAAGAAAGTGCGCATGGGTGCCTCGCTCATATACTGCGCTTGCGTGCGGTAACTTCGATCTCAATCTGCATGCGGGGGTCGGAAAGTCCGGCGGATATCATCGTCGCCGCGGGGCGAACCACACCGAAGTACTTCCGCAGAGTGGGCCAGCAATCGGGGAACCGCGCCGCATCGGGCAGAATGTATGTGACGCGCACGACGTCCGCGAAATCGGCCCCTGCCTGCCATAAAGCGGATTGGATGTTTTTCAAGCACTGCTCGGTCTGATCAGCCAAGTTATCTGATACGGTCATGGTGGCGTAGTCGAACCCGGTGGTTCCTGCGACGAATATCCAGTCGCCATCGACTACCGCGCGAGAATAGCCGATGTCGTGCTCGAATTGAGATCCTGAGCTGATCAGCCGCCGCGTCACTGAGTGCTCCTCGGATACTGGACTCGCGCGCGGTCAGCCGAATGCCACGACACCCTATGTTCCAGCCATATCTCCATGGTCGGAGGGAACAGATTCGGGTTGTCCAGGGATGCCGTGGTAATGTCTATAGTCGCGGGATTCGCAGCGTTTTCGTAGAAAAGCTGGCTGCCGCAACTGCCGCAAAACTGGCGCACGACTCCTTGCGATGAGCGATAGCTGCGCGGATACCCCGTCAAAATCTCGACTTGCCCACGATCGAGCGTCATCCAAGCGACGGCTGGGGAAGCGCTCGCTCTTCGGCACGTGGCACAATGACAAATGCTGGAGAACATGGGCTCACCCGAAAGCCGAAACCGAATCGCTGAGCACAGACAGCCGCCTTCATTGATTTGCATGGTTCCCGCCCTCAAGCCGGACGCTTCAAATGCCTACTCCGCGGAATCTTACCAAGACATCGCAGCCGCGGCACCCAAGCTGCAAAGGAACCCGAGGCCTTCGGCTTGCCGCTCCGTCCCGAGTATATTCACTGGAATGTCCAAAACGCTGCCAATCTTGTGCTGCCCTGGGCGTCGAATACACGCTGCAGGCGCCGTGGCCCTTGAAAGTATTGGATGCCAATGCGTGCGTGCG
>JBBROC010000006.1:0-81952 GCA_038229815.1 Steroidobacterales bacterium | reverse complement strand
TTGGCGAATCCGATCGCAATCAGAGCGCCGCTCTCCGGAACCTGGTCGAGATTTGCGACGCCTTCCGCTTGCGCGAAATTATGCTTCAGCAGCCAGCTTTCGCCGACGAACTCCGGCGCAGTGTTGTCAGTGTCCAGGGGCTCGTGGCCGTGCATCAATACATGTCGTTCTAGGTACAGATATTTGAGCGCCGCCAGTGTTACGCCCGGGAACGGCTGAGTGGTGAAGCGCTGCGGATCATTCCATTTTTTCGACCAGTCTGATCGAATCATTGCCACAGAACCCGTCGGGACGGGCCCATGCCGTTTCTCCCAGGCTTTGACATCCTCAACGGTGGCTTGATAACCGGGATCGAGGATCACTTTGGGAGCAACATTGATCACCACCAACGGGCGCAGCGCGACGGTGGGCGGAATGTCGCTGATCGTGGCTCCACGTTCGTTCTCATGCGCCGGCGGGCCGAACTGCGTACCGATATGATCCATCGGCAACGTGTAGGCCGTGATCGCCACGCCCAGTCTTTCATAGGTGAAGGGCTCGCCCTGCTTGATGAGTCCCGGTATCGAAACACCCGCCAGCGTCGGCCCCACCGTGAAGTCGGAGAAGCCCGCGCCGATCGGTCCGCCGGGCGCGAGTGCATGCGTCAAGTCGATGTACTTGGCGTTCTTGAGCGTCGAATCGTAGAAATTCCAGAGCGACAGGTCTGACCTGTTCGCGACATGGTAAGACGCCTTCATGGCGAATACTGCCTGGCCGGCAGCCGTCGACAGCGTCGACGCCAGCAGCCATACAACCGCTTTGCGCATGCCGGACGTAGCCTCGACCATCCTCACAGACCCCCCTCGCGCCGGTTGACGCGAGGGGATCATGTCAGAATCTGCGCGTCAGGTTAACGCCAACCGTCCGCGGCCGCACTGTCAACAGCGAGTCGGGGTCCTGGGACGAATTGATGGCGGACACCTCGGCGCGCTTGTCGGTCAGATTGCGGGCGAACAGGTTCGCCGTCCACGGACCGTTGATCACGCCCAACCGCATATTGAGCAGCGTGTAGGTTGCGAGGTCGATGTTGTACTTCGCGTTGGAGGCGAAATAGGCGTTCTCCGCGTCGCGGTAGGTCACATCCGCCGCAGCCACCCCTTGCCAGCTGCCGGTCAGCGGCGCCGTATAGTTGAGCCCGAGGTTGAGTTGGAACTTCGGCACATTCGGGATGGCGTCGCCGGTCCTGCCCAGCGTCCGATTGAGTTGATACTGTTTTGGGGTGGCCCCGTCCGTGAGGTAGGCATCCTGATAGGAGCCTGCGAAGCTCACGCTGAAGTTTTGGATGGGGTGGGCGGTGAATTCGAATTCCATGCCCTTGACGTGAGCGGCGCCCGCATTGCCCTGGAACACGAAGGCGCCATCGGCGGTTGTCTCCTGCACTTGGATATTGTCCCACTTGATGAAGTACACATCGGCTTGATAGTCGAACATGCCGTCGAACAGCCGGCCCTTCGCGCCCACTTCAAAATTGGTCAATGAGTCCGGCGAATAAGCCGAGGGTATCGGCTCGAAAGGCTCGCTGACGGCGTTCAAACCTCCGCTGCGGAAACCGGTGGAGACGGTACCGTATCCCAATAGTTGTTCGCTGAGCTTGTAGCTGAGGTTCGCCTTCCAGGTCACTTTATTGAACGTTTTCTGAGGATCCTCGATGGGTACCAGGTTGGGTGCGCCCGGAAACCCGCCGAAGGGATGGGTCTGGGTCTGTACGCCGTTCAGCTTCTCTGTGAAATAACGAATGCCGGCCACCGCGGTCCAGCCGTCGGTGATCTTCCAAGTGGCCTCGCCGAAGCCGGCATATTGCGTGTCCTCGCGGGTGTCCGTGCGCCCGAAGAACGTGTTGCCGACACCCGGAAAGTCCAAGGCATCGGCGGAGGTCAGGGTGCTGAAGGGGCCGGTGACCAGGCCGTTGGCGCCGGTGGTGATGACCTGTACGGCGAGATGCTGACTCGCATGTTCACGGTACACGCCGGCGACGAAGTTGACTGGCGAGGGCAGGTCGCTGGCAAAGCGGATCTCGCTCGAATTGACTTTGCGAGTTCGCGGCTCGAGGGTTTCGGCGGGGACCGGGACATTGAACGACACCAAGACCGGGGTCGAGTCGAACGTGAAGTCGGTGGTCCTATTGAACTGATTGGTGGTTCCGGTCACCGTGCCCAGCGCGCTCTTATAAGCCACCGTCAGACCGAAGATCTTTATGTTGTCGCTCCACGGACTGATGGTGACGTCGGTATTGCAAAGGTCGCAACCCTGCACCGGGGCGATCGGCCCACCGTTGAATGCAGCCACGCCGGCCGGCGTGTAACGCGAGGATCCGCCGGAAGTCTCGGTTTGCGACGTGTAAGCGGCGTCGATTGTCAGGTTGTCGGTCGGCTGAAATCGGACGCTGGCGCGGCCGCCGCCGACCTCGTCATCGTTGACGCCCTTGACCAGTCCGATTCCCGGAATCGGAGTGGATTGATAATTCGGGTTTTTGGCCGTTCCCACATTCACGAGACCGGTGACGCCCTCGCCGACGCGGATCTGGTTGATGTAGCCGCTATCGTAGAGTTTCCAGCCCACCAAACGCAGCGCCAGCACGCCGTCGATGACGGGCAGATTGACCGCACCGTTGAAATTATAGTTGCCGCTGGCGTGCTCGGTCTGCGAGCCCTCCAAGGTCAGATAGCCGCCCAGGTTGTTGAGATCGGGCGACTTCGGAATGAAGCGGATGGTGCCGCTCATGGAACTCGCGCCGTACAGCGTGCCCTGGGGTCCGCGCAGAACCTCGATGTGGTCCATGTCGTAGAGACGGATATCCGGTTCGAAGCCGCCGCCGTCATCGCCGTTCGAGCCGCTGATCACCGCCTCGCCGTAGTAGACGCCGGTGGTCGCGTCGCCGGTGGAATTGATGCCGCGAATGACGTACTTCTTATCGCCGGGGCCAAGGTCCTGAATCGACAGGCCGGGAATCTGGCCTGCAACGTCCATGATTCCGGAGACGTTGCCCGCCTGCAGCAAATCGCCGCTGATCGCTTGGATCGAGATCGGCAGGTCGAGAACTTTCTGCGAGTTGAGCTTGTTCGCCGTGACGACGATTTCGTCGAGGCCCGAGGTTTCGGCGGAACTGGCCGCCGCGACGGCTTGGGATCCGGCCAGCGCCGCGGCCACGGCGGCGCTCAGCGCGAGAACTCGATTTGAAACGTTATACCCGTGGGCTCGTGACAGTCTCGCAGCAAATCGCAGCATCGATGGTTCTCCCGTGTGGTGTGATTACAATATGAGTTATCATATAAAATATCAAGTAAATCGCCGGTTGTTGCGTCCGCGCACATTTGAAGCACGAGCATCGCCGCATTTTCAGCCGGAAGATGGTCTCGTCACTTCGCCATGTTGCGGCTCAAGCGCCGGATCAGCGCGAAGGCCGCTGCACGGTCGCCCGCCGAGAGCCCGTTGAGCAGTCGCCGTTGCCGTCCGCGCACCACGACGTTGAGAGAATTGAACAAGGCGCGGCCCTTGGCGGTCAGGAACACCTCGACGCAGCGGGCGTCCTTACGGCCCGCAACGCGCCGCACGTAGCCCTCCTTTTCCATGTTCATGAGGGCACGGCTGAGCGCCGACTGCTGCATCATCGCGCGGTCGATGATGTCGAGAATGGTGATGCCATCCCCCATGGCGAGAACCGCCAGGATCCGCCAGCGCGTGACGTTGATGCCCTCGCGGCGCAGCTTCTCGATGAGATCGAGATTGAGCTCATAGGCCAGCCGCGTGATCAGATGCGGCAGGAAGTCGGCGAATAGCGGTTTTTCGGTTTTTGGCGGTCGGGATCGCGTCATTAGAATGGACTCTGTCCGTTGAGGATGGCGCCCAACTTTGACGCATCGATGTTGCCGCCGGAGACGATACAGACGATATTGCCCTTTCCGCATCGTCCGGCCACCGCAGCGGCGACCGATGCGGCGCCGGCCGCCTCGGCGATCACGTGATGGCGGCGTGCCAGCACCCGGATCGCATCGGTGATCTCGGCAAACGACGCGCATACCGCTTCATCGACCATGCGCCGAACCAGCGGCCACATATCCTCGAGCACGGTCGTACTGCCCATACCGTCGACGAAACTCTGGCGGTGAGGCACCTGCGTGGGCCGGCCGTTTGCCAGCGCCGCCGCAGCCGGCTGAGCGGCTTCCGATTCCGCCACGATCATCCGCACCTCGGGCTTCAGGCGCCGCATCACGGATCCAATGCCGCAGGCGAGACCGCCGCCGCCAAACGGTACGACTACGGCGTGGATATCCGGTTGGTCCTCGATGATCTCCGCGCCGATGGTGGCATTGCCCGCGATCACGGCCGACTCGGCCACCGGATGGATGAACACGCCGTCTTCGCCTGGAAATCGGCGGCCCGTCAGGACCTTCCACCACTCATCGAAGGGCAGTCGAATCACTTTCGCCCCGAGTTCGGCCAGCGCGTCCGCTTTGGTTTTCGCCGAGCCCTCCGGTACCACGACCGTCGCCGGTACATCGATTTCGCGTGCCGCGGATACCAGGCCGAGGCCGAAATTGCCGGCGCTCGCCGTCAACACGCCGCGCCGCAGGCTTTGCGGATCCATGGTCTTGAGCGCGTTTCGGGCGGCTCTGATTTTGAACGAGCCTAGCGGCTGCAGGTTCTCGAGCTTGAGGTAAATGTTGATGTTCGGAATGTCGACAGCGAGCTTGAGCAACGGCGTGCGCAGGGCAAACCCTTGGATGTTGCGGCGCGCGGCAGCCACATCGTCGCCGCTCGGGAGGGTCAAGGCGGAGCCTGGCGCGCCGGCGTGGCTCAAAAATCGATTACCTGTCCCACGCCGGCGGCGCGCGCCCGGTACAGCACGTAGTGCGCCGAGGCGAGATCCTGGGGCGCGATGCCGAGGGACTTGTACAGAGTGATATCGGATGACGAGCGCCGGCCCGCCTGGGAGCCGTTGGCCACCTCGCCGATCTCCGCCAGAATGTGAGCCGGGGAGATGGCGCCTGCCTCGAGGGCCCGCCGATATTCTCCGCCTTCGTTGCGAGTGGATTCTCTATAGTCGACGTAGAATCGCGCTTTCACGACGGCCGCGGTGTCGATCTCCGCCGCGCCCGCGATGCTGGATCCGACCACATTGAGGTGGGCGCCCGGTGAGAGCCAATCGCCGAGCAGAATGGGATCGCGAGCCTTGGTGAGCGTGCAAATGATGTCGGCATCGGGCACGGCATCCCGCACGTCGCGCGATGTTTCGATGGCGATACCGTGTTTTGCCCCCTCGATGCGCGCGAAGTCCGCGGCTTTCGCGCCGTCGCGGGACCAGATCCGGACCCGCCGCAGCGTGCGCACGGTCAGCATTGCTTCGAGATGGCTGCGTGCCTGCTCGCCTGCGCCGAGCAGCGCCAAATCACCTGCATCTGGGTTTGCCAGCAGCCGCGTTGCCAGACCGCTGGCGGCCGCCGTGCGAATGGCGGTGATCTCGGCGGCATCGAGCAGCGCCACGGGTTGGCCGTGCTCGGCCTCGAACAGCAACACCAATCCCAGATGCGACGAATAGAGCGGGGGCTTGTTGCGCGGAATCAGGCTGACGAGCTTGACCCCGAAGCACTCGGGTTCGGCGAGATAGCCCGGCATGTTGCCCAACATTCCCCGGTCGCCCGGCATGAGCATGACCGAGCGCAGGGGCAATACGACGCGTCCCTCCGACACGGCGATCATGGTGCGGTGCATGAGGTCGATGCATTCGGCCATGGGCAGAAGTTCCCGCACCTCGGCCCCGCGTAAAATTCGAATTTCCACCTCAACTCCCCGGCAAACACATCCAAACCCGGCAGCGCACGCTGCCCGCACTGGTTATTTAGCGCGGGCCAAACGATCCGCGCAAATCCTTCATGGCAGCAATGAAGGACTCCACGTCGTCCGTGTCGTTATAAAAATGAAAACTAGCTCTGACATTATCATCGCGATGCGAGGTGACGATGTCTTGCTTCATGAGCTCGGCCGACAGTCCGCCGCTATTGCACGATGGCACGGCGACGGTAGCTCCGCGGCGTTCATCTTCCTCGGGCGTCACGCTCGGCCAATCTATTTCCCGCAAACGCTCCATGCAACGCCGCGTCAGCTCTTGGTTGCGCTTTTCGATGGCCGGTGTGCCGACCGCCAACAGGAACTTAAGGCCTGCTTCCGCGGCGTAGCAATTAACCACCGGGGGCGTGCCGGCTTCGAAGCGGCGGGCGCTCGGCGAGGGACTGTTGGCGGTGATGTCCATCGCGCCGATGTTGGCCTGCGCGAACCAGCCGCTGTTCGAGGGCAGGAGGGAGCGAATGATCGAGTCTCGCACATAGAGAAATCCGATGCCGGCCGTACCCAACAAGTATTTGAGCATTCCGCCGGCCGCAAAATCGACGTCCAGCGATTTGACATCGATGTCCAGCGAGCCGACCGCCTGGTAGCAATCGAGCAGCACTAACGCACCGTGGGCCCGCGCCAGGCGCACGATGCCGGCAATGTCGAGCTTCGCACCGTTTCTGAAGCAGACGTGGGTAATCGCCACGAGCAGCGTTTTGTCATCGATGGCTGCGGCGAAATTCTCGAGCGGGATGTAGCCGTCGGCCGCGCGCGGCACGTGGACGACGTGCGCGCCGCGCGGCTCCTGCGCGTGCCAGATCTGTGCGTTGGTGGGAAACTCGAAATCGCTGATTACTACTTTGTTGCGCATGCCGGTAAAATCGAACGCGCTGGCGAGCGCGTTCAAGCCGGCAGAGACGGACGCGGTGACCGCGATTTCATCGGGGGATGCGTGCAGCAACGTCGCCGTCAGGGCACGCACGGATTCATTCTTGGTGATCCACATGTCCCAGTTCGCGCCCACCAGCAGGCGGTCATCCATGTAGGCATCGAAGGCGGCCTTCACGTCGTTCGCGAGCGCACAATACGACCCGCTATTCAGATAGGTTTTGTGTGCAAGGACCGGAAATTCTCTGCGCAAAGCCTGAAAGTTGGGTTCCATGTCGATATGTCCGCAGCACCTTGGCTCATAATTATATGCAATGTCATATAACTATGCAATTATCGGCGCCAGCGGCCGCGCTGCTCGCGATGCCGCAAGGGAGTGCATACGATGTTCGATGACGTTAAGCCCGTCGGGATGGCGCAGATCGACGCGGCGCGCGCGCGTCTGCAAGGATTGAGCATGATCTCGCCGCTGGTCCTCTGCGACGCCGCGCCGGCCGGCAAAACCATCGGCTTGAAGCTCGAGAACCTGCAGCCGATCGGATCATTCAAGATTCGGCCCATCGGCAATGCCGTGCTGGCGCGGGCGCCCGCCGAGTTGTCCCGCGGGATTTACACCACGAGCACGGGCAATAGCGCGCTGGGGGTGGCCTTCATGGCGCAGCGGCTCGGTATCGCCGCCACCGCCGTCGTGCCGGCCAACGCGCCGGCCGCGAAACTCGACAAGCTAAGGCGCTTGGGGACGCGCATCGACATGCGTTCCCCCGAGGAGTGGTGGCGCGCAATCGAGACGGGCGCTCTCGAGAGTCAGACAGGTGTGTATATCGATGCGGTACGCGATCCTGCTTCGCTTGCCGGCGATGCGACGATCGGTCTCGAGATCCTGACGCAAGCGCCGGATATCGAGGCCATCTTAGTTCCCTTCGGCGGAGGCGGTCTCGCCTGCGGGATTGCCTGTGCCGTGCGCGCGCTGCGGAGCAATGTGAGAATCATTGCCTGCGAACTGACGACCGCCCATCCCGTCCAGTCAGCGTTCGAATCCGGCGCCCCCACGCAGACGCCGCACGAACCGGGCTTCGTCAGCGGCGTGGGTTTCGGGACGGTGTTGCCCGAGATGTGGCCGCTTGTGAGGAGCCTGATCGACGACGTCATCACCGTGTCGCTCGCCGAGGTGGCTGCCGCCATCAAAATCTTGGTTGAGCGTAACCGTGTGATTGCCGAAGGAGCAGGAGCGGTGTCGGTCGCGGCGGCGCTGTCCGGGCGCTACACCGAATCGAGCGTCTGCGCCGTCGTTTCGGGCGGAAATCCCGACAGTTCGACGCTCGCCGCGATACTCGAGGGGCGCCCGCCGGGCTAGGCACTACGCCCTACAGGCGTCCGTTTTCTCGACCCGTGAGCGCGCCGCGCGCCTTGAGTATGAAATAAGCGACGGTCACGAGGACCAGCCACGGAACGCCGACGATCCACGAGATCTGCCATTCCTTGTCCAGGCCCATGGTCACCAGCACTGCGCACAACAGCACCAACCCCATGATTTGAATTACCGGGAACCAGGGCATGCGCACCGGCAGGTCGGCCGCCTTGTGCCGGCGCCGGAAACTGAAATGACTGAGCAGTATGATGATCCACACGATCATCGCGTCGAACAGCGCGACGCCGAACAGGTAGTTGTAGGCGCGCGGCGTTAGCTTCGACAGGCCGGCGGCGATCATTATGCAAGCACCGGAGAGGAGAATGGCCGCGATGGGCGTGCCGTTCTTGCTCAAGCGCCCCAGGAGGCGTGGCGCATATCCGCCTCGAGACAGCGAAAACAGCATGCGCGAGCAGAGGTACACATTCGTATTCATGCTCGACAGCGCGGCGCTCAACACCACGAAATTCATGATTCCGGCCGCATGGCGGATTCCGGAATGCGCGAACACCCGCACGAACGGACTTTGCGTGACGATGGTGGCGCCGGTCTCCGTCCACGGGACAAAAGTCACGACGATGGTGAGTGCGAGGATGTAGAAGAGAAACAGCCGCAGAGCCATTGTCCGCAATGCCGCCGGGATGGTGCGCACGGGGTCCTTCGCTTCGCCCGAGGTCACGGCGATCACCTCGATGCCGTTGAATGACAGGATGCCGATGATCACCGCCATCCACACCCCGCCGAATCCGCGCGGCATGAATCCGCCGGGGAGGCCGGTCAGATTGTGAAAGCCGATGGGCTCGGCCCAGAGTCCGAATATGGTCGCGAGCCCCAGGACGATGAACACCACGATCGCTACCACCTTGATGAGTGCGAACCAGTATTCGATGGAACCGAAATTATTCACCGATCTCGAATTGAAGTAGAGCAGCACGAAGGCAAAGCTGACAGACCACAGCCAGACCGGCGTACCGGGAAACCAGAAAGTCATGTAGACGCCGGCGGCGATGGCCTCACCGCCGACCGCGATGACCTGCGCCATCCAGTAGGAATAGCGGGCGATCATGCCTGCCCAGGGGTTCAAGTAGATCTCGGCGTAGGTACCGAACGAACCTGCGGTGGGATGCACGACCGCCATCTCCGACAGGCTGAACACCATCGCAACCGCGGCGATGGCGGCAATCGCGTAGCTTAAGATCACCGCCGGACCCGCGTAGCCGATGGCGAGGCCGCTGCCCATGAACAGGCCGGTGCCGATCGCGCCGCCGAGCCCGATCATCACGAGTTGCGCGCGGGTCAAATCCTTGTGTAGTCCCGCTTCGCGGCCGGCAATGGCGGACGCATCCACGTCGGTGTCTTTCATTGGCGGCGGTGCTCATGCTCGAACGCCTCGACATGGTTGGTCATGGCGGGGGCGTCCAAGCGGGCGGCGTGAGGCGGCGCTTGCCGTCGGCGGAGAGTTTGACGCCAGGCTCATCAAGCGCCTCGCGATCCCATAGTTCGCAGGTCACCTGACGATGGCGCTGATCCAAGGCCTCGCAGTAGTTGGTATACAGGCACAGCCGCACATCCGCGCCCCGGCCGGCGGCGACTTTGCGGAACCAATCCGGGTCGGCCAGCGCCTGGCGCGCGAATCCGACGACGTCCGCCTGCCCGCCCTCGAGAACGGCCTCGGCTTGCTCGAAGCTGTGGATTCCACCCGCAGCGATCACCGGAGTCGTGAATCCCGCCGCGCGCACGGCGGCGCGAATTTGCGCCGTGGCGTTAAGGTTTCGTCCGAACGGGCCTTGGCTGTCGGAATAGTAGGACGGCATGCACTCGTAACCGCTTCGGCCGGTGTAGGGGTACGCGGCGTCGCCGACCTTGGGTTGTTTGGCATCGTCGAATTTTCCGCCGCGCGACAACGACAGGTAGTCCATCCCCGCCGCCGCGAACTCAGCGCCGAAATACAGAGCATCGTGCACGTCGAAGCCCCCTGGGATGCACTCATCGGCCAGGAAGCGGCAGCCGGCGACAAAATCGTCACCGACCTCGGCTCGCACCCGCGAGAACACTTCGAGCGGCAGGCGCGTGCGATGGGCGATCTCGCCGCCATAACCATCATCGCGTACGTTGGAGCGCGAGAGAAAGGAAGCCATGGTGTACGCATGCGCGAAGTGCAGTTCGATGCCGTCGAAGCCTGCGCTGCGGGCGCGTCCCGCGGCTTCCGCGAACAGCGGCGGCAACTGCGCCGGCAGCCGGCGAATGTGGTCGAGATGCAGATCGGTGATGCGCTCCCGCGCACCGAACTCGAGCGCTTCGAGTTCGTGCGCCTCCAAGACTCGCGCGACCTCGGCGGGGGGCAGCGTCGCGAGCCAACTGCGGACCTCGCTGTCAGAGGCGTCCAGACGGCCGAGGGCCGATCGGTGCCGCGGCGTAATGGTGAGAAACTCCGCGAAGAAGCGCGCGGCCGATGGCCGCCGCCGAATCGACAAGAAGTCGATCAACTGGATAAACAGCCGTGATTCACCGCGGCTGGCATCCTGCACTACGCGCACCAGATCACGCAGGCCGGGGACGAAGCGATCGTGTCCTATGCGCAGCAGCGGACCGCTCGCCACATCGCGGATGCCCGTCGCTTCAACGACGATGGCGCCGGGGCGGCCGCGTGCAAAGCACGCATACCAGTCGAGCACCTCGGCAGTCACGAAACCTTCGTTGCTGGCACGCCACGGAACCATGGCGGGCACCCAGGTTCGCTGCGTCAAAGTGACCGGCCCGACTGTGACCGGGGAGAACAATCGCGACGCGGCCGCCTCGGGCGCGGTCGGCCAGCGGCCGGGGCGGGGTTGATAGCGAATTCTTTCGGGCGGGCGCCACATCGGCGGTCAGCGCTCGCCCGGCACGACGGCCGTGGCCTCGATTTCAACTTTGGCCTCGGATTCCATCAGGGCGACGACCTGCACCACGCTCATCACAGGGAAATTCTTTCCCATGACGCTGCGGTAGGCGGCGCCGATGTCGGCGAGCTGCGCGTGATATTCCTCGCGGCTGGTGACATACCAGGTCAGCCGGACGATGTGTTCCGGGCCTGCGCCTGCCGTGGCGAGTACCGCGCAAATGTTTGCGAGCGCCTGCGCCACCTGATCGGTCAGACGGGTACTGTCAAAGCGGCCCTGTGCATTCCACCCGATCTGTCCGGCCACGAAAATCTGCCGGCCAAAGACGGCTATGCCGTTGCTGTAGCCGCGCGGCCGCGGCCAGCCGGCAGGTTGCAGAATCAAGGGAAGGGCGTCACTCATGTATTGCGCCTCCGGCGCGCCCTGCGTCGAGCAGTTCGCGTGCGATGATCAGTTTCTGGACCTCGGTCGCGCCCTCATAAATGCGCAGCGCGCGGATGTCGCGATACAGGCGCTCAGGTGTCGCGCCGTGCACGACGCCGCGGCCGCCGAATAGTTGCACCGAGCGATCGATCGCCCGTTGCGCCGTCTCGGTAGCCGCCATTTTTGCCATGGCAACTTGCTGGGTCGCCCGCTCGCCGCGATCGCGCAGCCATGCTGCTCGATAGGTTAGAAGGCGTGCCGCATCCAGTTCGGTCGCCATCTCGGCGAGCGCTGCTTGAGTCAACTGTAGATCCGCGAGAGTTTTGCCGAATAGGGTCCTGCGCAACGAATGCCGAACAGCCTCGTCCTGCGCGCGTTGCCCGAATCCCAAAGCGGCGCCGGCAACCGAAGTGCGAAAAATATCGAGAGTGCGCATGGCCAATTTGAAACCGTCCCCCTCGGCGCCGAGTCGGTGCATCGCCGGAACACGACAGCCGGAGAAGGATAGGGTAGCCAACGGATGAGGCGCAATGACGTCAATGCGATCCTTGATATCGAATCCGGCGGTGCCAGCGTCGACGACGAAAGCGCTGATGCCCCGCGCAGTCACCGAGCCGTCGGGCCGCCGTTCCGCCGGGCGGGTCCTCGCGAACACGCAGTAGAAATCGGCGATGCCGCCATTCGATATCCAGGTCTTCTCCCCGTCCAACACATATGAGCCGCCGTCGAGCCGGGCGCTGCATTGGATGGCGGCGACATCGGATCCTGCGTCGGACTCCGACAAGGCAAAGGCGGCGATCGATCGACCGGCTGCGACCTCCGGAAGGTATCGCGCCTGCAATTCCGCTGAACCGGCAAGCGAGATCGCGCCGCTGCCGAGACCCTGCATGGCGAAGGCAAAATCCGCGAGACCGTCGTGCCAGGCGAGCGTCTCTCGGATCAGCGCCAGCGCGCGCACGTCGAATTGCGCGGCGTGAGGCACCGAGTATCGCGTCCAGCCGCCAGATCCGAGCGTGCGCACAAGAGCGCGGCACGCCGCATCGACGGAAGCTCTGTCCTCCGCGTGTGTGCGGTGTGCGAGGTGCTCCTCGGCCCAGACGTCGAGCCGCTCCGCCAGTTCCCGATGTGCCGGCTCGAAGAACGGCCAATCAAGGAAGTTGCGATCGCGCGCCACGAGTCAATTCCCCTCGAACTGCGGCTTTTGCTTGGCGGCGAATGCCCGGTAGGCGCGGCGGAAGTCCTCGGTCTGCATGCACACCGCCTGAGCTCCGGCCTCCGCGTCGATCGCCGCATCGACGGTCATGTTCCACTCTTCGTGTAGCATCTTCTTCGTCATGGCATGGGCGAACGTCGGACCGGAGGCAATGCCGGCCGCGAGCTGCATGGCTTCCTGCACCACCGCCTCCGGCGCAATCAGACGATTGAAGAATCCCCAGGCGCAGCCCTCGTCTGCCGACATGGACCGGCCGGTGAACAACAGCTCCGATGCGCGTCCCTGACCGATGAGTCGCGGCAGGATGGCGCAGGCCCCCATGTCGCATCCGGCCAAACCTACCCGGGTGAACAGGAACGCGGTTTTGGCCCGTGGCGTACCGAGCCTTACGTCCGCCGCCATGGCGAGAATAGCGCCGGCACCGGCGCACACGCCGTCGACCGCGGCCACGATCGGCTGCGGACAGTGCCGCATGGCCTTGACGAGAGCGCCCGTCATGCGGGTGAAATCGAGCAATCCCGCGCCGTCGCGCAAGGTCAAAGGCCCGATGATCTCGTGCACATCGCCGCCGGAGCAAAAATTTCCGCCTGCGCCCGTCAGCACCACGGCGCGTACGGCAGCCGATGCGGCCGGCGCGGCGATGGCGCGGAACAGCTCGAGCAGTTCCTGATAGGAATCGAATGTGAGCGGATTCTTGCGGTCGGGGCGATTCAAGGTGATGACCCCGACACGCTCTTCCAGCCGCCACAGAAAGTGCCGCGGGTTGGGTGTGAAGCCGTTCATCATCGCACCTGCTGCTTGATCTCGCCGAGCAGCTCGACCAGTTGATTCTTGTGTTTCACGCTGATGCCCTCGAACAGCTCGATCACCCATTGTTCGTGCTCGGCTGCCATCCGCCGGAATTGCCGTTGGCCTTCCGCCGAGAGCTTGACGTAAAACACCCGCCTGTCCGCCGGGTCTACTTCGCGGACCACCAGGCCCTCTTTCTCCAGGCCGTCGGTAATGCCGGTGACGTTGCCGCCGGTCACCATCATCCGTTGCGACAACTCGCTCATTCTGAGCCCCTGAGGAGCCCGTTCGAGCTGCGCCATGAGATCGAACCGCGGCAGCGTCGTCGCAAACCTCGCCTGCAGATTCTGGCGCACGACATTCTCGATGCGATTGGTGCACGCTAGCATGCGCAGCCACAGGCGCACGGATAAATGGTGATCGTCGTGGATGCGCGTCTCGGCGTCGGCGAGCGGCTCCACCAACCTCAACTTTTTCTTTTCCTTCGCCATTGCAGTCTCGCTCAGGTGACCTCGCCGCCGGCCAGAACGATGCTCTGTCCATTGACGCTTTCAGATCCGGGGCGGCACAGCCACATCACCGTGTCCGCGACCTCCCGCGGCTCAACCAGGCGGCGCTGCGGGTTGGTGGCGACCAGCGTAGCGAGCGCCTCGCTGTCGCTGCGGCCGGTTTTTTTCCGGATGTCCGCGATCGCTTCCTTCACGATGTCGGTATCGACGAAGCCCGGGCACACCGCGTTCACCGTGATATTGCGGGCGGCATACTCCAGCGCGAGCGAGCGCGTCAGGCCGATGACGGCGTGCTTCGAGGTTGCATAAGCCGAAATATAAGCGCCGCCCCGCAGCCCCGCGGTGCTCGCAATATTGACTATCCGGCCGTAGCCTTGCGCGAGCATGTCAGTCACCGCTTGGCGCGTGCAGAGATAGGTGCCCGTCAGATTGACGCCCATCAAACGGTGCCACAGCGCCTCGTCCGTGTCGGTGAATTTGGCGCTTGCGCCCTGCCCGGCGGTGTTGATGAGCAGGTGCACCGGACCGAAATGGCCGCGCGCGGCGGCGAACGCGTTCTGCACGGAGGCTGCATCGGCGATATCGGTCACGACGGCAAACGCCTGATCCGCGCCGCCCAAAGATGCGGATACACCCTGCAAGCGGGCCGTATCGCGTCCGAGAAGAGTAACGAGCACCCCGTCGCTGACCAACGCCGCGGCGATGGCAGCGCCGATTCCCCGGCCGGCGCCGGTGACCACCGCGTGCTTGCCCGCGAGCGGTGTCGCCAAGAGCTGCGCGCTCATGCGGTGTCCACGGGCTGCGCAGCGCGCGCGAGGTTTCTTTCGAGCTGCGATTTACCCGACAAGTATTGCTTCGGCCACCATTGCGCTTCATAGCCTTGGGCGGCCGCGACGGCCAAAGTCCATGCGGGGTTCGCCAGATGCGGGCGCGCGATCGCGCACAAATCAGCGCGGCCCGCGGCGATGATGGAATTGACGTGGTCCGGGTCGTAGATGTTGCCGACTGCCATGACGGCGACGCCGAGCTCGTTGCGAATCGCGTCGGCGAATGGGGTCTGCCACATTCGTCCGTACACGGGCTTCTGCTCCGGCACCGTCTGACCTGTCGAGACGTCGACGAGATCCATGCCCGCGGCTCGAAAAGCGCGCACGATGACGAGGGTCTCGTCGTCGCTCAATCCCCCATCCGCCCAGTCCGTCGCCGAAATGCGCACGGACAAGGGTTTGTCCGCCGGCCATGCGGCGCGCACGCTCATCAGGACCTGCAGCGGAAACCGCAGTCGATTGTCGATGCAGCCGCCGTACTCGTCGCTGCGGCGATTGGTCAGCGGTGAGAGGAACGAGGCCAGCAGATAGCCGTGCGCCATGTGCAATTCGATCATATCGAAGCCCGCCTGCAGGCCAAGGCGCGTCGCGCGCACGAAATCATCGCGGATGGCGTCCATATCGGCCCGGGTCATTTCGGCGGGCGGCTGGCTGATCCCCTCGAAGTAGGGAAGCGGCGAAGGCGCTATCAGCGGCCAGTTGCCGCTGGGCAGTGGATGATCCATGTGCTTCCAGCCCAGCTGAGTCGAACCTTTGCGGCCCGCATGCCCGAGCTGCAAACAGATTTTGGCCGGCGAATGGCGATGCACGAACTCGACGATGCGCCGCCAGGCATCGCGCTGTCTCTCATTCCACAAACCGGTGCAGCCGGGCGTAATGCGCGCCTCGGGCGACACGCAGGTCATCTCGGTGTATACCAGACCGGCGCCGCCCGTCGCCCGGTGTCCGTAATGAACCAGGTGCCAATCATCGGGTACGCCGTCCTCCGCGCAGTATTGCGCCATCGGCGATACCACCACCCGATTCGAAAGCTCCATGCCGCGCAGCTTGAACGGCAGGAACATGGGCGGCGATGGGCTTTGCGCTCCATCATGCGCGGCCAGCCAGCACTCGTAGGATTCAACGAAGGCCGGATCGCGCAGCTTCAGATTGTCGTGTCCGATGCGCTGACTGCCGGTCAACAGGCTGTAGGCAAACTGTTCCGGGGGCAGGTGCGCATAGCGGGCCACGTTCTCGAACCAATTCATCCTGTTGCGGGCGGCGCTTTGCAGCTTGAGCACTTCGACATGGCGTTCCTTTTGATACGCACCGAGCGCTGCGTCCCGATCCGCGGTCGCCGTCACGTGGCGGACCAGGGAAATGGCGTCTTCCATGGCGAGCTTGGTGCCTGAGCCGATCGAGAAGTGCGCTGTGTGGGCGGCGTCGCCGATGAGAACGGTGTTGCCGTGATGCCAGCGCCGGCAAGCCACATGATTGAAATTGAGCCAGGCAGACCCGCGCAGGTGGTTCGCGTTGCTCTGCAGCGAATGACCGCCGAGATAGCTCGCGAACAACTGCTCGCAGAAGGCGATGGATTGTGCGGTGTTGAACGTGTCGAGCCCATGCGCGGCCCAAGTCTCCTCGCGAGTTTCCACGATCACCGTCGAAAGAGTCTCGCTGAACTGGTAGGCATGGATCTGAAACCACCCATGCGCGGTCCGTTCGAACGCGAACGTGAACGCGCTGAATGGTTGAGTCGTGCCGAGCCACATGAAGCGGCACTTGCGCACGTCGATGCTAGGCTGGAACACGTCTGAATGGGCGGTGCGTGTCCGGCTGTTGACTCCGTCCGCGGCGATGATGAGGTCGGCATCCGCGAAACCCGAATCGTCGTCCACCGGATGCTGGAACATCTGGTGCACACCCACGTCCGTGGCGCGCTCCTGGAGCAGACCTAGCAGGCGTTTGCGGCTGATGCCGCAGAATCCATGGCCACCGCTTGAGAATTGCCGTCCGCCGATGTTGATGGCGATGTCGTCCCAATGGTGGAAACTCGACAGGATGGCGGAATGTGTTTCCGAGTCGGCGGTGCGAAAGTTACCCATGGTCTGGTCTGAAAAGACCACGCCCCAGCCGAAGGTGTCGTCCGGACGATTGCGCTCATAGACTTCGACCCGCGTGGACGGCAGCGCCTTGCGCAGCAAAATGGCGGCGTACAGCCCCGCCGGCCCACCGCCCAGGCAGACGATTCGCCTCATCTGGTATACCCCTCTTGGCACGCGTATCGTCCGAGTTCCGCGTATGTTATATTCAGAAGTACTTCAGGTGTCAATTAATATTTACCCGAGGATTGCATGAGCGCGCCCAATCAGCCTGTCACTCAACTTCTCGCGGATCTCGCCGGCGCAATCGTCGGCGGCGGCATTCGAGTGGTGGATCTCACCGTACCGCTCGAGCCTGCGACGCCGACGATCCAGCTGCCGCCGCCTTTCGCGCCGTCGAAGCCGTTTTCGCTGGAAGAAATCTCCCGCTACGATGAGCGCGGTCCCGCGTGGTACTGGAACAACATCGCGTGCGGCGAACACACGGGCACCCACTTTGATGCGCCCATTCACTGGGTCACGGGCAAGGACTACCCAAACAACGCGACTCACAACATCCCGGTCGAGCGTTTCATCGGTCCCGCATGCGTCATCGATGTGGCGGCGGAGGCGAAAGCGAATCCGGACTTCCTCCTGACCCGTGAAATCGTCGAGGCGTGGGAACGCCGGCACGGCCGCATTCCCACGCACGCCTGGGTGCTCATCCGCACCGACTGGTCGCGCCGCACGCAGGCGAAGGAGTTTCTCAACGCGGGACCGGATGGCTCGCATACTCCCGGGTTTCACCCGCAGTGCGTGCCGTTTCTGGCCAAGGAGCGCGATATTCTCGGCGTCGGCGTCGAGACGGTGGGCACGGACGCCGGTCAGGCGCACGGCTTCGATCCCATGTTTCCCTGCCACACCATCATGCACGGCTCGAACCGTTTCGGGCTCGCGAGTCTCACCAACCTAGACAAGCTGCCGCCGACCGGCGCCATCGTCATCGCACCGCCGCTGAAGATCGTCACCGGCTCCGGCAGTCCGCTGCGCGTGCTCGCGCTCGTGCCGGCATGAGCAGCTGATCATGGCCGAGCGGTCCTTTGCCAGGGAAGTCGAGTCGCTGCGTCTGGGCGAGGGCGAGGAGTTTCACGGCGAGGGAATACTCGCGGTTACCAAGGCGCTGCTGCAGTCGGGCGTGGCCTACGTCGGCGGCTACCAAGGCGCGCCCATCTCCCATCTGATGGATGTCTTGGCCGACGCCGAAGTCATTCTCAAGGAGCTCGGCGTGCATTTCGAGGCCAGCGCGTCGGAGGCGACGGCGGCGGCCATGTTGTCCGCGTCGATCAATTACCCGCTGCGCGGAGCCGTGACCTGGAAGTCTACCGTCGGGACGAACGTTGCCTCCGATGCTCTCGCGAACCTTGCCTCATCGGGGGTGAAGGGCGGCGCGCTCATCATTCTCGGTGAGGATTACGGTGAAGGCGCGAGCATCATGCAGGAGCGGACTCATGCCTTTGCCATGAAGTCCCAGATGTGGCTGCTCGACCCGCGTCCCCACCTGCCGACGATCGTGCGTGCCGTGGAGCAGGCCTTCGAACTGTCCGAGGCCAGCAATACCCCGGTCATGCTGATGCTGCGAATTCGCGCCTGTCATGTCTACGGCCACTTCAAGACCAAGCAAAACCGCCGGCCTTCGTACTCCGCAGCGGACGCCCTGGCGGCGCCGGCGCGGGATTACAGCCGCATCATCCTGCCGCCGTCGACCTACGCGCAGGAGCGGGAAAAGATCGAGGTCCGATTGCCCGCGGCGCAACGTTTCGTTGCCGAACGCGGGCTCAACGAGATCCTCGATGCCGAGGCGGGCGATATCGGCATCGTCATGCAGGGCGGACTCTTCAACAACACGCTGCGCGCGCTGGAACTTCTCGATTGCGCCGACACGTTCGGTACCAGCCGCGTGCCGCTGTACCTCCTCAATGTCACTTATCCGTTGGTGCCCGAAGAGTGGGTGCGGTTCTGCAGCGGCAAGCGCGCCGTCCTCATCGTGGAGGAAGGGCAGCCCGAATTCATCGAACAGTCCGCGAATCAGATCCTGCGTCAGAACGACGTCGGCGCCCGCATCGTGGGCAAGGCCGTTTTGCCGATGTTCGGTGAATACAGTGTCGATGCGCTGCGCTTGGGGATAGGCCGATTCATCGAGCAATGGGCGCCGCAGCTGCGTGCCGGCGCCGGCAGCGCCCCGACTCGCGCGGCGGTGTCCGCGGTCTCCGCCGCCAAGCTCGCGGCATTGGTGCCGCCGCGACCATCGGGTCTGTGCACCGGCTGCCCGGAGCGTCCATTCTTCGCCGCCATGAAAATTCTGCAGAAGGAAGTCGGCGCGCTGCACATCAGCGCGGACATCGGGTGTCATTCGTTTGCCACTCTGCCTCCCTTCAACATGGGCAACAGCATTATGGGCTATGGCCTTGGGGCTGCCGGTGCGTCGGCGTTCGGCACGGACGGCGGCAAGCGGGCTGTGTCCATCATGGGCGACGGGGGATTTTGGCACAACGGACTCACCAGCGGCATCGGCAACGCTGTGTTCAATAAACACGACGACCTGACCGTCATCATCGACAATGGCTACTCTGCCGCGACCGGCGGCCAGGATATCCCGTCCTCGCGTGCGCCGAACCCGCATCGGCAGGGCAACAACAGCATCATCGACGCGGTGAAGGGTGTGGGTGTCAAGTGGGTCCGGCGGACCCATACCTACGACATGCGCGGCACGCTCAAGTTGCTGCGCGAGGCTTTGAAAACTCCGGTTCGCGGCCCGAAGGTCATCGTGGCCGACGGGGAATGTCAGCTCAATCGCCAACGGCGCGTGCGGCCATTGATGCGCAAGGCGATTGCCGGCGGCGAGCGAGTCGTGCGCGAGCGCTTCGGTGTGGACCCCGATACTTGCACGGGCGACCATTCGTGCATCCGGCTGTCGGGATGCCCTTCTTTGACCGTCAAGGAAAACCCTGATCCGCTGCGCAGCGATCCGGTGGCGCATGTCGACAATAGCTGCGTCGGCTGCGGCGTCTGCGGCGAGGTGGCAGATGCGGCGGTGCTCTGTCCGTCTTTCTATCGCGCCGAGCTGGTTTATAACCCGTCCGCCTGGGATCGGCTGATGGCAAGAATCAGAGCGGCGGTGATCGGCGCTCTGCAGCGGCGCAGCGAGCGCGATCGCCTGCGCTACGCGCTGTAGGGTTCGTCCTCGACGTGCCCGAGCGGCCGATCAAGCTGACGATCGCGGCACTGGGCGGGCAGGGCGGCGGAGTGCTTGCCGACTGGCTCATCGAAATTGCGGAGGCCGAAGACTACATTGCGCAGTCCACCTCCGTCCCGGGCGTCGCACAGCGCACGGGTGCGACTATTTACTACCTCGAGTTTTTTCCGCGCGCCGCCGCCCTGCAGGCCGGCCGCGACCCGGTCATGGCGCTCATGCCGGTAGCTGGAGACGTCGATTGCGTCCTCGCCTCGGAGCTGGCGGAAGCCGGCCGCGCCATTCAGCGCGGGCTGGTGACACCCGACCGGACGACGCTCATTGCATCCTCGCATCGCGCCTATGCCATCGGCGAGAAGAGCGCGATGGGCCAGGGTGCGGTCGATACCGAACAGCTCACCGAGCTGGTTCGTTCCCGGGCGAAGCGCCTGGTCCTTTTCGACATGGAAGAAACCGCCGAGCGCAATCAAAGCGTCATCAGTTCCGTATTATTGGGCGCTTTGTGCGGCAGCGGCGTGCTGCCGTTCCGCCGGCAGACCTTCGAAGAGGCGATCAAGAAGAGCGGGATCGCGGTCAATGCGAATCTCGCGGCGTTCGAGGATGCCCGGCAACGATCCCAGCGCGGCGACAGCGGATTCACGGGGAAAGCGGCACCAAAGCTTTCTGCGGAGGTACCGGTCCACGCGCGAACACCGGCATTGCAGCCGCTGCTCGATCGAGTCAGACGTTTGCCCGCTGCCGCGCAGCCGGTGGCGCTGGAAGGGGTGCGTCGGGCAATCGACTATCAGGATACGGCCTATGCGAGTCTGTATCTTGCGCGTGTGGAGTCTATTGCCGCGCTCGAGGATCGAGGGCCCGACGCCGGCTCGCATGCGCTGCTCGAGGCCACCGCGCGCAGCCTGGCGCTATGGATGACGTTCGAGGACACCATCCGGGTGGCCGACCTCAAGACCCGCGCGTCGCGTTTCGTGCGGGTGCGGGAGGAAATCCGCGCGGATCCGGGTCAGCTATTCGGGATCACGGAGTTCATGAAACCGCGAGTGGAGGAGATCGCCGGCACGCTCCCCGCAAGACTTGGCGGCTGGCTGCTCGACTCGCCGCGCCTGTGCGCTTGGCTCGGCCGCTGGACCGGAGGCAGGCAGGTCCGAACCAGCACGATCACCGGCTTCCTGTTGCTGCACACCTTAAGCGGCTGCAAACGTTGGCGGCCTGCGACGTTGCGCTACCGGGAAGAGAATGTCCGCATCGATGCATGGCTCGGCCGGATCGTGGGCCTCGCAGGGCAGCACTACTCGTTGGCGGTGGAACTGGCGCGCGCGCAACGGCTGGTCAAGGGTTACGGGGAGACTCACGAACGGGGCTGGCGGAATTTTCAGTCGCTGGTCGGCCAACTGGACCTGCTCGCGACTCGCTCGGATGGCGCGGTGTGGCTGTCGCGTCTGCAGGAGGCGGCGCTCGCCGACGAAGAGGGCCGGGCGCTCCAGCGGGAGCTTGGGGTGCTACGCGGCTAACCTGGCAGGAGGAGATTGCGATCAGCAATACGAAATGGGTCGGCTGGGGGGTGATTTGCCTAAAAATTAAGGCTGGCGCCGTCGCCAGCCGTCGAAACGCTAAACGGTTAAACCAACCGCTTGGCTGGCTCAAATCGGGTTTGGCATGGACCCCGGCTGTTTTGTTGGCGTAGTTTTCGCCGGTGGCGCAGCTTGTGTTTGGCCATCCGGTTTATTGGTATTGCCAGTTTGCGGGGAGCTGCCAGGTTTTTGCACGCTGGATTGATCGATCGGCTGATTGGGCATAAATGACTCCGTTGTTTTTCGCAACCCAAACCCTACCGTAAGAAAGCAAGCTTACCTGTAGGCGGCGCGCACTATTGTGCGTCATCAAAAAGGATAATCGGCGCGGTAGGGCCTACTGCGGCGGCATCGCAGGAAGTTAGCCGGGACTGACTTTCGGGACACGCAAGTGACTGTTTTTATAGATGCCGGTTGCTTCCCGAAAGCTGCCGCTTATGGGAATTAGTGTCCACGGTGCGCTGGCGAACGGACCGCGAGCGCGAAACACTGTTTACTTGAATGCGGCATGCGCAATTTATCTAACTACTCAACCCCCGGCGCCCCCCTAGCGCAGGCCCAGGGGCAATTTCGTCGAGGGCAGCAGGCATTAAGCCACCTTCGGGCCCTTACCTTGAAGCTTCGGCCGGCGGTGCTTGAGTCTGAAACGGCAGTGGCTTCGATGTTGCGAAGGCGCATGCATAAGCCTATCGCAGCGGCCGCATAGGCCTTATGAGCATGCGGGAGCGGGCGGCCATGGTCGGCGGCGATGTTGAAATTCGCTCCGCCCCCGGTCGTGGTGCAACGATTATTGCATCGATTCCGGTTCACTGAGGTATCGGCCTGTTTCGGGAGATGTGAGCCATGATCCAAGTCGACATCAACGCATCTAAGATCATCGAGAATAGTATCCGCGTCCCAAAAAGGCACAATGCACTGCTGGAAGTACTTCGCGGGGCGGAGCGTGACCGGATATTTTCACTGCTTGAGTGGGTGCCTCTCAATCTCGGTGAGGTGTTGTGCGAAGCCGGACAACCCTTTTCTCATGCCTACTTTCCCATCGATGCCATTGTTTCCATTCTCTACGTAATGCACAACGCTGAATCGGCGGAAATTGCGATCGTCGGCAGCGAGGGAATGGTCGGGGTGCCAGTCTTCATGGGAGGGGATTCCACAACAAGCCGCTCGATCGTACAAAACGCGGGCTTTGCATACCGGCTCACGGCGGCACACTGTAAAGAAGAATTCGCTCGAGGAGGCATGTTCCAGAAGGTTTTACTGCGCTTCGCACAGGCCTTAGTTACTCAAATGGTGCAGACTGCGGCCTGTAACCGCCATCATTCCGTGGATCAGCAGCTGTGCCGCTGGCTCCTCTTGAGCCTCGATCGATTGAAGTCCAATCAATTGAAAATGACGCAGAAGTTGATCGGCAACATGCTGGGAATCAACGGCGCCGGCGTCACAGCCGCCGCCTCCGTGCTGCAAAAGGCGGGATTGATCGACTACGACAGCGGTCACATTACGGTCTTGAGCCGCGCCGGGATCGTGCAACGATCCTGTGAGTGCTATGCCGTGGTCAAAGCAGAGTGCGACCGATTGTTTCAGTTCGTACGGAAGGCCGATGCAGCGCCCGTTGCGTTGGAAGCCTGATCAATACTTGGACGCCATTGCATGAACGCGGCGACGATATCGTCCACTGCTTGAATGGCAAGCTTTGCCAACCTGTAGTCAAGCGCGTCGACAACGAGCGCCGGAGCCTGAGCGATAGCTCATTCGCGGCCCTAGTTCCCAACAGATTGTAGGAAAACGCCGATTTTGGCTGCAGCAATAGTCTTGTATAAATGCCATGTTTCGATATCGCAACCCACAGACGGGGATGGATTAACCCCAAAATTGGTATGTATTAGTTGGTATCTATATCTATTAGCGTGTACACGTTTAAACGAGGGAGTTTCTAAATGGCAAAATCCAAAAAAGTCATCCGTTCCGCTACGTCAAACGCGGTGGCACTTCTTAAAGCCGATCATAAACAGGTCAAGGACTGGTTCGAAGAGTTCGAAGGTGCGCGCTCTACCAGTAAGAAGCAGCTACTCGCGACGAATATTTGTAAAGCGCTGACGGTTCACTGTGCGATCGAGGAAGAGATTTTCTATCCCGCCTTTTTGCGGGCAACCAAAGATAAGGATATGCATCACGAGGCCATCATCGAGCATGATGGTGCGAAGAAACTCATTGCGGAGATCGAGGCTTCTGACCCTTCGGACGACTATTTTGATTCCAAGGTGCATGTACTTTCGGAAATGATCAAACACCATGTCCGGGAGGAAGAAAAGCCGGATGGCATGTTTGCCGAATCCCAGCAATCGCGAAAAATGGACCTGGAAGAATTAGGACGAGCGTTGCTCGAGCGCAAAACTCAGCTGATGGCAGAGACCTGAGCAACCGGCGATGGACTCCCTGCGGCAAAGCCCTTAAGTCCTTGGAGTAACCCTTTTTCCATAGGAAGCGGTTTCACATTCCTAATAGCAATAAACCCTTACCGCGCAGTCGAGTGGTAGGCCTCAGCAAACCGCGGCTGTGGCAGGTATTGGGGCCGGGACTCATAACCGGCGCTGCGGACGATGATCCGAGTGGCATCGCGACCTATACTCAAGCCGGATCACAATTTGGATTTGGATTGGCTTGGTCGCTCCTTTTTACGTATCCCTTGATGGTCGTCATCCAGGCCATCTGCGCGAGGATTGGCCGGACGACGGGGAAAGGGATCGCGGGAAACTTACGCGACCACTATCCGAGGTGGGCAGTGCACGGCATTGTCGCGCTCCTTTTCATCGCCAACACATTGAACATCGGCGCGGATTTGGGCGCAATGGGAGAAGCTATGCATTTGCTTCTGTCCCGCGCGCCGGCCTGGATGTATGTGGCTATGTTCGGGGTCCTCTGCACTACAGCGCAGATTTTGATGCAGTACACGCGTTATGTAGCCATTTTGAAATGGTTGACCTTATCGCTCTTTGCTTACTTCGCGGCCCTGTTCGCAGTGCACATTCCTTGGGGTGACTTCGCTGCCGGCTTATTTCTTCCGCATTTTTCGTCAAGTCGCGATTTTTGGATGATGATGGTTGCCATCTTGGGTACGACCATCAGCCCGTATCTGTTTTTCTGGCAGGCTTCCCAGGAAGTCGAGGACACCAAGGCGGACCCCATACAAGTGCCTCTCAATGAAAATCCCGGCCAAGGCAAAGAGGCCCTCGCACGCATCCAACTGGACACCCTCGTCGGTATGGGATTTTCGAACTTGGTCGCCCTCGCGATTCTTGCGACGGGAGCCGCCACGTTGCACGCCGCCGGCGTCATTGAGATCACCAGCGCGGCGCAAGCCGCAGAGGCACTTCGGCCCATCGCGGGGGATTTTGCCTTCGCGCTGTTCGCGCTGGGCATTATTGGCACCGGATTGTTATCGATTCCGGTGCTCGCGGGTTCGGCTGCGTATGCGCTCGGGGAAGCGCAGCGGCTTCCCGTGGGATTGGCGCAGCAGCCGCTTCAGGCGAAAGCCTTTTATGGTGCGATCGCTGTCGCCACCTTGTTGGGAGCGGGCGCCAATGTTTTTGGGCTCAATCCGGTCAAGGCCCTCGTCTGGTCGGCGGTGCTCAACGGGATCGTTGCGGTGCCGGTGATGGCGCTTTTGATGCTCATGAGCGTAAGTAAGCGGATTATGGGACGTTTCACCGTCTCTAAGGCCTGGGCAATCCTCGGATGGGCGGCCACTGGAACAATGGCCATCGCGAGCGTCACCTTTTTTGTTTTATCCGCGCTTGCCGTCTAACGACCCTCCGCTCGCACGCCGCGATGACCGCGCCGCTCTCGAGAAGCGCGCGCCTACTTTTCGAGGTTGACGTAGCGATCGAGCTCGCGGTGGAAATGGCGTACTCGCTGTTCCTGATCGGACCACAGGGGACCGCGGAAACCGCGTGACTTCGAGCCGCGCTGTACGGCGGCAACCAATTCCACATCCTGATCGAGAACCTCGCCCAAGTTCGGCCGCACGTCCACGGGGATGCGCTCGATGTCGGGGCGCGTGCCGCCGGTCACGTCCATGCCCTCAGGCAACCCCATCCAGCCGGGCACGGTGTAGCCGGGATCGTCGACATATCGGAACAGGGTCATGTTGTCGTAGAAGAAGCGCTCCGGGTCGGTGGCGTGAGGGAGGAAGCGCATGATAAACACGCCTTCCGGATGCATGCCGATCTGAACGTTCGGGAAATACCCGGTGGCCCAGCTGTCGGTAAGCTGAGCGTCCGTCAATTTGTCGTAGTAAGCGAGGCCGAAACGCTTGCCGCGTGCGCGCTTCGCCTGCTGTATGGCCTCGCGAACTTCCCGTGACGTGCCGCTGAACTTCGCAGGATCGATGCCGGCTTCCTTCATCATGTACTGCTGATACGGGTCGATGCTGACCTGGTCGCCCACCCGGTGCGATTTGACGCCGATGGGCACGATCATGCGGCTGAAGCCGTTCGGATACAGATCGTACTGGCTGAAATCTTCCATCACTCCCTGTGTTTGCGGATGAATGAACGGGAGGTGATAGGTCTCGTAGAACGCATCAATGCCGGTTTTCCAGTTCGCGCGCCATTCGCTGCGTACGTGGCGCACCACGTTCATCTTGTCGATTTCGTAGTTTTCGATGTAGCCCGGCGGCAAGCCGATCCATTCGCGCAGCGGCGGCGCCTTGCCGTCCATGTTGACGAAGATGAGGCCGCCGATGACGTCGCAGCGCACTTCGCTCAACGAAGGCCGATGCGCAATCACGCGCGGATCGAAAGTCGCCTCGTCGGTGATTTTCTCGAGCTTGCCATTGCAGGCGAATTGCCAGCCGTGGAAGGCGCAGGTGAATTTTGCGACGCTGCCGCGGTCATTCAGCGAAATGCGGTTGCCGCGGTGCGGACAAACATTGTAGAAGGCCTTAATCGATGCGTCATCCTGGCGCACCAGCAGGATCTCCTCGTGGCCGATCTCGAACACCTGATAGTCGCCGGATTCCGGCAGGTCGGGAGTGACTCCCGCCAGCAGCCAAACGCGCGGCCAGAGATGCTGCCATTCCTTTTTCATGTAATCGGCGGAGGAGTAGCGCGCCGGATCGGGCACGTCGAGTCCGTTATCTACGGCCGGTTGCTTCGCTTCAAGCGAGTCGGCGGGAGCCTGCAAGCTCATGGGCCATTCGACTTTGTAATTGACCGACATGTGAGACTCCCGTCCAGCCAATCTCGATGCTAACAGCGGGGCGCGCATAAAACAATCAGGTCTGACTGTTTTTTGCCAGGGCCGCTGCAGCTTTGAGACTGGCGTTGATCTCGCGCGGCGTGGGATTGCGCCGCAGCGTGAGGCCGCCATTGATTTGCAGCACCTGGCCGGTCATGAAGCTCTCCTCGCCGGCCAGCCACAGCGCGGCGTTGGCTATGTCTTCGGCTGTGCCGATCCGGCCCAGCGGATATTCCTTCACAAAGGCTTCCTGCAATCCCGGCAGCGCCATTTCGTGGGCGGTCATGGGGCTGCCCGTGAGCCCCGGCGCTATGGAATTGACGCGCACGCCTTTGGCGCCGAACTCGTTCGCGAAGCAGCGTACCAACGCGTCGCCCGCGGATTTGGTCGCGATGTAGGCCGCATGATTGTAGAGCAGGGCGTAGGCGGAGGCGGACGACATCTGCACGATCGATCCGCCGCCGCCGGCCGCCATTTGCGCGACCATGTTCTGCAGAAAAAAATACACGCCCTTGAATTGCAGGGCGCACAGCTTATCCAGCTCGTCCTCAGTGACTTCCAGCAGCTTGGTCATCGGTGCCCAGCCGGTGCAGTTGAGGGCGATGTCCAGGCGGCCGAAGCGTTCGACCGCAAAGCGGGCAAGGGCCGCCACCTCGGCGTTGCGCGTGATGTCGCAGACGCAGTGATCGCCGCCAAGCTCCTCGCCAAGCGCCTTGAGCTTCGCGGCCGCGCGGCCGGCGACCACCACCCGCGCACCCTCGCCGGCGAAGCGCCGCGCGATGGTTTGTCCCATGTTGCCCTCGCCGGCGGCGCCCAAGATCACCGCGACTTTGCCGTTGATGCGTCCCATGTTGGATCCTGCTGCAAGAAGTGAATTGTTGATTGGTGACGTCAAGCGCGAAGCCGGCGCAGCGGCTCTGCGCCGTCCCAACCTTCCGCGGCCCGGCGCACGTGGCGGTAGAACTTGAGCAGATCGCCCGCCGGTTCGTAGAGTTCCACCATGTGACCGAGTTCGCGCGAGGTGTCGAGCATCGCAAAGCTGGTGCCGGTGGCGGTACAGGCGTCCAGGGCAATTTCCCGTCCCGCTGCACGGGCCTCTTCCAGCGTGTCCCGCAGATTGCTGACGAAGTGCGCGACATGATGCACGCCGACTTCATCGCGTGCATACAGGTCACGCAGCACCGACGGCGCCTCGCCATGCTGGGTGATGAGTTCGACCATGAGATCACCCGCCTGACCGTACGCCGAGCTGTGATCGAAGTTGGCCGGCGTGCCGCGGTAAAGGCAACGGGCCAACGCGATGTGCTCGAATAGAAAGAACGGGCCCCAGCCGAAGCTGCTGGCAAAGCCGCGCGCGGCCCGCTCCGGGTCTGGCACGTGGTAGGCGATCTGGACTATTTTGAGGGTGCCGAATAGCACGATGATTTTCTATAGTCGCCGCAGCGGCCGGTTGCCGTCCCAACCTTCGGCGGCCTTGCGAATCTTGGCGAAAAAGGCTTCAACCGCGGGCCCAGTCTCGATCAATTCGATCATGCCGCCGGCCTGCCGGTCGGTGTTCAGGTAGGCGAAGCGCATGCCGTTTGCCGTCGCTCCCCATTGCACGGCCTCGATT
The DNA here is from genome assembly GCA_038229815.1 of Steroidobacterales bacterium. Taxonomy (GTDB): domain Bacteria; phylum Pseudomonadota; class Gammaproteobacteria; order Steroidobacterales; family Steroidobacteraceae; genus Bog-1198. The sequence goes on along the minus strand of JBBROC010000006.1, from coordinate 53,420 downwards.
CCGAGCGGACGTAGACGGGCGAGGTGCTCATCGAGCGACGCCGTCATGACTCCGAGATGCTGCAGCCCTTCACCGTGGCGGGTCAGGAATTCTGAGTAGATCGACGCCGCCGAATCGTGCTGCTGGATCAGCTCGATCTGAATCTCACCCCACTGCGCTATCGCGACCGACATGTCGAGCGTCAGCGGCGCGTCGCGAAAATACACCGCTCCGTATTGGATGTGATCGAGCAGGTAGAAGGGTCCGACTCCGAGCTTCGCCGACCAATAGTCTACCGCGGCCTCCATGTCGTGAACCACGAAGGCGTTCTGAACGATGGGGCCGAAATGCGGCAGGACCATGGGCAGGGGGCGCGCCGGCGTTACGCCAGCCCCAACTCCGCGACGAGAGACTGGCGCAGCCGGAATTTCTGGATCTTGCTGGATGACATCGGCCATTCTTCGACGAAGCGCACGACACGCGGCACCTTGAAAGCCGCCACCTCGCCTTTGCAGAAACTCATCAGTTCCGCCGCGCTGGCTGTGCTGCCAGGCTTGAGCTCGACGAACGCTGCGGGAACTTCGGCGTACTTGGCGTCCGGGATTCCGACGACCTGGGCGAGCTTCACCGCCGGATGACGGCCGAGCAGGGCCTCGATTTCCGCGGCCGCCACATTCTCGCCGCCGACTTTCAGCATGTCTTTGTAGCGGCCATGGAACATGACGGTGCCGTGTTCGTCGAGGGAGCCGATGTCCCCCGTATGAAACCAGCCGTCGCGATCGATGGCCTGGGCGGTTTTTTCCGGATCCTTGTGGTAGCCCTCGAGCAGGCTGTAGCCGCGCACCAGCACTTCGCCGTGCTCGCCTGCCGCAACTTCCAGGCCCGAATCCTGCGCGACGATGCGCACTTCGAGACCGGGCAGCGGTTTGCCCAGCCGCGTGATGCGCAGCGACAGAGCTTCGTCCGGCGATCCGGTGCACACGGTGCCTGCAGTCTCGGTCATGCCGAAACTCCCCACCTGCAGCGCCTGCGGCATGGCCTTCATGATGGATTCCGCGACCTCCGGCGGCTGCACGGCAAAGTTGGAATTCATTAGCTTGATGCGCGACAAATCGGTGCGCGCGAAATTCGGATGATAAATGAGACCCTGCATGATGGTGACGAAGCAGGGATAGGTTGCCGTTACCTGGTGGCGTTCGAGCATGTCGAGAGCCACGCCCGCGTCGAAATAGCCCATTGTCAAATACGTGCCGCCTACATCGAAGATGGCGAGCATGGGCAGTACCGAGGCGATGTGGAACATGGGCAGCGGCGACCAGAACTTATCCTCATGAGTGAGGCGATACCGATGGCGGCCGAGCGCGATGGAATTGCGGACCTGCGCCTCATGCGTGATGAGGCAGCCCTTCGGGTTGGCGGTGGTGCCGGAGGTATAGAGCATAAGGCCCACGTCGCGCACCCGCACACCGAGGCGCGCGACGTGCACGGAGCGCTCGGGCGAGGTCTCGGCGAGGGCGTCGAATTCACTTTGCGACAGGAAGCCCGGCGCGGCCATGCTGCCCATCAATACCACGTTGCGCAGAGTCGGCGCGGCGCCCAGCGTCAGCCGCCGCGGGTCGGCTTGCGACTCGATGCCGGGCAGGGCGGTCGCCAGCCGATCGACGAAACTCACTTGCTCAGTGATGGCGTCGGTGGTGACGAGCGTCGCGATGTCGCCGTTCTCGATGACGTAGGCCAGCTCGGACGGCCGGTAGCGGGCGTTGATGGGCACGACCACGGCGCCGCACAGGGCGGCGGCGAAAAAAATCTCGACGAAGGCTGGGCAGGTGTGCATCAGAATGCCGACCCGGTCGCGCGGCTTCACGCCGAGCGCCTGCAGGCTTCGGGCCCGCAGCACGGCGCGCGCCGCGAGTTCCCGGTAAGAGTACTGTGAATCGGGAAAGACCAGCGCCGGCGTGTCGGGGTAACGGTCAGCGGCGCCCAGCAACAAGTCGCCCATGGTGGTGACCGAAATGCGGAGCTGAGAAAGATCTTCGCTATGATTGCCAGCCATTGTCCCGCTCGAGGCAGAGATTGAGTCGACAGTATCACCCCGTGGCGCACAAAAAAACAGTCAGGACTGTTTCTTTCTTGAACCCCGCTGCCTATACTCCGAGAAAATGAGCATACGCCTGCCGTTAGAGCCGCCCAAGCAATGGGGCATGACCGATCAAGAGCTGGCCTCCTGGCCGCTGTCATTCCGTGATGATGCGCTGGCGGGCCAGGTGTGCTTGGTGTCGGGCGGCGGTAGCGGCATGGGGCGAGGCATCGCCTATGCGCTGACTCGCCTTGGAGCGGAGGTGGCCGTTTGCGGCCGCCGCGCGGACAAGCTCGAGGAGACAGCGGCCGGCATCGAGCAGCATCTCGGCAAGAAGATCATGACCCGGGCCATGACCATCCGCGAGCCTGAGCAGGTGCACGCCTTGTTGGCCGAAACCTGGGAGCGATTCGGACGGCTGGATGTACTGGTAAATAGCGCCGGCGGCCAGTATCCGCAGGCCGCCATCGATTTCAGCGTCAAGGGCTGGAACGCCGTGATCGACACCAACTTAAACGGCACCTGGCACATGATGCAGTCCGCCGCGCAGCAGTGGCGCGATCGTGGGCGCGGCGGATCCATCGTGAACATCGTCGCCGTGGTCGCGCGCGGCATGCCCCAGGTCGCACACACTGCAGCGGCGCGCGCCGGCGTCATTTATTTGACCAAGACGCTGTCGGTTGAGTGGGCGCCTCTTCAAATTCGGGTCAACTGCGTGGCGCCCGGGTCGATCGCCACGGACGGCTTGAACGTCTATCCGCGCCAGGCCGCGGAAGACTTTGCCATTTCCAATCCCATGAAACGCATGGGCGACGTCATGGACATCGCGCAGTCCGTCGTCTATCTCGCCGCACCGACCGGAAAGTTCATCACCGGCGAGGTCCTGACGGTGGACGGCGGCCGGCAGAATTGGGGCGAGGATTGGCCGGGTGGGATCCCGGATTATTTTCGAGTCCCTGGACGCTGATGCGCCCTTGATTCGCCGCACCGCCCGCGCGCAGCTCGTGCGCGGTTCCGCTAGGCTGCTGCGGGCGAGCTCGCGTCGGCAGCCGCGAACGGGCAGTAGCTCTCGCGCTCGACCAGTCCCAGCACGAAAGATAATTTCGCCATTCCCGAAATCACGGCCATCGCCGTGCCGAGTTCGAGGATCTGCGCCTCCGAGAAGTTCGCGCGCAGCCGCGCGAACAGTCCGTGCGACATCCGGCCGTCCATGTTCGACAGCGCTATCTGCTCGGCATATTCGATGACCGCGCGTTCGGCGGGCGCGAACGGACCGACGTTGCCGTCGATGAGGGCGTCGATCTGCGCCTGAGTGACACCCGCCTCGAGGGCGCCGGGCACGTTTTGCTTATTGCAAGTGCGGCAGCCGTGGATCAGCGATAGCTTGAGCCGCGCAAGCTGCTTGTAACGCTGCTCTACTGTGCCGCCGAAGAACACCTTGACGTAGAATTGCTGCATCACGAATTCGAGCAGTTCGGGCGCCTGCGCGAAGACCTCGACGAAGGTGGCGTCGCCGGTGAGATTGTCGAGCATGTCGCGCGCAGACTGCCATTGCGGCGCCATCTGCTTGCGGTCGGTGCGGGTGAAAAGCGTGTCGAGCATGACGATGTCCTCTTATGCGGATAACAATCCAAGGATGGAAACGCTGGCGATGTTGCGATTAGGAATTCCGCCCAAGTTGTGGGTGAGTCCGATCGCCGGGCCCTGGCCGCCGCGGCCGCGCAATTGCCGTTCGCCGGCGCGGCCCAGAAGCTGCAAATAAATCTCGTAAGCCATGCGCAGGCCGGTGGCGCCGATGGGATGGCCGAAACACTTCAGGCCGCCGTCGATCTGGCATGGGATCGCGCCGTCGCGATCGTAGCGGCCGTCGAGCACGTCGTGCGGCGAGCGTCCGATCTCGGAGAAGCCGAGATCTTCCATCAGCACGAGCTCGGTGATCGAGAAGCAATCATGCACTTCGATCAGGTCGATCTGCTCCTTGGGATTGCGGATTCCCGCCTCGGCATAGGCGCGCGCCGCCGCAATGGGCGTGGTCAGAGTATGGCTTCCGTCCCAGGACTGATGTCCCATCTCCACGCCGTTGCTGGGCGCCAGCTGCATCGCCTGCACCGACACCAGATCGCGCTTGCCCAGGCTGCGTGCAATCTCCGGCGTGGTCACGATGGCGCAGGCAGCACCGTCGCTGACCCCGCAGCAGTCGAGCACGCCCAGCGGGTAGGCGATGGCGGGCGCATCGAGCACTTGCTGCTCAGTGATGCGGTTGCGCAGATGGGCTTTGGGATTGCGCGTGGCGTTCTCGTGGCTCTTGACCGAGATGTGCGCCATCGCGCGCTTCAAGTCCTGCATCGAAAAACCGTAACGCCCGGCATAGGCGCTCGCCAGCTGCGCAAACGCTCCCGGCGCCGTGCTTGAGGGCAGGTACAAATCCTCGAACGTCCCCTTGGTACGTTCGGGCAGGCCGCTGAATCCTGTGTCCTTTAGCTTCTCCACGCCCATCGCGAGAGCGATGTCGCAGGCGCCGGCGGCGACGGCGTAAACGGCGCCGCGCAACGCCTCGGTGCCGGTGGCGCAGAGATTTTCCACGCGGGTGGTGGGCACATTGGGCAGCCTCAGCGCCATCGACATGGGCAGGGATGATTTGCCGGTGTTTTGCTCGTCGAAAAACACGCCGAGCCAGGCCGCCTCGATGCGGTCGCGCTCAATGCCGGAGTCGGCGAGGGCCTCGGTGAAGGCCTCCACCATCAAGTCATCGGGACCCGAGGCCCAACGCTCGCCGAACTGCGAGCAGCCCATGCCGCAGATCACAACCTTGTCCTTGATGCCGCTTGCCATGGTGTCCGTTACCGCTTAAGCGGTCGTTGCCTTCCAGAAGTAGCGGCGAAAGCCGCGCACTCGATCCTCATCCTTGATCCGGTACACGAAACGTACGGCGTCGTTGACCTTGAGTTCACCGGGCTCGATGTCGGTGAATTCCATCAAAAGATTTCCGCCCTCGGCAAACTCGACGTTGCCGTATACATACGGTGGCCTCGCCGCATAGGCCTGCCAGTCCTCGGTGAAGGACTTGACCCGTCCCTTCGAATCCGCGAGCCGATGCGCTACCTGAGTGTCGGTCGCCCGGCATTCGGGATTGACGCAGACGCGCGACTGCGGAAATTGCACCGTGGCGCATTCCCGGCAGCGGCCGCCGTTGAAGGCGGCGAGCGCGCTGCGTTTGCGGTAGGCCACGGTATGCGCGGTGCGCTGGTCGCGTTCGGCGCGCATGCCGAAATCGACGTCGAGCAGGCCGCGATGCGATAGATAACGCACATAGCTTGTTTCGTCGCGCTTGCGCGCCAGAGCATCGGCGAGCGGCCGGCCGGCCGTGAGCAGCCCCGGTTCGGCCCGCAGCAGCAGGGCATCGACGCCCTGGCCGATGCCAATAGCCACGATCAGTTCACCGGGCGCGGCTGCTTCGAGCGCGGCGGCGAGCAGCAGCAGCGGCAGCGCGGCACCGGCATCGCCGCATAGCGCGAGAACGCGTTCGTCGCGCTGCGCCTTTTCCAGGCCGCAGGCCTGCGCGATGCGCTTCGCCGCCGCCGCACCGACGGGTAGTGCGAAATGCCGCACGGAGTCGCGATTCACACCCGCTGCCGCCAGCAGTTCTGCCACAGCCTTGGGCACCAGTTTCATCAGCGACTCATCGCGTACCCAGCGCTCCTCGAGCGCATAGTCGAACTTCGAGCCGCTCATTCGATAGTGATCGACGAAGTCGCTGCTCAGGCTGCGGGTGCCTACGACCGTGGCGAGCGCAGCAGCGCTCGAAGCTCCGAGCAGCATTGCCGCCGCCGCGTCGCCGTAGCTCATTTCCTGCGGACTGCCGGCGCGCGTCAGCCGCGCATCGCTTGCCACCAGCAGGGTAGGGACGTAGTCGGCGCGCCGCAGGGCATTGATCAAGCCTCGGGTGCCGGCGCGCACGGAGGCGCCCACGTTCAGTGTATCGGTGGCGTCCGGAAGATCGAGCGCCGCCGCTAGAGCCACGGCGTCATCGCGATCCAGGAAGGGAGCGGTGGTTGAGCAAAATACGATCGACCGCGGCACCAAGTTTTTGTGCAGCGAAGCGCGGCCGGCCTCAACCCCCATGGTCAGCGCATCTTCGTCCCAGTTGCAGATGGCGCGCTCGCCGCGCGCTTTCACACGCCCGGGGGCATTGGTCCAAGCTACGGCGTCGGCGATGACCTTATGCGGCAGGCGCAGCTTTGGGACATGCACTCCGAGCGCCAAGATGAAGCCCAAATCGGTCACAGCGCGCGGCGCTCCGCAATGCAGGACTCAGTTCTCATAGAAGGGCTCGAGCAGCGGCTCGACGCGCAGGTGCTGCGGTATGCGATCCCGGCCGATGCGCCGGTCAAGTTCCTCATGCCAGTGATAGATGCGCCGTTCTTGATAATTCAGCGGTATGCCGCGAAAGCCCGGCGACATCAGTGACTCCTGAATCTGCGGGCCGAATTGCAGGTCCTCGTCGAGAATCTGCTCGAAATTCGCAATGCGTGTCTTCCACAATTCCGGCGGCGCTCCGCCACCCCAGTCGGGTGCGAACCAGTGGCATTCGATGCGCATGCTGATGTCGGAAGTCGGCCAGAACAGCAGGAAGGGCACGCCGGTCGGATCCGCCGGGGCGACGAGGTTCGGATAAAAATTGAACGATGGATTGTTTTTCGAAGAGATCACCGTGGCCGACTCGATGCGGCGCATGCCGCGTGTTCCGGGGTCCTGCCAATCCGGACGGCGATTCGGGGTCACCATGATGGAATGCCCGTTGCGATACAGGGCAATGGTGGTGCCGCGATAGTCGAGGAAGCGGTCGACCGTGCCCTTGTGGATGGACTTCAAATGGTAGACCTCGAGGAAGGCGTCCAGCAGCACCTTGACGTTGCACTTGACGTCGTAGCCCTGCTGCGCGACCAGGCGCCAGCAGTCCGGTTCGAACTGCTGAAAGTACTCGAAGAAAGGCTGCGTATGCTTGAGCAGCGGCTCGGCCTGAGGATCCTCGTTGATGAACACCCAGTTGGCGAACTTTTCGCAGCGCACGCCGATCAACGAGCGGCTCGACATGTCGAGATTCGGGAAGTCGCGCTTGTCGCGCAGATTGACCAGCTTGCCGTCCAGACTGTAAGTCCAGCCGTGATAGCCGCATACCAGTCCGTCGACTTTTCCGCAGGGCGTCTTGACCAATGGACCGCCGCGGTGCCGGCAGGTGTTGTAGAACGCGCGGATTTCACTGTCCTTGCCGCGCACGATGAGGATGGGAGTGCCGGTCTTCTTCCATAACAAGTAGCTGCCCGGCTGCGGCAGTTCATCGACGTGGCAGGCATACAGCCAGCTTCGATGCCACATCAGGTCCGACTCGAGCTTGAGGAACGCCGGGTCCGTATAGCGTCCCGCCGGCACGTCGGGCAAGGACGGAAACCCGTCCGGCGGGCCGGTCCGCTCCGCCTCGTACTTCATGCCCTCGATAAACCGACGCACCGTTGCCGTATCCATGACCGTTAGCCTCGCGCGTGCACTCGTTAGGACGCCAGATTATACCCGGCTGTAAAAAAGAAACAGACCTGACTGTTTTTTTCTTGGGCACCGGTATAGGCTGCCCCCTAAACGAGGGGAGTGCCGCGTGTCCGAGCTTATTTTGCATCATTTTGACTTGTCCCCCTTCGCCGAGAAGGTTCGGCTGATGCTGGGTCTAAAGGGCCTGGCATGGCGCTCTGTGGAAATACCCATGGTCATGCCGAAGCCCGGCCTGACCGCGCTCACAGGTGGTTACCGCAAAACACCAGTGCTGCAGATCGGCGCAGATATTTATTGCGACACGCGTTTGATGGCGACCGAACTGGAGATCCGTCATCCCGATCCCACGCTGTTTCCGGGCGGTCAACGGGGCATGTCCCTGGCGCTTAGCGAATGGAGCGACCGCGCCTTCTTCGAGCCCGGCGCCGGTTTGTCGATGGGTTTGAACAAGAACGGCCTGCCGGAGGCGGTCATCAACGATCGCAAGGCGTTTTTCAATTTCATGGACTTCGATACGCTGGAGCTTCAGATCCCCCACATGACCACGCAGTTCGGCGCGCAGGCCGATCTGATCGAGCAACAGCTCGGCGACGGCCGCGCGTTTCTGTTCGGGGGCGCGCCCGGCCTTGCCGATATTCACGCCTATTTTCCGGTGTGGATGGCGCGCGGCAATGTGCCGACAGCCGCGGCAATTTTCGAACCCTACGCGCGAATGCTGCACTGGGAGCGCCGCGTACGCGCCCTTGGGCACGGCACGCGCACGTCCATGAGTGCTGAAGATGCCCATGGCGTTGCGCGAAATGCCGCAGCGTCGCAAGGTTTAGGAGTCGACCCCAAGGATCCGTTGGGTCTGACCGCCGGAATTCGCGTGACAGTAGCGCCGGATGACTATGGGCGGGACCCGGTGGAGGGCGAGCTGGTTACCCTCTCGCTGCACGAAGTGGCAGTGCGCCGCACGGATCCGCAGGCCGGCACGGTAGTTGTGCATTTCCCGCGCATTGGCTACCGAATCGGCACAGCATGAGCGTAAGCGGTGCCTGGTGATGCGAAAATACAACAAATGACCTAACTGCGTGTGCCAACTGGATTTTTCGGTCCGACGGACAGCCTGACCGCTACATCGCTGTTGGTGCTGCGTTTTTTTAGTTTAACAAACCGTCAGGCTTGTTTTTTTTACTGGTCCCGCGTAGCTTGCGTTGCGATTATTCCGATAAAGGCGCGAGCGATCGCAAGCCGTTTCGATTCTTTCAGGGGGAGTACTACATGACAATCAGCAAGCGCAACGGAAGTTCCCAGCGCCGGAAATACCAGCAGAACAATCTTGCCCCGCTTGCCGGGGCGGCGGTGCTGCTATCGGCGATGGCGCACGGGCAAACGGCCGGCACGCCCGCCGCCGTCGGTGGCCTGGATGAAATCGTGGTGACCGCGACACGCCGCGAGTCGAACCTGCAATCAACACCGATCGCGGTCACCGCCATCGACTCGCAGACGATGGCGGACCTCACGCCGCGCAACCTTGCGGATGTCGCGCTGTTGGTGCCGAACTTCTCCGTGAACAAGGTCAACGGCTTCAACGCCGCATCCTTCGCGATGCGTGGTGTGGGCAACACGGACATCATCGTTTACAACGAGGCGCCGGTTGCCGTGCTCATCGATGACTTCGTGATGCCGAGCACCCAGACCCAACTGCTCGATCCCTTCGATGTGCAGGAAGTCGAAGTGCTGCGCGGGCCGCAGGGCACGCTGTTCGGCAAGAACACCACTGGCGGCGCGGTCGTCGTCAAGACCAAGGCACCGCTGCTGGACCAGACGACCGTCGAGCTGCAGGGCGGGGGCGGAAGCTACAACCAGTTCAATGCCCAGGGCGCAATCAACGTCCCTCTCATTGCCGACCACCTCGCGCTGCGTCTGGTCGCGAGCGAGGAACGGCAAGACGGCTGGATGCGCAATGGCGCCAGCGACACCATCGGCGGTACGATTTATAAGGGCACCGGCGAACGTGTCGGCGGCACTGATGTATTCACGGGACGCGCCAAGTTGCTATGGGAACCGACCGACAACTTGCGGGTATTGTTCACCTACGAGATGTTGAAAGACCGCTCAGGAACTCCCGGGGCGCTCAATGTGACGCCCACCAATCTCAGACCGGGCACGACCGTACCGTACTTTGTATTTCCGCAGCTCGGCTTGCCGGGCTATACGGGCAACAACCCCTTGGGCAATGCCGGAGTCGACAATCGCGCGGGGTTCTTGGTCGATGAGCAAAATGGACATCGGGTCGATGCGAACGGCGAGCACCTGAACATCGACTACACCATCGATCCGGGCACCTTTACCTGGGTGCAGGGTTACCGATCTCAGGATTCCAGCCTGCCCTCCGATTACACCGGCGTGGTGGGGCCGGTGTCGGTGTTCGATGCCAACCGCTCCGACCGCCGCAAGACCTGGCAGGAAGAACTGCGCTTCGCCTCGAAACAGATCGGCGCATTCAATTTCGTTGCGGGCGCCTTCTATCAGCACGACAGCACCAAGTTCTGCGTGGCGCAGATCCTCGGCATCTATGACCTATTCGGCGTGCCCACGCCGCCGGGAGCCCAGCCGGGCGGCTACAACAACAATCCTCAAGTGCTGTGCAATGCGCAGACCGAGAAGTCAAAGGCGCTGTACGGCGAGACCAATTACAAGTTTACGGACGCGACCACTCTGACCGTGGGAGCGCGCATCACGCAGGACAGCAAGGATTGGATTGGCCGTCAGCAGGTGTTCGTGCAGCAGTTGCCGTCGCCCGCCGGGACCATTAACCCTGCCTTCACGTACCAGCAATTGGGCGGCTTGATGAATGGAGCGAATTTCTCCGCCTATCCGTTCGGCGTGGTGACGGACACTCATTCTTGGACGCAGCCCACCTACCGCGTGACCCTGTCGCATCAATTCGACCCGGATATTTTCGGGTATGCCAACTTCTCGCATGGCTTCAAGGGCGGCGGCTACAACGACCAGGTGGGGACGGGCGGCACGCCCATCACCGCGGCGGAGAAGTCGCCGACCAATCCGGAGAAGGCAGATTCGTTCGAAGTGGGCATGAAGAGCGAGTTGTTCGACCGCCGCGTGCGGCTCAACGAAGCGCTGTTCTACGTGCGCTACTCGGATCTCATCCGGCAAGTCGTGGCGCCCATCACCAACGCCAATGGGCAGCAGGGCGAGGAGACACTGTTCAAGAACGCTGCGAAGATGACCGCCTACGGCATCGAAAACGAACTGACGGTCAAGATCACAGACGGCTTGATCCTGCGTGCGCCGTTCAGCTGGCAACATTGCTCGTATGGAAGTTTCTCGACCTTGAACGCCGCAGGCGGAACCACCGATCTGTCCGGAATTCCCGTCAACCGTTGCCCTACCGTGACTGCGACCATTGACCTTAACTACACGATGCCGGTGCCGTGGACGAATGGGCACATCGTCGTCGACGTCAATGACAACTATGTGTCCAAGAATCTCGATACCTATTCGATTGCGCTGCCGAACGCCGGATTTACGCAGACGTACGCGGATGCGCGGGCATTGCTCGGCGCTTCCGTGACTTACAGCAGCGAGGATAACCGCTGGTTCGCGCGAGTGTATGGGCGCAATCTCACGAACAAGCTCTACATTGAGTCCTCACAGAACGTCGACCCACTATGGGTCTGGGCGTTCTTCGGCGAGCCACGGTTCATCGGCGGAGAAATTGGTTTCAAATTCGGACAGAAGTGATACGGCGGCGGCAGGCGCGGCCGCAGGTCAGGGCCTCCCGCCGTTACACCACTCCGTGTTCCCGGAAGACGGCAATCTCGTCGGGCGAGTAGCCAAGTTCAGTCAGAACGGCGTCAGTGTGCTCGCCCAGCAGGGGCGGGCGCTGCGGCATGATTCCGGGAGTCGCCGACAATTCCACCGGCAGTCCGCAGACCGGAACCGGCCGGTGCAGGCCGGGGTAGCCGGTGATGGAGTGCAAAAGTTTCATGGCCGCCACTTGCGGATCATCGAGTGCCTGCTGAGGAGTGTAAATAGGGCCTGCCGGCAGGCCCGCGGCGTTGAGCGCCTCGAGTGCTGCGCCGGTGGTCCGTGCGGCGCACCAAGCCGCCATGCTCTGAAGGATGTCTTGACTGTGGGCTCCTCGGGAATCGTCGCTCTGATAAAAAGCGTCGCTCATCCAGCGTCCCTCATCGCCCATGAGCTTGGCCCAGCGCCTGAACAAGCCGTTGCCGACGACATGCGTCAGCACATGTCCGTCGCGGGTGGGAAATACTGCGGAAGGCGCGGAGGTCTGCACGCGGTTGCCGCTGCCGACCCGGTTGATTCCCGTGGCTCCCTGTTCCGCGAGATGCGAACCGAAGGTGGCGAGCGCGGTACCAAGCAGCGTGCCTTTGACTTGCTGGCCTTCACCGGTGCGCTCGCGATGCAGAATCGCCGCCAGCGTTCCCAACGCGCACAGCACGGCGGTGCCGAAATCGACATAGGGCGCGGCCGCCTTTGCCGGAGCGCCGGGTTCGCCCGAGATGTACATGGCGCCGGACATGGCCTGTCCCACGCCATCGAAGCCGCCGCGCTGCGCATACGGGCCTTTATCGCCGAATGCGGTTTGCGTGGTGAGGATGATGTCGGGCCGGACGGCGCGCAGCGTCTCATAATCGATGCCCATGGCGCGTAATTGCACCGCAGGCAGATTGGCGACCACGACATCGGCCGTGGCGATCAGCCGCGCCACCAGCTCGCGCGCTCCTGGCTTGCCGGGATCGAGCGTCACCGAGCGTTTGCCGCAGGCGGTTTGGAAGAACACCCCCCCTTCGCCGCCATCGGCCACCGGCGCGATGAATCGATCCTCGCCACCGTCGCGGCGCTCGATGCGGATCACGTCGGCGCCGAGAAACCCCAGCAATGTGGCGCAGTATGGGCCGGCGACATATCGGCCGAAATCGAGCACGCGGATACCGCGGAGCACATTGCGGGAAGTATCTGCCGTCATTTTTTTGGATTCACTCATGATAAGTAGTTCGTGGGCGCCATCAAAGCGCGAGCGGGCCGGCGCCCGCCGGGGAGACCGAGATCTCAATCCGATCGTCCACCACTTTGACCGCATGAGTCGCCAGCGGCCGCATGGCAGGGGCGCCCAGCACGCGCCCGTCGCGCACGTCGAAGGCAGCGCCGTGCAGGGGACAGATCAGCCGGGTGCCGCGCAGCCGGCCTTCACTGAGCCGCGCGTACGCATGGGTGCAGATGTTGTCGAGGGCGTAGATACCCTCCTTGGTGCGGCAAACGAGCAGCTCGCGGCCGCCGGCGGTAAGGGCATGCATTTTTCCCTCCGCGACCTCGCTGAGCGCAACGCTGATGGTAGCTTCGTTCGACATCTGCATAGATCCTTGAATATATCGGTTAAAGGAGCATAAACCCTCATGGCAATCACATTCATTGCGCGCATGACGTGCGAGCCGGAAAAACGCGTCGAATTCGTCCGGCTCTGCCGCTTGCTGGAAGACTACGTGCGCGCCAACGAGCCGGGCACTCTGTCGTATGCATTTTTCAAGCTGCGTGCCGAGAACCGCTACGCCGTGCTCGAAAGCTTTCGCGACGAGGCTGCCGAACACCTGCACATGAATTCGAAAATCCTCGCCGAAACCGGGCCGAAGATTTCCGCGTGCCTGATCGGCACCTGGGAGCGCGAATATTTCGATCCACTCGAGTGAATTAGGAAACCGCCACATATGTCGACGACATTCATCGCAACGCTGGGCATCAAGCAGGGCAAAGAAGCCGAGTTCGAGCGCCTGCAGAAAGAGCTGGCCGAACTGACTCATGCCAATGAGCCCGGTACGCTGGTTTACGACGTGATCAAGAGCCGCGACAAGCCGCGGACCTATGTGGTGTACGCCCGTTTCAAGGACGAGGCAGCATTTCAAACGCACCAGGTGAGCCCTTTCCACGACCGACTGGTGCCCCCCATCATGGCGTGCGTGGAAGGAGACATGGACCTGAAAATGCTGGACTGGAAGAGTTGAGCGGCGCCGAGCGCCAGCCGCCGGCAAGTACTAGCGATCCTGGCCGACGAGTTCCTTGAGCTTCTCCTCAAGATAACGAAGAACGCGTTGGTCGCGCTCGGTTTCCTTGTGCGTCAAGAAACTGATTGCCATTCCTTCCATCACGTAGCGGGACAGGTCGAAGCCAAGCAAAAATTTCTCGCCCTTGCGCTTCCATTCGGGAAACAAATCCAGGCTCGTGGTGTAGAACTCGCGCTCGAACGCTTCTTGCGCGGGAAACAAGATCGCGGCAAGTTCCTTGTCGGTACGCGCCGCAACTGCGAGTTCGAAGAAAGCGACGAACCACGGATGCTTGACGTGCGTCCAGTAACTTTGGACGCCGAGCTTGACGTGATCGCCGTCGATCGGCTCCTTGGCCATGGACTTGCGCATGGCGCGCAGTCGCTTGGCATGCAAATGATCGACCGCCGCCCTGACGATGTCCATTTTGGAGGGAAAGTGATGCAGCATCGCGCCGCGTGACAAGCCGGCCTTGTCCGCAATCACCGCGGTGGTGGTCCGCGCGTATCCTAATTCGACCAGGCACTTGATGGCGGATTCGATGATTTGCGTGCGCGTCGAGGCGCTTTTCTGAGCCTGCCAGCCGACGGGTACCGCTTCCTGTGCCGCGCCGCCGCCCGATCCTTCGCCATTTGCTGCCATGCGATAATTCTTCCCTTGGAAATCGTCAAAACATAAAAAACCTTTATAAGCCAAAGTCGTATGGCGTGCTTGAAAAAGTCAGATCTGCTTGAAACAGGATAGATTGACTGATAGCGTCACCATACAACAACCGGCAAGGGACTGGGGAGATACATGGGACGAGTCAGCGGAAAGATAGCGCTTGTTACCGGCGCCGCCTCGGGTCTCGGCAAGGCGGATGCGGCGGCGTTGGTGAAGGAGGGGGCCACCGTCGTCATCACCGACATCAACGAGACGGCGGGACGCGAGCTCGAAGCGCTGCTGAACGCGGAGAGGTCTGACAGCGCCCACTTCATGGTGCAGGATGTATCGAATGAAGGCCGTTGGCAGGAGGTGTTCGCCGAGCTCCGCCGCCGCTTCGGCGGCCTGCATATTCTGGTCAACAATGCCGGCATGGTGGCCATTGGCACGCCGGAAACTGCGACGCTGGCACAATTTCATGCGCATCTGCGCGTCATGACGGATAGCGTGTTCCTGGCCTGCAAGTACGGCATTCCATTGATGAAGGACTCGGGCGGCGGCTCGATCATCAATATGTGTTCAACGGCAACCCACCTCGGATACCCGGTGTTCTATGCCTATTCGGCGGCGAAAGGGGCGGTGCGCTCGATGACCAAGGCGATCGCGGTGCATTGCCAGATGAATCATTACAACGTGCGCTGCAACTCCATTCACGCCGGCGCGATCGAGACACCGATGGTCATCAAGGCGACCCAGGATCTCGGCATGCAAATGTCCGTATATGGAGAGACGCCGGTCGGCATTGGCAAGCCCGAGGACGTTGCAAACCTCGTTGTCTATCTGGCGTCTGACGAATCACGCTTCGTCAATGCCGCCGAAATCATGATCGACAACGGGCTGATCGCTCAATAGCGGTCGCTTTTGGTCCGTGCTTTGGCGGCGCCTTTGAGCACAGTCGCCTCGGCGTCATGCCGTATCTTGAGATCAGGATTCATGACATAGAGTTCACGCTCGACCAGGCGGAGCATGGGCTCGATCATCTTCTGGTCCATGGATCCGGTGTGCACCTTGATCGCCATGCCCTCGAGGAGGGTTTGCGATAGGGTCATTGCGACCTGCAGAGACTTGCGATCGGCATGCCACTCGGGAAACAGTTCCACCGCTTCCTTCATGAAACGTTCTCGATAGTCGATCTCGAGCGGATGCAGGATTCTGGCGAGATCCTTGCTCGTGCGGGCGGCGAGGGCGAGTTCATGGAAGGCGACGAATGCGGGCTTCTGCAGTTGGCGCCAATACTCGCGCACCATGGTCGCCGGGTCGTGGCTGACAGTATTGGAAGCTCGGCGAAACGCCCGGATCCGCCTTTCGTGCAGTTCGACGATGGTCGCCTTGATCAGTGCCGAGCCGAATTCATAGTGATGCAGCATCGCGCCGCGCGACATTCCGGCCTCGGCGGCGATCTTGGAAGTTATGGTATTGGCATAGCCAAACTTGACGATGCACCGGATGGTCGCATCAACCAATCGCGCCCGGGTTTGTGCACTCTTTAGATTTCGTTCCATTCGGCGGTCTACTTGCCGTCGACCGAGAAGGCCAGCAAGACATTTCCCGGCATATGGAAGTACAAGCCGTAGCCGGAGTTCGTGTACACCATGCCGTCGTGGATCACCGGGCCGCCGCCGCCTATGGTTCCACCGTGCGCGACGGCTCCTCCGAGCGTGGTTTGACTCTGGGTGGTGTCGTACTGCCACAAAACGTGTCCGGAGCCCGCGTCGTAGGCGCGCAACCGGCCGTCCATGTGGCCGGCAAATACCGCGCCGGGAATTGCTGCGATCGAGGAGAGAATGCCGGGATCGCAAAACTTGCGGCCGCCGCAGATGTCATCTGCGAGGGTCTGCCACAACACTCGTCCGGATGCGGGATCGAGCGCATACAGGCCGGGTCGCGGTGCTCCGGCGCTTGCGTCGCGCTGTCTGTTGGACGCATCCATCGAGTTGGCCATGTCGGCGATCGGGACGTATAGGTGTTTGCCGTCAAACGCCATACCGAACTGAACGCCGCCTTGAATGGAACCGCGCCCGACGCGATTCGACCATAGGGCGCGATCGTGCCGCGCTGGGTCAATGGCCATCACCAGGCCGCTCTTCAAGCCGAAAAACAGCCGCTCGCTGCCGTCCGAAAGCGTTCCCAGCATGATGCCGGATCCCAAGTCGGCGTCCGGACCCGAGTTCTCCGGACAACTGTCGATGCCCACCATGCAACCCACATTCCACGCGTCTCCGGCGACCACCTGCCAGGTCCACTTGATTTGACCGCTCTTGAGATCGAGCGCCACCACCGCATTGCTGCGATCGTCGGCGGGGCCGGTGTAATTGTTGCCGGTGCCGACGTACAGCAGACCGCGCTTCTCATCCACCGTCGGCGAATTCCATATGGCCGCGCCCGAGGGGGAGAATATCTTCGCGCCCGCGCGGGTGACGCCGCGTTGCTGCGGCACCTCGTCGATCATGTAGCGCTGCCACAGACGCCGGCCTGACGCCGCATCGAACGCGACCACGCTGCCGCGAAACGTGCAGCAGGAATACGTAGGGTCCACGGTGGCCTCCTCCAGCGAGGACACCGCAACGTAGAGCGTTCCGTCGTAGAAAGTCGGCGACCCCGTGACAGTGGCACTCGGATGATCATCGACCCGTTGCCGCCACAACTCACGGCCGGTCACTGCATCCAGCGCGTACACCCGGCCGATCAAATCGCCGAAGAATGCCCGCTTAGCTTGGCCTTGATGGGCGGGTATCACGATGGGCGTACGCACCTCGGCCGTGGTCTCGAACGTCCAGCGAATGCAGCCGCTCTTTGCGTCCAGCGCATAGACGCTGCCGCTTTGACTTCCCACATAGAGAGCGCCATAAGCAAACGTCGGCTGCGAGCGCGCGCGCACCGCAGCGGGGTACGAAAATGCCCATTTGAGCTGCAAACGCGGGATGTCCGCCGGCGCGAGTCGGGCGGCTGCCGCATGCACGAAATGGTCATTGCCGAGGCCAAAACCCCAGCCCACGATGTCGGGCTCACGCTCGAGATCAAAATGCATCGCAGCTGCGGCGCAATTCGCTGCGGTCGGCGGCTTGGGAGCGCCGAAGGGCAGGCCGGAAAGGTATTCGGCGACATGCCGCTGGTCCTCATCGCTGAGTCCCGCGGTCTGGGTGCGCATGATGCCCACCGAAAGCGCGCGATGAATCGCTTCGGGCGTCATCAACTCGACGAAAGTTCGTGACGGCGCCTTGGCGATCTGCCCTTCATGACAATGTTGGCAGCGCTCATGGTAGATCGCCGCACCCGGCAATTTCTCGCGGTCGATGCCCGCTTTGGAGGGATCCATTTTCTGCCGCAGTGCGCCTAGGTCGTCCGTGGCCTTGACGGCTGGAGGTGTCGCGGCGCCCGCGACCGCCACGCTGCAAAGCAATAGGAAAAGCATGGATTTTTGCACCCGATCCCCCATTTATTGACGCGCGGCCAAGCGCGCGGAGATTATGGCACTCCCCAAACAAACATTCATGCTTGTTTTTTTGTGGTACGGCGCGTAGCTTGGCTTGAGCGGCAATGGGAGGTGGCACTTGGATTTCTCTCTGAGCGATGAACAGCGCGCATTGCAGTCCGTCGCGCGGGACTACGCGCAAAAGCGGCTGCCGGCGCTGGCGCGAGAAATCGAGGAGAGCGGCGAGCCGCCGTCGCACGCCCTGATCAAAGAGTACGCGAGTCACGGCTTTCTCGGCATCAACATTCCCGAGGCGCTGGGCGGGCTGGGGTTGGGAAATCTCGAGGCGCTGATCGTGCTCGAAGAATTCGCCAAGATCTCATCCGCCGTCGCGTTCCCGGTATTCGAGTCGTGCGTGGGCCCGGTGCGGGCCATCGAGCGCTTTGCCGATGCCGAGCTTAAATCACGGGTCGTGCCCGGTGTTTGCAGCGGCGACAAGGTGGTGGCCATCTCGATGTCCGAGCCGGCAGCCGGTTCGGCGTTGACCGATTTGACGACCCGCGCCGATTTGCACGGCGACCAAATCGTCCTCAACGGCACCAAACGATGGTGCTCCGGCGGGGGTCATGCCGACGGCTACGTCGTGTATTGCCGGATGTCCGAGGAGCGGGGCGCCAAAGGCATCGGCGCTGTGTACGTCGAGAAGGAGGCGACCGGCCTTACGTTCGGAAAGCAGGAAAGCCTGATGGGCTTCCGCGGCGTGCCGTCGTCGGATTTGTATTTTGACAATTGCACCGTTCCCGCCGCGAATATCATCGTGCCGGCGGGCGGTTTCAAACGCTTGATGGAGGCGTTCGATTTGGAGCGCTGCGGCAACGCCACGATGGCGCTCGCCCAGGCCAGCGGGGCGCTCGAGGAAGTGGTTCAGTACGTGCAGGAGCGGCAACAGTTCGGACGCGCAATCGTGGAATTTCAGGCAGTACAGCTGCGGCTCGCGGAAATGCGCATCAAGGTGGATGCCGCAAGACTGTTGATCTGGAGAGCCGCTTGCAACGCGCAAGCCGGCATGCCGAGCATGCTCGAATCGTCCGTGGCGAAGTGCTTCGCCAATGAAATCGCGCGCGAGGTGACCGGGCATGCGGTGCAGCTCATGGGCGGCTACGGCTACTCCCGCGAGTACCCGATGGAACGCCGCCTGCGGGATGCCTGGGGCTGGGGCATTGCGGGCGGCGCCATCGACATTCAAAAGGTGAATATTGCCGCCGCGATGGTCGGCCGGCGTTTCGATCAACGCGGCCGTACATGATTGGATCGAAACAAACAAACAATCATGAATGTTTGTTTTATGTGAGCAAGGCACTTATACTTTAGCCCCAGGGGCGCCTGGCGGCGTCGCTTAAGCGGAAGGAGCGGGCGAATGGATCTTGGATTGCGGGGCAAAAAGGCGATCGTCACTGGAGCGACCAAGGGCATCGGCCGCGGCGTAGTCGAGCTGTTGGTCGCGGAGGGCGCCCATGTGGGCTTCTGCGCGCGCAGCGTCGATGAAGTGGCGGACGCCGCCGAGGCGATCAAGCGTCCGGACGTCAATGTGTTTGGCGAAGCAGTCAATGTGCGGGACGGCGAGGCCTACAAGGCGTGGCTGGATCGCGCCGTGACGGCTCTTGGCGGCTGCGATGTTTTTATACCCGGCGTGAGCGGCGGCGGGGGTATGGACAGTGAAAAGAACTGGGTGCGAAATTTCGAAATTGACATGCTGCATACCGTGCGTGGGTGCGAGGCCCTGATGCCCCATCTCGAGAAGTCGGGAACGGGTTCCATCGTCATCATCGGTTCCACCAACGCCGTGGAGACCTTCGCCGCGCCGATGGCCTACAACGCCATCAAGGCCGGACTGATCACTTACGCGAAGCAGCTGTCGCAGTTCGTCGGTAAAAAGGAAGTTCGCGTCAACACGGTGTCGCCTGGCCCGATTTACTTCGAGGGCGGCGCGTGGGAGATGATCAAGGGAACGCAGGCGAAGTTTTACGATTGGGCAATCAAACAAATTCCCACCGGACGAATGGGCACGGTTGAGGAAATTGCCCGCGTCATCGTGTTCATCGCGAGTCCTGCTGCGAGCCTTATCACCGGCGCCAACGTCGTTGCCGACAATGGCTTCACGAAGCGCGTGCAATTGTGACGGAAACAGCCCAGGCGCCGCGCCGGCGGTGAATCCGATGGCAACTGCGCCCATCAATGCCTATCTTGTTTGCGGCGGCCTGTACCACGACATGGACTACGCTCGCCTCGAGCTGCTGAAGCTGCTGGGCGAGCACGAGCGCATCAGGGTTCGGGTGGCTGAAGACTACCGTGACGAGAGTGCGATTGCCGCGGCGGATTTCCTGGTGACATACACCTGCGACGTCATACCCGCTGCGGCGCAGCTCGAGTCGTTGCAATCATTCTTGTCGGCCGGCCGCCGCTGGTTTGCTCTTCATGGCACGAATTCGGTGCTGAAGTTTCTCAAAGGCCGGGGTTGGGATGCACCCCGGAGCACGCCGGAATTCATGGCGATGCTGGGTAGTCAATTCCTCGCCCATCCGCCAATCGAACCCTATTTGGTCGAAGTCAGCGATGCGTCGCATCCGTTGGTCGCGGGGCTCGACGCCTTCGAGGCCGACGATGAGCTGTACCTGTCCGAGTATCACGGCCATAGCCATGCGCTGCTGCATACCCGCTATCGCGGCGAAGCGCCTGGATTCGTCGCGCGTTTCTGGCCGGGCGGCGCCGCCGCGGCACCGGATGGGGAAGACAAGACCGGCGAGCGTCAGCTGGTGATGTACCTGCACCCGCATGGCGGGGGTGAAGTGCTGTACTGCACCTTGGGTCACTGTCGCGGCAAGTATGACATGCGTCCGGTGATGGCCGAATATCCTGCGGTGGAGCGCGGTAGTTGGAAATTGCCCGTGTACCACGAGCTGCTGCGCAGAGGCATCCGGTGGGCGGCCGGCCTGCCCGGCTAAAGGAGCTATATGCCGAACGACACCCGCACTCAGAATACTCATCCGGCCGTTCCCAATCCCGGCGACGAGCTGCACGCGCGCTCGAAGTCGCCGGCTTTCACACCGGTGCCCCGGGTGAAGCCGGGGGCCGACGGGCGCTCCGGCGTGTTGCCGGGGACTCCGCATATCAAGGAGCCGGATCCGGAACTCGGCAACGACGTCATCGATCAGCGCCGCTACACGTCGCCGCATTTCATGAGACTGGAGTGGGAGCGCCTATGGACCAAGGTTTGGCTGGTGGCCGGCCGCGCGCTCGACATGCCGGATGCCGGCGATTACATCGCGACTGAGATAGGTGCGGAATCGATCATGGCCGTGCGCCAGGCCGATGGCAGCGTTCGCGCCTTCTACAACGTGTGCCAGCATCGGGGCAACCGGCTGCGGCCTTGTGGGCGCGGTTCAGCGGGCGCGTCGCAATCCTTCAAATGCCTGTATCACCATTGGGAATACAACCTGGACGGCTCTTACCGCCGCATTCCCGACGTCGATACCTTCGAGCAGGGGGCGCCTCCCTACGGCCTCACCGAGCTCAAGTGCGAGGTTTGGGGCAGCTTCGTTTGGTTTTCGATGGATCCGGATGCGCCGCCGTTGGCTGAATACTTGACGCCCATCCCGCAGCATCTTGACCCATACCATTTCGAGCGCATGGTGCAGACCCGCGACATTACGGTCGAGTGGGATTGCAATTGGAAGGCGTCGGTGGACGCTTTCAATGAAAGCTATCACGTGCAGGGCATCCATCCGCAGCTGCTTTGGTACTTGCACGATCTGGATATCCAAATCGATTGCTACGGACGGCACAATCGGTATCTGATCCCATTCAGCACTCTGTCGCCGCGCGTGCGCAAGCCGAACACCATTCCCGACTCGATCAAATCGATCATGAAAGCCGCCGGCATGGACACTGTCGACTATGACGAGCCGATTGCCAACATTCGCCGCGACGTGCAGAAGCATAAGCGTGCCACGGGCGCGAAGATGGGCAAGGACTATTCGGAACTGAATGACGATCAGCTCACGGACGATTATCACTACACGATCTTTCCCAACCTCTCGCTGAATCTGCACGCGGACGATTTCTGGGTGTTCCGCCAGCGCCCGCACGCCACCGATCCGAACAAGATGTTCTACGACATCTGGACTTATGAGTTGGTGCCGCAGGGACAGGAATGGCCCAAGCGCGCCAAGCACCAGACCTGGAAGCACGGTGAGAAATCGATCGGGCTGGTGCTCGATCAGGACGCCGCCAATCTGCCTAATGTGCAGGCCGGCATGCATTCGCGCGGCTTTCGTGGTCTGTGGCTGGGACGGCAGGAATTGCGCATTAGGCATTTTCACAAAGTAATCGACGACTATCTGTTTGCGCAGGGCGACGTTGCGCCGGACGCCGACCGCGACGCCTGGAAAACGGGAGGCAGCACATGACGTCCAGTTTGAATTTGAGCGGGGACGGGCTGCTGCGGGCGTACCGGCAAATGAAGCTCATCCGCGAGTTCGAGGAACGGCTGCACGTCGAAATTGCGACCGGCGACATACCCGGCTTCACTCACCTATACGCGGGCCAAGAGGCCATCGCGGTGGGAGTGTGCGAGCAATTGACCGAATCGGATTATATCGTGAGTACGCACCGCGGCCACGGCCACTGCATCGCCAAGGGCTGCGATATCGGCGGCATGATGAAGGAGATTTACGGGCGCAAGGACGGACTCTGCCACGGCAAAGGCGGTTCCATGCACATCGCCGACATGACCAAGGGCATGTTGGGCGCCAATGCGATCGTCGGTGGCGGCCCGCCGATCGCTGTCGGTGCGGCGATTGCCTGCAAGCTGCGCGGCAATCGCGTCGTCAGCGTCGCGTTCGGCGGCGACGGCAGCGCTAATCAGGGCACGGTTTTTGAGGCCATGAATATGGCCGTGGTGCTGCGCGTGCCGGTTATCTTCGTGCTGGAAAACAACGGCTACAGCGAGCACACAGGCGCTGCATATGCCGTTGGTTCCGGCGATCTTGCCGGCCGCGCACACGGTTTCGGCATGCCGGCGGAATGCATCGACGGTGCCGATTTCCACGCAGTGTATGACGCCATGGGCAGCGCAGTAGCGCGGGCCAAGAACGGCGAGGGCCCCAGCACCATAGAAGCGAAAATAACGCGCTACTACGGCCACTTCGAGGGCGACCCGCAGAATTATCGGGCCAAGGACGAGGTGGCGAGGCTGCGGGTGACGATGGACTGCCTGAAGCGCTTTCGGCAGCGCGTCGAAGCGGACCGTTCTGTAGCGCTGGTCGATCTCGACGTCATCGACGCCGAGGCCGTTGCGCTCATCGATGCCGCTGTAAGAGACGCGAAGGCCGCTGCGCCGCCCGTCGAAGCCGATCTGTACTCCGACGTCTACATTCAGTATTGATACTTAAGGGACGCATCCACCATGCCGCAGCTCACCATGCGCGACGCGCTCAACCAAGCACTCCATCAAGAGATGGCGCGCGACGAACGCGTCATCGTGCTCGGCGAGGACGTCTCCGGCGGCGCGGGCGGGACTTCCGGCGAACGAGAGGCATCCGGCGGGATATTCGGCGTTACCAAGGGCCTCTTGCCCAAGTTCGGAGAGGGGCGGGTCATCGACACACCCATCTCCGAATCTGCAATCGTCGGCGCAGCGGCCGGGGCCGCGCTTGCCGGTCTGCGGCCGGTTGCCGAAATCATGTTCGCCGACTTCGTCGGTGTGTGCCTGGATCAGATCTACAATCAAATTGCGAAGTTCCGCTACATGTTCGGCGGCAAGAGCACATGCCCCGTGGTCATTCGCATGGCGATGGGCGCGGGCATGAATATGGGCCCGCAGCATTCGCAGACCATCTATTCGCTGCTGACGGCGGTGCCCGGCCTCAAAGTCGTCATTCCGTCCAATGCCCACGATGCGAAGGGACTGTTGATCCAGGCTATTCGCGACGACGACCCGGTGATTTTCTTTGAACACAAGGCGCTCTACCCACGCAAGGGTGAGGTGCCGGAGCAGGCTTACACCGTCCCGTTTGGCGAAGCGAGTTTGGTGCGCGAGGGCGAGCACGTTACGGTAGTCGCCATCGCACGCATGGTGCCCTTTGCGGAGCGCGCCATCGATGCGCTCGCCAAGGAAGGCATCACCTGCGACTTGATCGATCCGCGCACCACGTCGCCGCTCGATGAGGAAACGATCATCGAGAGCGTGGAAGGAACCGGGCGGCTGGTCATCGTCGATGAGTCCCCGCCGCGCTGCGGAATGGCCAGCGATATTGCCGCCATCGTGGCGCAGAAGGCTTTTCGCTCGCTGAAGAGACCGATCATCCAGGTGACGCCGCCGCACACGCCCATTCCCTTCGCCCCTGCGCTGGAGCGTCTCTACGTGCCGGGCCCGCCGCGAATCGAGGCGGCCATCCGCCGTGCATTGAAGGACGAATAGTGGCCGCCCCCATCAGCGCGATCACCATGCCCAAGTGGGGCATCGAGATGACGGAAGGGACCATCACGGGTTGGAGAGTGGACGAAGGCGCACGTGTCGAACGGGGAGCGGAGATCCTCGACGTCGAGACCGAGAAGATTGTCAACGCCGTCGAGGCGCCGGCCGGCGGCGTGTTGCGGCGGATCCTGTCAGACAGCGGAGACACTCGCGCGGTGGGTACGCTCATAGGCGTGATTGCCGAGGAAACGGTGAGCGACGCCGATATCAAACGATTCGTTGATTCGTTCGTCGCGGCGGTGGTGTCGTTCGATTCGGACGCGGACACTATGCCGGCGGCCCAGCCGGCCACGGCGACTCCAGGCGCCGCGGCGGTTACGACGAGCGCTGAGACGGCGGGTGCCTCGGACGAGGCGCGGGTGAGCCCAATCGCCCGGCGCGTCGCAGAACGGTTGGGAGTCGACCTATCCAAAGTGACCGGCACCGGCCGCAACCTGCGCATCTCCAAGGAGGACGTGGAGGCATTCGCTGCTCGAGCCGGCTTGGTACAGGTTGCCGCAGCGCCGTCGAATTCAGGCTCTGCGGTGAACACTGCAACGCCGCCGTCTACAGCGCGTGCGACGAGCGTTTCTGCCGATGTCTCCCATTCTGCCAACGCCGTGCGGCGAGTCCGCATGAGCGCACGCCGCGCCACCATCGCGCGCCGACTTCTTGAGTCCAAGCAGTCGATTCCACACTACCGTTTGGACATGGATGTGGATCTAGGGAAGCTGCTACACCACAAGCGCGCGCAGCCAAACGCCCCGCACGGGCGGATTACCGTCAACGACTTGTTGCTGCGCGCCGCCGCGCTCGCGTTGGTTCAGCATCCGATGGTGAACGCGCAGCTGGAAGGCGATGAGATACTGCAGTTCGAGAATGCGGACATCGCCATCGCGGTGGCAGCGGAGGCCGGGCTGGTGACCCCGATCTTGCGCAGCGCGAATCTCAAGTCCGTGGAAGTGATTGCCGCCGAGAGCCGCGACCTCATCGATCGCGCGCGCCGCGGTTCGTTGCTGCGCGAGGAAATAAGCGGCGGTTCATTCACCATTTCCAATCTCGGAATGTTCGGCGTGACCCGTTTCGATGCGATTATCAATGCCCCTCAAGTGGCCATCCTGGCGGTAGGCGCCATGTCGCAGCGCCCGGTGGTGCGCGCCGGCGCGCTGGTTGCCGCCGAGGTCGTCACATTGACGCTGTCCGCGGATCATAGGGTCGTGGACGGGGCGGTGGGGGCGGCCTTTTTAAGCACTCTGCGCGATCTGCTAGAGAAGCCGGAGTCGTTGTAGTGGTTTACTTGCGGGGATGCTCAAGATAGTAGGCATTCCACGATGGCAGGCGTTCCGGAAAATCTGCGGGTTGGGGTTTCGCGTACGCGCGGTTGCGTAGCACACCCCCCATGATTTCACGATAGTCGGCCGGGCGCCCATAGTAGAAGAAGGCGAGGGTGCGAGCCTGGAACCGCCAGCGCCCGTCCGCGAGACGGTAGTCGTCGTGATAGCGCAGCGATGCCAACAAAGGCTCGTCGTTGCGGACGACTTCTGCGTGGGTGTTGACGATACCTGTGGCGTGATCGGAATGGAGCTCGTCGAATTCAATGACGTGGTCGTGGGTAAAATGATTGCTGGGGCCCAGTACCGCGAAGCGCCCGTGGAACTGTGCGATGACGGCGTCGCGGCCGGTGGCATTCATGACGCCATCCAGCGATCGAAACGAACCGTCGCGTGTAAAACACTGGCCGATTCCCTCGATGTCGCGCGCATCGATGCTGAAGCAGTACCGGGCGACCAATTCGCGAATTTCCGCGCGCGCCTCGAGCCGGGCGAGGCGTTGTTCCGCGGTTCGGGCGAGGGGAGTTTGCGAGGGGTTTGTGTTCATCTGCGAGAGACTCCATGAGTGCCACCGAAGGGCGCTACTACGATGACCTTGTCATCGGTGGGGTGTTCGAGTCAAGCGCCCGCACCGTATCGCTTGATGAGCTGTTGGAATTCGCCACGCGCTACGATCCCCAGTACTTTCACGCCGATCCCATCACCGCAAAACACTCGATTTTCGGCGACGTGATCGCCTCCGGCATTCACAGCGCCGCCATTTGGCGCGCGCTTGATCATGAGATCAGCGGCGACATACACTGGATCTGCGGCGTGGCCTGGGAGGATGTTCGTTGGCCGCATCCCGTTCGAGCCGGCGATACATTGCGCGCGCGCGCCGAAGCCCTGACTAAGAGGTTGAGCCGCAAGGATCCCAGCCGCGGCATCGTCGAATACCGCTATACGCTGCTCAATCAACGGGACGAAACGGTATTCACGTGCCGGAGCATCAATCTAGTGGCGTTGCGGCCGGTGTCGCATACGAGATACCCTTGATTTTGCCGCAATAACTCCAAGCGGTAAGCTTAAAGCGCGCTCGTCAAGGCGTCGTACTCCAGTATTCGTCATCCTGATAAATGCGCGCCAGTAACTGATTGAAAGCGGACAGGCGTTCCGGCGCAGTCGGAAGAATCGCGCCCTGCTCCTGCAAGATCTCAATCAGCTTGGTCGGTGCCACGCGCTTGTCGCCTACGATCTCAACGTGCCCGGCACGCACCTCCACCCGCCGTGCACGTCCATCGGTCTCCACGAGCGGATTGCGCTGTTCAGCCAGTGAAAACACCCGGTCCTCCTGCACGCAGCGCCCGCCTTTCTCGCGCCGGCACGTCCCGCGTTCGTCGGTATCGATTTTGAGAAACTTGCTGACTTGCGGAATCAGTGTGCCAGGCTCGCGGATGAAGTGTGATGAGTAGGTGATATCTGCCCATTTGGCGCCCGTCACGGCATAGCAGCTTAGCGGCAAGAGGCCCAACGTGAGTGGATAGAGCCAGGTTCTACCGCACGGCTGCGCCACGGCCATGCCGTTAAAAGGGCCTGAGATGGTCACAAGACGCAAATCGGCGCGGCGGCCGGGCGGTCCGATCGCCAGATCGGTAAGTGACTTGTAGGCAATCAGCGCCCCCTGACTGTGACCGATAATGGTGATCTGGGGCGCGCGGGTTTGCATTGCCAGCAGATCGATCGCGCGGCGCAACTCCGTAGCGCTCTTGGTGAGTTTGGCACGGTCGTCGTAGGTGAAGCAGACCGTCTGCTGGCCATGGAACGCCAATACCTGTGCCAGGCCGCGAAACTGCCCCGAGGAGCCGAAACAGCCATGTACCAATACATGAATGGGCTGGCTTGAATTCAGATGTAGGCTGTGATTCGGATTGTCTGTGCAAGGCGTTAGCCCAGGTATCTTAAGCACGATATTGGTTGGCGGCAGGTTGCCCGGCTCGATATTGTAATAGGCGGGGTTCGCAGGTTCGTTGATGGCGCACCCACCAAGGAGCACCAGAAAAAAAATGGTCATGGCGGTTCGCATAATGGGGCGCGTGCCGAAACGAGAGAGATTAAGTCTATCGACATCACGGTGCTCGGACAATCAACGTGGAGCGTACGAGCGAGCCCTCCCATGCAGACTCTCCTGTCACGCTCGATACTCAGACCGTTGCCGCCTTCAGTCCTTTGGTGGCGGCTCCGGAGTTTGTGTTGCTTTTTCTGCCCCGTGAATGCAGAAGCCTCGCGTAACAGCCGAGGATGCTGTTTCGAGCTGTTGGCAAAGTATCTTTCCTGTCGAAGGGTTGGTGCGATGTGCCAAATCCGACTGCGTCACTACCCATCGCCGGGACACCCATAGCCTGCCTGTGCCCGCGCCGCAGGCGGTGTCGTTTTCAAGCTGCACCAAGTCATCCCCAACGCACGCCTTAACCGCGATCGGCTCGTTCTTCGGGCTAAGCGCCGACCAGCGCAGGGTACATGCGGGTCTGAATCCCTTTATGACACCCCCGGTCAACAATGGCAGCGCCCGATCGCTGAGTTTGGGTGCGAGCACTTGATCGTGCAGCGTCCGGCAGCCGTCGGGATATTTGACAGCAGGCTCTTCGGCGCGAAGGTTTAGCGTCATTCCCACTAATATTATCGCGAGCCAATATATCTTCATGGTTGTTGCCCTGAAGATGCACGATGTCCTCTCAGATCGCCAACTTGTCTTGAGAATTCAACGATCGCGGCATCAGCAATAAAAAATCCAAACGCTACGAAGGAAAGATAGCCTATCCAATCTCCTGGAGGCAAAGCTAAGAAACGGTAGCCAATCGCCGCGGCTATCGCGACGACTAGGACCGATAGTGCCAGCGCACCTATGTAATAGGCAATGGAGCGTAATCGGCCCCTCAAGTCTCCGTGCACGGCAAGGCGAAACTCGATCGCGAGAACGGCCAAAATTACAGCAATGAACGCGGCTAGCTGCGCGACCTGGTAAGCAGCTGCCAGTAGACAAACAACAGCCACAGCTCCTTTCCAAAGCCACGGCGGTACGCGTGAGATCGCTTTTGCTAACCACTCTAAAGTGAGCGCTGATACGCTGAGCGGACTGGCGGCATGGACCGATTCACCCACGACGTTCTGCCGGACCAGAAAAATCGCCGCCAGAACCCACAATACCGCCAGATCGAAAGCGTAAAAAGCGAGCTTCGGGTGTCGAAATTCCCGCCGGATTTTGGGATAACCCTTGAATGCCAAAAGGTTCTCCAGGGCCGTCGCGTGGTAATAGACACCTGGCAGCAATGTATGCATCGGGGTCGTCATCAAGTCGCCGCTGCCCCGAAAATTACCTCCGACGAAAACAAAAGAGCCTTGTATGAGGCGGATCAAGTCTCCGTTGTCCGGACCAAGCGATGGGCTGATGAGCTCGCTCGCAAACAGCGTAGCTATCGACGGGCACGACGTTTCCAATGGCAGCGCCGGTCGTCCCACCGATCCTGCAAATGGGTTGCCCTTGACGTCACAGCGCGCAGAAGACCACTGTTGATTGAAGGGATCTCCCGTGGGAGACCACGCAAGCTCAAACCCATCGCCCTCCTCACGTCCACGTGTCAGGCGGACTGCGCAATTGCTGACCGAGGGGGCCTGGTCGCAGTACATGCGCACCGCAGCGCTGAGCATATTCGTCGATGATGATGCTCCGTTCGGTCGGTCTGCGAACGGATATCGCCGAGTGACGAAATCCGAATCGTCGGCTTGCCGATGCACTGAGACCGGTATGAACACGTCGGCAAAACGCAGGGGATGCGCGTCTTGGTCTTCGCAATCGGCGTCAGCCATTTTCAAAAAGTCTTCGGCGCGTAATACTGCAAGGTATAACAAAACTCCGTCGCGGCGCAGCGATGCCGCTGTTGCAAGGAGTGCGCATGAGTCGGCAGCCGGCGCAGGGTCAATGAGCAGAAAGTCGAGCATTATGGCGCGCGGTTGCAAGACCCCAAGTTCCGACAAAATTTGGGCGTGGAAGCCAAGGGGCGCGGGCCAGCTCGCACTGCGCAGCGCCAAGGATTTTTCATCGATGAGTACGGCCACCACGCGTCCCGTGGACGGCGGTCTTGCGGGTAGTGGGGGCGGTTTTGGATACAACCAGCGGTGATCACCGAACCAGGAATAAAGGAGATCTTGAGAATATCGATGAAGGTTGGGGCCGCGGCCGAAGGGATGAAAGTTCAATAGCAGCAGCGCAACGGCAGCGAGCAACAGGCTCTCGGTGATTATGCGTACCGGATCAAGGGGCGCTCGGTGGGTTTGAGGACCGTGATTGAAATGCACATTCATATACGATGCAGTGGCACAACGGTTGAGTTCAGCCGTGCCTGGCTCCCGTAATTTTAAGGCCGATAGTTCATCGGTTCCGAGCTTGCCGCATGCCTTTCCGCTCCGCAATACTGCGCACCCCGCGAATGAGTGGACTCTTCGCTAGATATGAACATACAGGGGAGTAGGATTGTGTTACGGCGGCACCTCTCGTGGCGCGTTCCGTCCTACGGACGCGATGCTCAAGCCGTCTCTCGCAAGCGACATTTTTAAATTCCGGCCCGGGCATTTACGATGCGCCCTCAATTTCTGGAGGGCGACGGATGAAAAATGCGGCAGTGATTTGGTTGTTGGTATCGTCAGCGCTACCGGCCTGCGGCGGCGCCAGCAGCACGAGCAGCGGCAGCGGCAGCGTCGGCCCGACCCCCACCATCCTCACCTCCACGGTGCAGAGTGCGTCCGTGACCGCCCCTGTCAACGGCACGATCGGCTTCTCGGGTGCGAGCTTCCCGGTCGACCAGTCCCGCGGCTCGGTGAGCATCACCGCAGTCCGCATGACCGCCAGGAAGGGTGCCATGTCGGTGACCTACTCGACCGTGAACGGCAGCGCGATAGCCGGCACCAACTACACGGCTGCCACCGGCACACTGAAGTGGGCGGACGGCGACGGCTCGAGCAAGACCTTCACCGTGCCGCTGAACTCCAGCCACGTGTTCACCGGCACCAAGACGTTCGTGATCAAACTCGTGGCCGGTGCCAACACCATCCTCGGCTCGCACACCACCGCCACAGTGTACGTCACGGGGGGCGGCACCCGGTTCGTCAGCTTCGAGGATAACTTGCCGGCGGCGGGATCCCAAGGTGCTGACGCCATACCATCTGGTGGCGGCCTCGAAGACACATCTCATCCAACTCACGTGATTGGTAACGGCACGTCATCAAGCTGCACGAGTGCTGCGGTTGTGGCGGCTGTGAAGGCAGGCGGCGTCATCACGTTCGACTGCGGATCTGCGCCCGTCATCATCCACATGGCCAACACGGCGCAAATCTTCAATAACGCTGCATCTAAAACGGTGATTGACGGCGGTGGCCTGGTCACGCTGAGCGGCATGAAACAGCGGCGCATCCTGTACATGAATACCTGTGACAAAACGCTGGTCTGGACCACGCCCCGCTGCGATAACCAGCAGTATCCGCAACTTACAGTGCAGAACCTGACCTTCATCAACGGCAACGCCAGCAACGAATCGGTTCCGGAGGGCGGCGCCATCTACGCACGCGGGGGCCGCACCAAGGTGGTGAATTCCCGATTCTTCAATAACGCATGCGCCAGTACCGGGCCCGACACGGCAGGAGGCGCAATTTACGCAACCGAGCAATACCAGGGGCTGCCCCTCTTTGTGGTGCACTCCACGTTTGGCGGGGAGGTGAACCTGAGCAACATCTGCTCTAACGGCGGTGCGCTTGGCAGCATTGGGGTATCTTGGAGCGTCATCAACAGTCTGCTTACCTACAACCATGCCCTGGGCCATGGCGGCAATCCTGCGTCCAGCGGGACGCCCGGCGGCGGAAGCGGCGGTGCAATTTACAACGACGGAAACACCATGACGCTGGCAGTCAACGGTTCGACGCTGAACTACAACCAAGTCAATGCCTTCGGATCCGCGATCTTTTTCGTGTCGAACAATCTTACTGGTAACATCGTCATCACCGATTCAACCATCATGGGCAACATCGGCGGTTCATGGTATGCGAAATATCCGCAGATCTCAGCCATGCCAAGTACGCCGATAACCGTGAAAAATTCGGTTATCGTCAACTGAGCCGAGATCATGGGCAACAGATAACTTGTCCGCGATAGGTTGCATTCAGGGCCCGTATCAAGTGACAGCAATGCGCTACTTCGCAATCGGCATCCGCCTACGGTGTCAGCCCGGATCCTGGCTTCAGATAGGTGTCGAACCAGATGACTGCGTGATCGGCACTTCCGCATCCCGATCGTGCGTGGGCGATTCACCGTGACGGCTTTGACGAAATTCTAACAATTGGTGTACCACTGAGCGCGCCCGTCGCTTAAGTTTTGACCGTACACTTGCACGCTCCAGCCGTCTTTGGCGACCCCGAGTGCCGCGTCGACGGTCGTGAAGGCCGCAAGGTCGACACCGCGGCTTTGCCCTATTTTCGCGATAGCGGTAGACCGCCGTCGATGTGCGGAGTTGATCGGCCGGTCGCGTTCATCTGTCTAAAAATGGTTGCTGGACCATTCCCAACGCGCTTAGAGTCGATTGCATGAAGCCGCGTATTCCGCCACCACTTGTAATGCTTCTCGCGGCGACCCTCATGGCGGTTTTACATCGCTGGGTGCCGCTCGGTCACCTGATCACCGCGCCGTGGAACCGCCTTGGGGGGCTCCCGGCTGCGGTTGGGATCGCCTTCGCCATGGCTGCGTTCTTGCGCTTCCGTCAGGCGCAAACGACCGTCAATCCCATGGAGCCGGAGAAGGCCACATCTCTCGTTACGGACGGTGTTTTTCGCATCAGCCGCAATCCGATGTATCTCGGATTACTGCTTCTACTGACCGGATGGGCACTCTGGCTCGGCACGGCGAGTCCCTGGTTCGTTCCGCCGTTGTTCGTGATCACGATCTCCTTCGCGCAAATCGTTCCCGAGGAACGTGCTCTCGAGGAACTTTTCGGTGAGAGGTACCGCGCGTACCGAAAAAGCGTAGCGCGATGGATCAGCCTCCGCTAGTGACGACCTGGTCAATAGCAATCGACAAACGTCGGCTGTCGGGATATTTGGCAACTACACGCACAAGGCTGGTCATTCTCTGCAGCGAATAGCAGTCGTTCGCAGACCGTTAAAGCGGACGCTACCGGCCTCAAACACGGCGGCCCGGTGCACGCGTTTGTCAACGGACGGGGTTCGACCCCTCGAGCCGTTATGCCCGCCCCACACCAACTAACATCTCGACACTCATTCTGTAACGCCCATTGCATTCGAATTTCGAAAGGCATGTGTGAACCTCATCTCGAACGGCTTGTCGGCTCGTTTTGGGAAGCGCGAGGTACGCCTGAGGCATCTGTCCGGCCCCCGCTTCAATCGGGGCCCAGTATTCGTCAAAGGAATCCACGATTGCTTCGCGCGTTTCTTTGCTCACTCGGATGTCGCGAAAGCCTGCCGCGCTGAACATTGATTCGAGCTGTGCGGCGTCTGCCAGCGCAAACGACAGATTAAGTATTGTTACTTGGTCGGGAAGATAACGGCTGAGCGTCCCAGCGAGGATGCCCCACATCGGCGCTCGATCGGATGAGGAAATGACGCACACAGCCGCACAGCGGCCTGGACGCAGAACGCGTCGAAATTCTGCGAGGCCCCGTGAGGGATCCGGGAAGAACATCAGGCCGAGCTGACACAACACGACGTCGAAGCTGGCATCGCGGAACGCAAGCGACTGACCGTCCATCACAGCCGCGAGAAAAGCTCCATTCGACAAACGAATATAAGCTGCGGCGAGCATTGCCGATGAGATGTCCACGCCAATCACGAGTCCCGAGTCGCCGACAATCGGAATCGCCACTTGCGCAGCCTCTCCCGATCCAGTGGCGACGTCGAGGACTCGGTCTCCTGTGCCAATCTCAGCAGCGGCTAAAATGGCCGGCACAAAAAGTCGAGACCAACGCCCGATGTACTGCGCATACGCTGACGCTTCGACTCGCCCACCCAATGGTGCGTGGAGCCCTATTCCCCAGTTCATGCTCACATCGACCTCCAAGTATCAATCAGACGCGCGCTCTTTGGTGAGAGGCGCTTGCGCAGTCTCGTCCGAATACCACAAAGCGATCAACGTTACCGCGAGTGCTATGCACACATAGGACGACACAAGGATCGTCGAGACGTAGGCCTTGTAGATGGCGGCGAAGAGCAGCGGCGCCCAGCCGCCGGCAACGACGCCTGTCAACGTATAGGCCAGGGACGCCCCCGCGTACCTGACCCGTGGCGGAAATTGCTCGGTGATGAAAGCCGCCTGCGGTCCATACATCATGGCATGGATGGTGAGACCACCTGCGACGGCCAACCCGATACGCCAGGGCTGACCGGTATCCATCGAGCGGAAGTACTCGAATGTCCAAAGCATCATCATTACCGCGCCAACGGCGTATACCGGTCGCCGACCGATGTAATCTGAGAGCGTCCCGAACAACGGGACGGCAACGGCGTGGCATGCCGCGCCCATCATCGTGGCCGCCAGTGCAAGGGGCCGAGAAAGATGCAGGACGGTGGTGACATAAGTAAGCGTAAAAACGACAAGCAGAGCGTAAGCAACGTCGGGGCCGACGCGAGCACCGATGCCGGTGAGTAAAGATCGCAAATGCTTCCCAAAAAGTTCCTTGATAGGTGCCTTGGCTGTCGCACGGCGGACCTGCAATTCGACAAACGCGGGAGTCTCCTCAACTCCACGGCGCAACCACCACCCGAAAGCGACTAGCAAGCTGCTCGACCAGAACGGGATGCGCCAACCCCACGATTCGAAATTTGTTGGCGTGGACAAAAAAGTCATTGCTGCAACTACGCCAGTTCCAAGGATGGTGCCGCAGCCCGGACCCATTTGGGCAAATGACCCATTCCGACCTCTTTGGTGCTGAGCGCCGTGTTCCAGCGAAAGCAGTACCGCTCCGGCCCATTCCCCACCGATGGCTGCGCCTTGCGCAAAGCGCAATGTCACCAGCAGAGCGGGACTCCAGGCGCCCCAGCGTTGATAGGTTGGCAAACAACCGATTAATCCACTGGCGACGCCCATAAGGATGAGCGTGGCCACAAGCACGAAGCGCCGACCGAGCCGATCGCCCAGATGCCCGAACACGAAACCACCTAGCGGCCTTGAGAGATAGCCCACCGCATAAGTAGAAAAGGCCAAAAGCGTCCCCGCCAACGGATCGAATGACGGAAAGAAAACCCTATTGAAGACCAACGCCGCCATGACATTGTAGACGGTAAAGTCGTACCACTCGAGTGTCGTTCCGACAGAGCTCGCCGCCGCGAGTCGCGTAATCCTCGGGCGATTGGAGCTGCCGACGTCGTCCATGTGTAGAAGCCTCCAGACCTTAGTGCGACAGGATACTAGACCGGGACGGTGACCAGGCCTCTTTGTCGGTCGGAGTTTTGGACAAAGTCACGCACCGGCGCGCGAGCGCGTTTCGTCGACAAGATGCCGCTCATTTATCTCTGGCGGCGTCATTCGTCGGGCGCTGTCACACTATCTGATCGGCCCGACGTCGCCATGGATCGACCGTCACTGCGGTCAGCCAGTGCGTGACGGAACTCGTCCCGAATTTCGGCACGGCCTAAGGACAGAAGGCACAGAAAATCAGGGGCGACGAGAATATCTCGACGCTGTGTTGCCGACATGGCCGCCATGCTTGCGACCGACGCGGCGCGCGCACATATCCGTCACATTAGACGATGGGCGAACCGCCGGCCGAGCGCAGTCGCGTGTTCAGTTGGGTTAGTTCGACCGTTTTGAAGTGCTGCCACTCCGCGAGCACGCGAGCAAGCGAAGCCTGCTGCAGGGTGTAACCGTGAAGCGCATCGGTCGTGGGCGCCTGATCGGCGCCGTCGATTGCACGCGCGAGGCTTTGGAATGCAGCGCCGAGATATCGCAGGCTCAGGGCTGTATGGGGCGAGGAACTCGCTGAGTCGAATGACTTTTTGGTGGGCGCAATGTCGGTAATTTCCAGCAAGTGCCGATCCGCAGCGGATAACGCTGCGGCGAGTGCCGGATCACCGCTCTTGCCGGATGCAGTGATTGCGCCATGAATCCGGGTCGCTTCGGCCAACACCCGGGCGACCTTGACGCGCGCGTCCTCGATGTGGCGAGCAAGGGTGAATTGCCGGGCATAGGCGGCGGCATTGAGCTTGATGCGCGGATCCGGAGCGACCGTCAAGGGCTGCCGGTAACGCTTGCCGCCAGCCTGCAGATCGATCCAATACTGCCCGGGGGGTGCCCAAACTCCCTCCTCGGTCTCCGATGTATCTTCCGGAATGAGTTCGGCGCGCGGGGCGTAATGCAGGTTCCAAACGAATCGATGCGTGCCGGCGCTGATCGAGAGTCGTGCCGGCGGGACGATCCATCCGGATACGATATCGATTTTGCTGAGATCAGGTGCCGGTGGTTGATCATCGCTGCTGAACTTGCGCACCAATATGCCGCCGGCGTTGGTTATGCGGAGCGTCACGGTGTCGGCCGATGAATCCAGCGCGTAGTCGAGATACGCGCCGAGAGGCGGGTTCGCCGCCATGGGTTCATCCTTCGGCATGGGCGTTCCCGTGAACCCCGTCGAGCGCACCCGGTGCGCCGGTGCGGGTGGAAAAAACCGAAAGCCTGCCCCGTGATCGGTTGCGAGCGAGCGCAGCAGCGCGATGTCATCCATAATCCAAAATCCGCGGCCATGTGTCGCGATCACCAGGTCGTTATCGTGGATCTGAAGGTCGCGGACCGAGGTCCGCGGTAGATTCTGCTGCAGCGTCTGCCAGTGCGCGCCGTCGTCGAGGGAAACGTACACGCCGTGCTCGGTGCCGCAATAGAGGAGCCCACGCTGCCGTGGATCCTCGCGTACCACATTCACCGCATTGATGACGCCGGCGTCGGCAATGCCGTCGTTAATCAAGGTCCAACTCACTCCGCCATCGCGGGTGCGGTAGATATAGGGCGCCGGATCGTCCAGCCGGTGGCGGTCCACGGCGAGGTACGCGCTGTTCGCGTCGAAATGAGAGGGTTCGACGACGGCGATTTTTGACCAGGCGGTGAGCCCCGCCGGCGTTACCTCCTGCCAATGCGCGCCGCCGTCGCGACTGCGCCAGAGCAAGCCGTCATCCGTTCCCGCCCAGATTAATTGAGCCGTTAAGGGCGAAGGACCGATGGAGTAGACAACGCCGCGACGTGCGCCGAGGTGCTCATCGTCCTCGGCGGTGGCCGGGTCGAGATTGGCAGGCACCGGCGGATCTTCTCGAGTTAGATCGGGGCTGATCACCGCCCAGTGCCGACCGTGGTCGGTGGTGCGGAACACCCGCTGATTAGCGAAGTACAGCGCGTGGTCGGCTGTCTTCGCGAACTCAAGCGGCAACGTCCACGCGCCACGATAGATGTCGGGGTACGCCAACGTGGGATCGATGTTATGAGTCTGTCCGGTGCGCAGGCTGAACTCATCGACACGGCCGCCCCATAGAATCGACGGATCGTCGGGATCCGGAATGACGTTGTCGCTTTCACCGCCGGCCGTCGTTTCACGGAAGTGGGTGATATTGATGCCATCAATGTTATCGGTACGGCTGGGGATGCCGGCCGCGCCGGAATCCTGCTGTGCGCCGTAGACCCAGTAGGGGAAGCGGTTATCGGTCGCGACGTGATAAAACTGACCGGTGGGTTGGTTGAACCAGGAACTCCAATTCGCGCCGCCATCGAGCGTCACCACCGCACCCTGGTCGACACCGAGAATCTGCCGCCGCGAATCCGTTGGATCGATCCACAGTTGGTGATAGTCGTCTCCTCCAGGGGCACCTTTCACCGGCTCGAACTGCTGGCCGCCATCCTCGGAGCGATACACAGCCGTGTTACATATATAGACGATGTCGGAATTTCGTGGATCCACGGTGACGCCGCCGAAGTACCAACCGCGCTTCCAGATGCGGCTGTCGTTCGACACGCGCGTCCATGTTGCTGCCGCGTCGTCCGAACGAAAGAGGCCGCCATCTAGCGCGTCGACGAGGACAAACACGCGGTGCGGATTTGATGGCGATAGCGCGATCCCGATACGGCCGGGGTTGCTGGGAAGTCCGTGCCCGATGAGGGCGGTCCATGTCTGTCCGTTGTCCGTCGACTTGTAGAGCCCGCTTCCTGGACCATTCGAAGGTGGATAGACACTCCAAGGCGGCCGGCGCGTTTGCCAAAGCGCCGCGTACACGATGTTGGGCTGATCGGCTCGCGCCGCCAAATCGATTGCACCGGTATCCGAACCTCGTTCCAGCGTGCGCTGCCAAGTTCTGCCGCCATCGATCGAGCGAAACACGCCGCGCGTCTCGTTCGCGCCGTAGGGATGTCCTAGGGCAGCGACCAGCACCTGATCGGGGTGCGTCGGATCGACCAGGATGCGCCCGATCTGCTGCGAATCCTCCAACCCGGCCGACTGCCAGGTGCGGCCGCCATCGACGGATTTGAACATGCCCGCACCTTGGGCGATATCCGACCGCATATCGGCCTCGCCGCTGCCGACGTAGATGACCGAGGGATCGGACGGTGCCACCGCGAGGGCGCCCACTGCGCCTAAAGGCGCGGAATCAAAGATCGGTATCCACGTCCGCCCTGCATTATGCGTTTCCCACACGCCGCCGTTCACTGCGCCAAAGTAGAAGTGGTTGGGCTCATTGGGAGCGCCACTGACGGTCAATACGCGCCCACCCCGGAACGGGCCGATCGAGCGCCAAACCAGGGGCTGCCACTCTTGACTTGCAGCGGATGAAGCGTCGCCATGAGCGGTGCCGATGCACGCCAGCAGCGCAGAGAATGCCAGGATTCGCAACCAGATCACTTTCAACCTTGGGAATGCATTCATGATCTTTGCGATTCGCCGTCGTTCGAGAGAGGTTCCCTTTTAAACTATTTGCACGCCCTTCCAAAACGCCACACGCCCCTTGATCTCGGCGGCTGCGGGCTTCGGTTCGGCGTAATACCAGGCCGCGTCCACATTTTCCTTGCCGCCGGCGACGATCGTGTAGTAGTTGGCTGTACCCTTCCAGCCGCAGACCGTTGTCTTCTTGGTAGGCTTCAGCAGCGCGGGGTCGACGGTATCGATCGGAAAATAGTGGTTACCTTCAACAACGACCGTGTCGTTCGTGTCGGCGAGCGTGACGCCATTCCAATGAGCCTTGGGCATGAGGGGAGTTCCTTTGGAGCGCGGGGCTTTGCCTGCAAAATTAAGGTGTTTCGGTACAAATGGCCAAAAAAATAGTACACCTCGATGCATCGTTATCGCCGGTCCCAATGGATCCGGGAAAACGATCTTTGCTCGAGATTACCAGCCCAGCATTGCAGGGCTCATTCATTTTATCAACGCCGATTTGATTGCGAGCGGCTAGTCCCCGGCTTCTGGCCGGACTGGCCGTCATAACCGCCGGCCGAATGTTATTGCGGGAGCTGGAGCGGCTTCAATATGCGAGGCGGATTGCCGGATGGAAGGCGCGGGGCTATTTGGCGTATGGCCAATCTGTTATTATTTCTATAGAATTGGAAATATGAAAACGATGGAGGTCGTCGAATCCTTATCTGCCCTAGCGCAAGAGTCGCGCCTGGCGCTGTTTCGCTTGCTAGTGAAGCGGGGCCCGGAAGGCTACACGCCTGGCCAATTGAGCGAAAAACTCGACGTCCCGGGTCCGACGCTGTCCTTTCATTTAAAGGAGCTACAGCGCGCGAACCTCATCGAGGCGCGCCGCGAGGGCCGGTTCTTGTACTACAGCCCCAATTTTCCCCGCATGAATCAGCTCTTGGGTTTTCTCACCGAGAATTGCTGTGTGCTGGCGGACAAGGATTGCGCTCCGACCTGCGGCACTCCCGCGGAAGAGGGCGCACAACCGAAGAGGAAACAGGCATGAAACGATTCCACTTGAATATGAGCGTCGAGAATCTAGACCAGTCCATCCGTTTCTACTCGACTCTGTTTGCCGCAGACCCGACGTTGCGCCAGGCGGACTATGCCAAATGGATGATTGAGGATCCGCGTGCGAATTTCGCGATCTCGACGCGCCGCCAACCGATCGGTATCAATCACTTGGGTTTCCAGGTCGACACGGATCAGGAATTGCGCGGCCTGCACACACAACTGCAGGCTGCCGATGCGCGTTTGATCCAAGAGGACGATCAGCCCTGCTGCTACGCCCATTCGGACAAGTATTGGGTCACCGATCCCACCGGCATTGCGTGGGAGACCTTCCACACCCTAGGTGCGATCCCGGTCTACGGCAAAGACACGTCGGTGTTCAATCACGGCGAATCGACGGCGCCTGGCGCAAGTCCCAATGCCGCCGCATGTTGCGTGCCGGCGATGAAGGCGGAGCCCGCGCCCAAGGCATCGAGCTGCTGCGCGGGCTGATGTTGGCGGCATCTAAAATTCGCCGTGGCCACTCGGCCGACCTGTCGGCGGTCTTACAGCTCCTTAACGGCGCGGGGCTGCCGACGGCAGATTTGCAGAGCGCGCACGAGTTTTGATCCTGGATGCTAGAGGAAAAGGGTTCGATCTTGGGCGTGATTGGTCTGGAGCGATTCGGTGGCGCGGCGCTGCTGCGATCGCTAGCCGTAGCGCCCGAGCATCGCAAGCGCGGCATCGGCCGCGAGCTTGTCGCCCACCTGGAGCTCGAAGCCAAGTCAGAGGGTATTAAGCAGCTCGTGCTATTGACCGAGACCGCGGAAGCGTTTTTTCGAGGGCTCGGTTACGCTGTCACGGATCGGAGCCTGGTGAGCGACGCTGTGAAGCAAAGTGTGGAGTTTCGCTCGCTCTGTCCGGTCTCGGCCATCTGCATGAGTAAATCGCTTCGCGATGGCTGATCGAAACTTTAACGTACTTTTTCTGTGCACGGGAAATTCCGCGCGCAGCGTCTTAGCCGAAGCATACTTAAACCATAAGGGTCGTGGTCGCTTTGCGCATACAGTGCCGGCAGCCATCCAACAGGGAAGGTAACTAGGGCTCCGTCGAACCTCTTCGGCGCTTACAGATTCCGACCCCAGGGCTGCGCACGGCGGCAAGGGATTCAGCCGCGAAGCAAACCGACCAAGGTGAGGCTGCCAATGGCTAACTCAATCCAAAAGCTCCTGTCCCCACCCCAGAATCGCCACCATCTACTACTGGACGGTCGTCGCCATTTCGTTATCCGTAGCGGTCTTGAGCGTCAAGCGCTGGGCTGGCGGCATCTTCTGGAAGGCATCGAGTTCAAAGCGACTCGAGGGCAGCCTAAGATCGGTTAGGGCTGCTCGGCAGCCCTCTTTCCCTTCCGTTCAGGGCCCGTCCAGCCCCTCTTTTTCTTTTGCATTGAACCTAACCGCGGCGGAATCGGTCTTTAGCTGACGAGCGGTTCACGTTTTTGCCGCCAAGCCATACAATACACTGCTCACATGCGTCGCCTTATCGCCATCGCGTTGCTTTTGGTCACCGTTTTACAGGTGCCGGGACTCGCTTATTCGGCGATGCTGAATGGTGGCGTTGATCATTCAAGCCAAGCTTGCGATGGCCAGACTCTGCCCGGCAAAGACTGTGA
The DNA here is from genome assembly GCA_038229815.1 of Steroidobacterales bacterium. GTDB lineage: Bacteria > Pseudomonadota > Gammaproteobacteria > Steroidobacterales > Steroidobacteraceae > Bog-1198. The sequence continues at coordinate 12,175 of JBBROC010000006.1, read as the reverse complement.
CTCATGTTGCTCACGGGGGCTCATGGCCTGGTGCGCGGCGCAATGCCCGGCTCCGATCGGCGCAGCCGTGCCCCTAACGATGCCGATTTCGCGACGAAGTGCAGTGCGCAGCGTTGTCATTGTTGACGCCGGCGCCGCGCCCTTCGCCGACCACACCCCGCCTCCTCTGCTGCGTCCTCCCATCGCCTAATGCTTCTCTGATCGAGTAAGCATCCGGGCATCTGCTGCCCGCGCGACCTCGCCGCTATTGCGGCGTGGTCATCGACGATTTTCGGAGAACTTCCATGACTCGATGGTCCAAGAAATGGCCATTGCTGCTGATTGGGTCTGCTGCTCCTCTGTGCCCAGTCGCTGCAGAGATACCGCCGGCCTTTTCGTATGTGCCGGGTGCGGAGTCGGCCACCCGGGAGACGAGTTCACTCCTGACTCTCACCGAGGCCGCGCGCCTCGCACTGGTGGATCAGCCGGTGCTTAAGCGCCGAGAAGCCACCATTGAAGCCGAACAACAGCAGGCCGTTGCCGCAGCACAACTACCGGATCCAAAACTATCGGGCGGACTTAGGGATCTGCCGATCGATACCGCCGAAGCCTTCAGCCTGCGGCGCGATAACTTTACCGAATTCACCGTGGGCTTGAGCCAGGAGTTTCCCCGCGCAGAAAAGCGGCGCCTGAAAGGCGCTCGCCAATGGCAAAGCGCCGACGTGGAACGTGCCGCGCTCGATAACGATGCGCGGATGGTCCGCCGCGATACCTCTCTCGCGTGGCTCGATGTCTACGAAGCCGAGCAAGCGCTGAAACTCACGCAGCGATTGCAAAACGAAGCCAACCTGGAGGTGCAGGCGTTACAAAAGGAATATTCGGCGGGCAAAGCGTCTCAGGCGGATTGGTTTACCGCGAAAATTGAGGCAGAGCTCGTCGGTGACAAAGCTCATGATTGGCTGCATCACTCGCTGCGCTCGCGCAGCGCACTGGCGCGCTGGATTGGCGAGGATGCAAAGCGGCCGCTGGCCGACTCGCTGGATCTTGCCCCACTCCCGGCTGCGTTGCCGTACATGATGGAGCGCGCCGACCACCATCCGGTCATCGGCGGCCTCGATCGACAAATCGATGCATCAGCGACCGATATTGCCCTTGCACGCCAGGCTTACAAACCGGATTTCTCGATCGAGCTATACACCGCCTACCGACCCAACTATTCTGATTTCGTGGGATTGCAGTTCACGGTCGGGCTCCCCTACTTCACCAAGAATCGCCAAGATCGAGGGCTTGCCGGCGCCCTGCAACAGTCCCGTGCAGCCAAAGAACGCAAGCGCGACGCGCTTCGGGAGTTGCACGCGCAGGTAGACGAGAATTACACCGACTGGCAGCACTACACCCAGCGGGTCGGTGACTTCGATGCCCTCATTATTCGGGACGCCGAGCGTCGCGTCGAGGCTGCACGCTTGAGTTATGGCGCCGGCCGCGGTCCATTTGAGGCGGTGCTGCTCGCACGTCGCGGTTTGCTCGATGTGCAATTGCAAAGACTTGCCTTGGTCGTCGAGGCTGCGCGTGCCCAGGTGCGTCTTAGTTATTTGTCGGCACCGCAATCGTTGTCGCGAGACGCACCATGAAACGCAGCCAAAAAATCGCGTCGACCGCAGCGTTAGGGTTTGTGATCGCAGTAACCGCCATCGTGTTCCTGCGCCAGCACGATGCCATGCCGGCTAAACAAAGAGCTTGTGGCAACGCTCCGCCGACGTATTGGTATGACCCGATGCACCCCCGCGAGCATTTCGATAAGCCGGGTAAATCACCCTTCATGGATATGCAGCTCGCGCCGAAGTGCGAGAAATCGGCAGCGGTGCCCCAAGCCGCGTCGGGCTCGGCCGAGGGTATCGAGGTCGATTCGCGCGTCGTTCAAAACCTTGGGCTTCGGTTGGCGAAGGTCGATGAGGGGAGCTTCGCGCGAAGCGTCGATACCGTAGGATTAGTTGGCGTCGATGAGCACCGCATCGAAGCCATCCAAGTGCGCGAGCCCGGCTGGGTCGAGCACTTAAATGTCCGTGCGCAGGGCGATGCGGTGCACCGCGGCCAGCCCCTAGCAGGTATCTACTCACCCGATCTTCTCGCTATACAGCAGGAGCTCTTGATAGCCCGCAGTTCCAATGATCCCAAGCTAATTGCAGCGACGCGCGAGCGGCTTGTTCTGTTCGGGCTATCGGCGGGACAGATCGCGCATATCGAGCAAACCGGCCTAGCGGAACGGCGAGTGAACTACTACGCACCGTTCGACGGTTATGTGATGGAGTTGGGCGTGCGGCAAGGCGCGGCGGTACAACCCGGCACAACCTTATTTCAGCTCGCCGACCTCGCAAGCGTCTGGGTCGCGGCCGATGTACCGGAGTTGCAAGCGGGGTGGATCAAGGCCGGTGATGCCGCGGAGATCTCGGTCACGGCGCTGCCCGGCGAGCGCTTTGCAGCTCAAATCGATTATCTTTATCCCGAACTTGCTCAGTCCACTCGAACGCTCAAGGTACGACTGGTGGTTGAGAATCCCGGCAATCACCTGCGGCCCGGAATGTTTGCGTCGGTCCATTTGCACGGCGCAGAGCTTCCAAAAGTCCTCACGGTACCGACCGAAGCGGTCATCAAGACCGGCACCCGCAGCGTCGTCATCCTCGCCGAGGACGCTACGCACTTTCGTCCCGCGCTGGTGCGCGTCGGCCTCGAACAAGGTGGACGCTCGCAGATAGTGGAAGGGGTGAATCTCGGGCAAACCGTGGTCGCATCAGGTCAATTTCTCATTGACTCCGAGGCGAGCCTGCGCGGCGCCTTCGAGAACCTGGCCGGCGCGAGCGCAACGAAAGACCCTCATGGGACGCAGTGACATGCTCGCCGCCCTCATCCGTTGGTCAATCCAAAATCGCCTGCTGGTGCTGATGGCGACCGGTTTAGTCGCCGCCTGGGGTGTGCATGCGACGCTCTCAACACCGCTCGATGCGCTACCGGATTTGTCCGACACGCAGGTCATCGTCCGCACGGAGTATCCGGGACAAGCACCACAGATTGTCGAAGATCAGGTCACCTATCCGCTCACGACCACGATGTTATCGGTGCCGGGGGTCCGCACGGTGCGCGGCTATTCGTTCTTCGGCGATTCGTACGTGTACATAATTTTCGACGACAAGACGGACCTGTATTGGGCGCGTTCGCGCGTGCTCGAGTACTTAAATCAAGTTACGGGCCGACTACCGCCGTCAGCGAAGCCGACGCTCGGTCCCGACGGCACCGGGGTCGGCTGGATTTTCGAATACGCGCTCATTGATCATAGCGGTCGCTACGACATCTCGCAGCTGCGTGCACTGCAGGACTGGTTTCTCAAATATGAACTCAAGAGCGTGCAAGACGTTGCCGAAGTAGCGAGCGTCGGCGGCTTGGTCAAGCAGTACCAGGTCGTGCTCGATCCGGATCGAATGCGCGCGCTCGGAATCACCATTGGGCGCGTGAAGCAGTCGCTGAGCAATTCAAATAACGAGAAGGGCGGTTCGGTGCTTGAACTCGGCGAGGCGGAGTACGCGGTGCGGGCCACCGGGTATCTGAAAAGTCTCGATGATTTTCGCAGTGTCCCGGTGGGCTTAGGCGGCGGCGGCATACCGATTTTGCTCGGCGATGTGGCCAGGATTCAGGTCGGCCCGGAGAGCCGCCGCGGGATCGCCGAACTCAATGGTAAGGGGGAAGCGGTCGGTGGTGTCATCGTGATGCGCGCCGGCAAGAATGCGCTCGCCACGATCGATGCGGTCAAGGCCAAAATCTCTACCCTGCAATCCGGGCTCCCGAAGGGCGTCGAGATCATACCCACCTATGATCGATCGGAATTGATCCACCGCTCGGTGGCGACCTTGCGCAGCCGGCTGATCGAGGAGTTCATTGTCGTAGCCTTAGTCTGCGCGCTTTTCTTATTCCACCTCCGTTCGGCTTTTGTGGCGATCGTCAGTTTGCCTTTGGGGATTCTTGCCGCCTTCACCGTCATGAATTGGCAGGGAGTGAATGCGAACATCATGTCGTTGGGCGGAATCGCGATTGCGATCGGCGCGATGGTCGATGCGGCGGTGGTGATGATCGAGAACGCGCATAAGCATTTGGAAGCTTGGAATCGCGAGCATCCCGATCGGCGCCCCGATGCCACCGAGCAAGCAGGACTCATCGCCACCGCCGCCATGGAAGTAGGGCCGGCACTGTTTTTCAGCCTGCTCATCATCACCTTTAGTTTCTTGCCGGTATTCACGCTCCAAGCGCAAGAAGGCAAATTATTCGGGCCGCTGGCGTTTACCAAAACGTACTCGATGGCCGCTGCCGCGGCACTGTCGGTGACCCTGATTCCGGTGTTGATGTTCTACTTCTTGCGCGGCAGGATTGCGCAAGAGCTCCGCAATCCCATCAACAGATTCCTGCTGTGGGTGTACAGACCGCTGCTCGATTTCGTGCTGAAACATCCTAAGCCGATGCTCGCCGCCTCCGCGCTGTTGATCGTGGTCACGATGGTGCCCTTGACTCAACTTGGCAGCGAATTCATGCCGCCGCTCATTGAGGGCGACCTGCTGTACATGCCCTCGGCGCTTCCGGGGTTATCCGCCGACAAGGCATCCCAACTATTGCAGCAAACCGACAAGGTATTGATGCAGTTTCCGGAAGTCGAGCGCGTGTTTGGCAAGGGGGGACGCGCGGAAACCGCAACGGATCCTGCGGGCCTTGAGATGTTCGAGACGACGATTCAATTCAAGCCGCAATCTCAGTGGCCGAGAGGTAAGACCCAGGATCAGCTGATCGATGAGATGAATGCATCCTTGCAGATACCTGGCCTCTCGAATCTTTGGGTTCAGCCGATCCGCAATCGCATCGATATGCTCTCGACCGGCATCAAAAGCCCGGTCGGCATCAAAATCGCGGGTCCGGACCTGAACGTAATCGAAAGACTCGGCAAGCAGGTCGAGGCTACGGTCAAGGAAGTCGCCGGCACGCGCTCCGCCTACGCCGAGCGGGTTCGCGGCGGGCGCTACATCGAAGTGCGGATAGATCGGCTGCGCGCCGCGCGGTTCGGATTGAGTCTCGCAGATGTACAGCAAGTCGTTGCGCTTGCGATCGGCGGGGAGAACATAGGTGAAACCGTGGAAGGGCTACAGCGTTTTCCTATCAATATCCGCTATCCGCGCGAGCAACGGGACTCGGTGGAAAAGCTCACCTTGCTGCCCATCGTGACGGAGGCGGGGCAGACCACGACCCTCGGAGCGGTCGCGGACTTGGTCGTAACCGACGGCCCGCCGCAGATCCGCAGCGAGAATGCGCGTTTGAACGGCTGGGTTTACGTCGACATCACCGGTCGCGACCTGGGGTCCTACGTCGCGCAGGCGCAGAAGCTGGTCGGGGAGCGCGTAGCCTTGCCGCCCGGTTACTCGATTGCCTGGTCCGGCCAATTCGAGTACTTGGCTCGCGCAACCAAAAAACTTCAGCTGGTCGTGCCGTTTACGTTGATTATCATCTTTGTGCTGCTCTACCTCACGTTCCGCAGCGCTGGAGAAGCGGCGCTAATTATGGGCACGCTGCCGTTCGCGTTGGTGGGCGGCCTTTGGCTGCTCTTTTTGCTTGGGTACAACCTTTCCATCGCCTCAGCGATCGGTTTCATCGCGCTCGCGGGGGTTTCCGCAGAATTTGGGGTGGTGATGCTGATCTATCTAGATCACGCCATCGCCAGGCGTCGAGCTGCCAATCAATTTTTGACGGAACGCGACCTCATTGAAGCGATCGAAGAGGGCGCCGCGCTTAGAGTGCGGCCGAAGGCGATGACGGTGGCGGTGATTGTCGCAGGACTCTTGCCGATCATGTTTGGCGGCGGTACCGGGTCGGAAGTCATGCGCCGAATTGCAGCGCCCATGGTCGGCGGCATGATCACCGCGCCCATCCTCTCGATGCTCGTGCTACCGGCGGCCTACTTGCTGTGGCATCGGCGGGAGCTGCGAAGAGCATCCGTGACAGGCCACGGGCCTTAGCTAGGCACCGCGCCCATGGCAGAAGCCTGCAGACCAGACTGATTTGGGCAGGTCGGATCGGGCGTCGTAGTGGTCCGAATTTGGCATTCGACGGTCATTTTTAAGTACAATTCTTAAGGATGCACGGTCAGCAGTCTCGGAAAAACACGGTCGGCGCCGCGGATCTCGCACTGCTTGCGGAGTGGCTGCCGGAGGCGTGCTGGCTCGCCCGGGACGATGGCTACATCCATTGGTATAACCGCGCCTGGCACGAGTACTGCGGTACCACCCCCGAACAAATGGAAGGCTGGGGCTGGACCTCGGTGCACGACCCGAAGGTGCTGCCGGCGGTGATCGAGCGGTGGCGCGCGTCGATCGACACGGGCCAGCCCTTTGAGATGACGTTTCCTTTGCGCGGCGCCGACGGCCGCTACCGTCCGTTCTTGACCCGTGTGCGTCCGCTGCACTCGCCCGCGGGCGAGATTTTGCGCTGGTTAGGAGTCAATACGGATGTCTCCAATCAAGTCCGGGCGGAGGATGCGCTCGACCTGGAGCGTGACCGGCGCCGCGACGTGCTCGAGAACATGGGCGACGCGTTCGTACTGCTCGACCGCGATTTTCGCGTCGTCGACATCAACGCAGGCGCGCTGCGCCTCGACGGCCGGCCGCCCGAGATGATCGTCGGGCGCACTCATTGGGAGGCGTGGCCGGGTTCGGAGCAGTCCGAGGCCGGCTTGCTGTACCAGCGCGCCATGCGCGAGCGGGTGCCGATCGCGCTCGAGCATCATCTGTGTTGGCAGGACGGCCGCACCGCCTGGATGGAAACGCGCGCCTATCCGTCCGGCGAGGGACTCGCGGTGTTTTCGCGCGATGTGTCCGCCCGCAGGCAGGCGCTCGAGGCAAACGAGGCGGCCAACGCCAAGGTCGCCGAGCAGGCGGCGGTGCTGAATCAACTCATGGAGGGCGTCATCGTCACCGATGCGCAGGGCGCGATCGTGTTCGTCAACGAGGCGGCGGAGCGCCTGCACGGCGTGAAGGCGCTGGGGGTCACGCCTGACGGTTACCAGGACACATACCGGTTGTTCACCGTGGAGGGCGAGCCTTATCCGCCCGAGGCCCTGCCGCTCACGCGCGCGGCGCTTTACGGCGAGAGTGTGCTCGATGCGCGCTGGCGTATCCGGCACGCCGATGGCGTGGAAGTGCTCGCGATCGGCTCGGCGCGGCCGATCTTGAACCAGAAAAACGAGCGCAAGGGCGCCGTGCTCACGCTGCGCGACGACACGCAGCGCGAGCGGGCGGAGCGCACCCTGCGGGAGAGCCGCGACCGGCTCGCGGAGGAGAGCCATGCGCTCGCCATCATGAATCGCAGCGGCGTGCAGGTCGCGATGGAGGGGCGCCTCGACGTGCTGGTGCAGCAAGTGGTCGAAGCGGGCGTCGAGATCACGAAGGCGCGCTACGGGGCGTTCTTCTACAACGTCATGAACGACAACGGCGAGCGCTACATGCTGTACGCGCTCGCGGGCGCGGCGCGCAGCGACTTCGCGGATTTCGGCATGCCACGCGCCACCGCGATCTTCGCGCCGACGCTGCGCGGCGAGGGCGTAGTGCGATCAGACGACATCTTAGCCGATGCGCGCTACGGTCATAATGCCCCGCATCGGGGCATGCCTGCGGGCCACGTGCCGGTGCGCAGCTACCTCGCAGTGCCGGTGATATCGCGCACCGGCGAGGTGATCGGCGCGCTGATCTTCGGCCACGAACAGCCGCAGCGCTTCGATGAGCGCGCTGAACGCCTGATCACCGGACTCGCCGGCCAGGCGGCGGTGGCCATCGACAAAGCACGGCTGCTGGAAGCCGTGCAGCAGGCAAACACCGATCTCGAGCGGCGTGTGAGCGAGCGCACCCACGAGCTCGAATCCGCTCACGAAACGCTGCGGCAGTCGCAGAAGATGGAATCCTTAGGACAATTGACCGGTGGCATTGCGCATGACTTCAACAACATGCTGGCCGTGATCTTGGGATCGCTCGATCTGCTCGGCCGGCGCGTGGGCTCGGGCGATGCCCGCGCACAGCGCTACGTCGATGCCGCCACCGAGGGCGCGCGCCGGGCCGCCGCCTTGACGCAGCGCCTGCTCGCGTTCGCCCGCCAGCAGCCGCTGCGTCCCGAACCCGTGGACGCGAATCAACTGGTCGCCAACATGTCAGAGCTGCTGCGCCACTCCTTGGGCGCGGAGCTGCGCCTGGAGACCGTGCTCGCGCCGCAACTGTGGCGCATCAACGTCGATCCCAATCAGCTCGAAAACGCCATCGTCAACCTCGCGGTGAATGCCCGCGACGCCATGGGCGAGGGCGGCAAGTTGACCATCGAAACAGGGAACAGCGAGCTCGACGAGCGTCAGGTGGCGGGGCAGGGCGTGGCGGCTGGGCCCTACGTGCTTATCGCGGTGAGCGACAACGGTAGCGGCATGGCGTCCGACGTGCTGGCCAAGGCATTCGACCCCTTCTATACGACCAAGCAAGTGGGCAAGGGCACGGGCCTCGGCCTGTCTCAAGTTTACGGTTTCGTGAAGCAGTCGAGCGGCCACGTCAAAATCTACTCGGAGGTGGGGCACGGCACCACTGTGAAACTCTATCTGCCGCGACTCGTGGGCGACGCACTGCCCACCGCGGGCGGAACGGCCGCTGCCGAGGCGCAGGCCGAGGCCCTGCGGCGCAGCGAGTTGAAGGAGCAGATTCTCCTGGTGGAGGACGAACCGGCGGTGCGCCAGTTCGTTGCCGACGCGCTCGTCGAAATCGGCTATCGCGTGCTCGAAGCCGACGGCGCCGCGGGCGCCCTGGCGCAGCTGGAGGCACATGCCGACATCGCGCTGCTGTTCACCGACGTGGTCATGCCCGAGGTCAACGGCGCGAGGCTCGCCGAGGAAGCGCGCCGCCGCCGGCCGCACCTCAAGGTGCTGTTCATGACCGGCTACACCCGCAATGCCGTGGTCCACGATGGCGTTCTGGATGCCGGGGTAGAGGTTATCGGCAAGCCGTTCACGATCGAAGAACTGGCGGCCAAGGTGCGCGTCGTGCTCGACACCCGAACAAAGTAGCAGGCGGCTCGGGGCGTCGTCCAGGACGCGCCGCTGTCGCCAGCCTTGGCATAGCGGGAGTTCCTTTGGATCGCGGGTTTTGCCTGCAAAATTAATTGTTTCGGTACAATTGGAAATGGCCAAAAAAACTAGTAAACCTCGATACATTGTTATCGCCGGTGCCGATGGATTTGGCGATAACGAGCTTTGCTCGAGATTATTTGCCGAGCATTGCGGGGCTCGAAAGCCGCTGCTTTTTAGCCCGCGCGTTATTGGCTCAAGGCATTTAAATTCGAGCGCTTGCTGGGCTTTATTCATGGCCCGGCAATTGTTGCTCGCCGTTCTCGGCACCGTAGTTTATTCCGTATCGCCACCGGTATGGGGCGCTGTGACGGTACCGATTCACATCGTGCTCGATGCGACCGAAGCGCCGACTGGCCTGCTTCACTCTCATATGACGATCCCGGCGACGCCCGGAATCCTCACTCTCGCGTATCCGAAGTGGATCCCGGGTGAGCACGGCCCGGGCGGTCCCTTGAGCCAGGTCGTCCGGCTGACGTTCGCCGCGAACGGCAAGCCGCTTGCCTGGCATCGCGATGAGCTGGATATCTTCGTGTTCCACGTCGACGTGCCCGCCGGTGTTAGCCAAGTCCAGGCGGATCTCGACTTCGCCTGCGTGGTGGGACAGGAAGGATTCCAATCGGACATCTGCACCTCCCACGACCAGCTCGTCGTGAACTGGTGGCTGGTCGTGCTCTACCCACCCAGCCTGCCTAACGATAGCGACCCCTTCCTTGCCAGCATCCGCCTGCCTGCCGGTTGGAAGTACAACACCTCGCTCCCGTTGGCGCGCGCGTCGGCACCCGACACGATCGAATTCGGCGAGGTTCCGCTGAAGACACTGGTCGACTCACCGCTGATCGCGGCGGAACACCTGCGCACGTTTCCGTTGGGTGGCCCGTCGTCCGCGGTGATGGCCATTTCCGCGGAATCTGCAGCGAGCCTCGAGGTCCCTCGGGACGTGGTCGAGCACTTCCGCCGCATGGTCGCGGAAACCGAGGCGGAATTCGGTGGCCCGCGCTACACGAAATACAATCTGCAGATCTCCCTTGGCGATGAGATCGATCACTACACGCTGGAACACTTCGAATCCAGCGAAAACCGCCTGCCCTCCAACGGATTGTCCGATTCGCGCGTGTTGTTGACGACTGCGACCATGGTTCCGCATGAATACATCCACTCTTGGAATGGCAAATATCGCACGCCGGTCGGCCTTGACATCAAGACATACCAGGATCCGATGAAGGCCGGGCTCATCTGGGTGTATGAAGGATTGACGGACTACATTTCCAGCATCATCGCCGTTCGCAGTGGTTTCTGGAACGAGGACCAGCTGACCCAATCGCTCGCGATCGATGCCTCGGAGATGACCTATCACACGGGACGCACCTGGCGCTCTCTGCAGGACACGACCATTGGTGCGCAGATGCTGCTGGTGTCGCCGAACGCGTGGGTATCCGCGCGCCGGAACACGGACTTCTATCCCGAGAGCGGCCTGATGTGGCTCGAGGCCGATGCGATCATCCGGCAATCAAGCGGTAACCGCCGCTCTCTGGACGACTTGTGCAAGCTGCTGTTCGGTCCGCACGCGACTTCCTCTCCCTACACGTTAGATGACGTGGTGTCCGCGATGAAACAGGTGGCGCCCTACGACTGGGTATCTTTCCTGCGCAGCCACTTGGATTCCCTCTCTCCCGAACCTCCATTGGCAGGGCTCGAGCGCAGCGGCTGGAAGCTCGTGTACACGGATCAAAAATCAGAATTGATCGCGGACATGGAGCAGGTTCACAAAGTGGATCTCCTGTGGCCGGAATGGCAGACTTGGCGCTTCGCCGACCTGCGGTATTCGATTGGACTGCTCATCCAAGAAGACGGTACCGTGCTCGATTCTGCCCCCGGCATGAGTGGTTACAACGCCGGTATCATGCCGGGCATGCGCTTGACCCATGTCAATGCGGCTAAATTCTCCGTAGGCCAAATCGAAGAGGCGGTCCGCAGGACCCGGGATCAAGGAAAGCTCGAATTGCAGGTGGCTAACGGTCATGCCACCGCACTGCATCGGCTCGACTATCAGGGCGGGCTTAAGTATCCGCACCTGCAACGCGACCCTTCCAGGCCCGACCTGCTGCGTCTGATCGTCGCGCCGCAGACGACGGCGGCCACCGTGCAGAATCCATAAGCAGATCGCACGCTCGCGCCTTCGTTATAATGACACGGAATCTGGGGTACAGGTTTTTTGGGAGATTTTAGGGAGCACCATGATTAACTATCGTATACGACCCGCAGCCGCGCTCTGCGCATCGCTTTGGAGCGGAATACTGCTCCAGCCGGTCAGTGCCCAGCAAGCTCATACAGACTTGGGACAGCTCGAGGAAATCGTCGTCACTGCCGAAAAGCGCGAGGCGACGATTGAGACAACGGCAATCAGTATCACGGCATTGTCGGGTGCGGACATCCAGAATCGAGGCTTCACGGATCTAGCCTCCCTCATGCAGACCGTCCCCGGCGTATCGATGCGCACCAGCGGTCCGGGGATGACCGAGTTCGAGATGCGAGGCGTCGCCTCGAACGGCGGCAATTCCCCGACGGTCGGTTTTTACTTCGACGACACGTCTCTTACGGCACAGGCGGCGACCAATGAGGGCAAAATCGTCATTTCGCCCGACCTCTATGACCTTAACCGTGTCGAGGTGCTGCGCGGCCCGCAGGGCACGCTCTACGGCTCGGGCTCGATGGGCGGCACCATCAAATTGGTGCCGAATGCACCGAATCCGGCGTTGTTCGAATCGTCCGCAGAGGTGAAATTCGCGGACACCGATCACGGTGGGTTCGACCATGCCGAGAACGCCATGGTGAATATGCCTTTTTGGGGCGACAAGGCGGCGCTGCGTATCGTCGGCTCGTACAGCTACGATGCGGGCTGGATCGATCGGGTGGTGATCGCACCTGGGCAGTTCCCATTTCCGACTGGGTTGGTGAACGGCGCCTACACGGTCCGCGGTAACGTGCTTGCCGCTCCGATTGCCACTGAATATCACA